>NZ_JBITFY010000004.1:0-183190 GCF_044456585.1 Streptosporangium sp. NPDC050855
GACCAGCCGCCGAAGGAGATCTGCACGCTGCCGCCCGCGGCCTTGATCTGACTGATCGCCTGCGCGTCGGCGCCGCCGGTCAGCGGCCGGTTACCGTCCCAGGCCGGGGTACAGCCACCGCTGGAGAGGATGAACGCCATCGTGAACGACTTCACCCCGGTCGCGCTCATGACGGTGGCGGGGTTGGGCGGGTTGCCCCAGCCCATGTAGAGGTAGGGCGCCCCGGGCATCTTGCCGACCGGGTCGGGGTCGGTGCAGCCGGTGGTGGTGGCGCTCACCGGGGCGCTGGCGGCCGACTCGCCCTGGGCGTTGTACGCCTTGACGGTGTAGGTGTGCGCGGTGCAGGTGCCCAGCGAGCCGATGGTGGCGCTCGTCCCGCTGACCTGTGCGCGCTGGGTGCCGCCCTCGTAGACGCGGTAGCCGGTGACGGTGCCGCTGGAGGCGCCCCAGGACAGGGAGATCGAGGAGTTGGTGGTGCCGGTCACCGACGGGGTGCCGGGCGTGCCCGGGGTGCCGGGGCCGCTGCCGCCGCCGCAGGACGCGCCGTTGAGCGTGCAGTTGGACGGGGTGGCGCTGCCGGGGGTGCCGTTGAATCCGAAGCTGGCGGTGGCGCCGGGGGCGAGGGTGCCGTTCCAGCCGACGTTGGTGAAGGTGAAGCGCTGGCCGTTGCGGCTCAGCGTCGCGTCCCAGGAGGAGCCGACGGTGGCGCCCGCGGGCAGGTCGAAGGCGACCGACCAGCCGTTGATGGTGGTGGTGCCGCCGTTGGTGATCGTGTACTTGCCCTCGAAGCCGCTGCCCCAGTTGGAGACCTTGGTGAAGACGGCGGTGGGGGACGCGGCGAAGGCCGGGGTCGCGACCGTTGACAGGCCTGCGGACATGCCGATCGCGGCGAGGACCGCGACCAGCGTTCGACGTAGTCTCATGGCTCTTCCTCGTTCGGGGAGGTGGGGGGTGCCGGGGTGGGCCGGGCCGGGGTCAGGGGGGCCGGCCCGGCCCGGTGGAGGATCAGGGCAGGGTCGCGAGGTGCGGCTTGACGGTCCGCGAGAAGTTCCAGCCGTTGCTGGCGTCCCAGTTGATGGACCAGGTCATCGCGCCGCGGATCCCGGGGTAGGCGCGCGGCGGCACGAAGCTGCCACAGCCGGTACGGGTGGCCAGGCAGGTGAGGGCCTGGTTCACCAGCGTCGGGGAGACGATCCCGCCGCCCGCCGCGCCGGGCCCGGCGGGCAGGCCGAGCGCCACCTGGTCGGGGCGCAGGCCGTTCTCCAGCTGGATGCAGGCCAGCGCGGTCATGAAGTTGACCGTGCCCTGCGAGTAGGCGGCCATCTGGTCGCAGCCCAGCATGGAACCGGAGTTGTAGAACTGGGTGTGGACGACGGTGAGGATGTCCTTGATGCTCAGGGCCAGCTTGAAGTACTCGGCGCCGGTGGACTGCATGTCGATGGTCTGCGGCGCCATGGTGATGATCAGGTCGGCACCGGCCTTGGCGCGCAGCTGCCGCAGGGCCTGGCCCATGTAGGTGGCGTTGAGCCCGTTCTCCAGGTCGATGTCGACGCCGTCGAAGTCGTACTTCTGCATCAGGGCGTACACGGTGTCGGCGAAGAGGGTCGCGGCGGCGGCGCTCGCCACCTGGACGCGGCCGGCCTCGCCGCCGACCGAGAGGATGACCTTCTTGCCGCGCGCGTGCAGGGCCTGCACGTCGGCCCTGAACTGGGCGTCGGTGTAGCCGCCCAGCGAGGCCGACAGGCCCGGGTCCACGCCGAAGACGACCTCGCCCGGCGTGGCGGTGGCCTCGCCGAAGGAGACGGCGATCAGGTCGTACTCGTCGGGCACGGCCGAGAGGCGCAGCTCGACGGCCGGGTTGTCGAAGTTGTGCCAGTAGCCGGTCAGGAAGTGCTTGGGCAGCGGGCCACCACCGGTGCAACCGGTCGTGGTGGCGGTCACGGGGTCGCTCTTGGGCCCCTCACCCGCGGAGTTGTAGGCCGCGACCGCGTAGGTGTGCGCCTCGCACGAGCCCAGCCCCGACACCGTCGCGCTCGTCCCCGACACCGTCGCCCGGACCGACGAACCCTCGTACACCCGGTACCCCGTCACCGAACCCGACGACGCACCCCACGACAACGCCACACTGCTCGCCGACGCCGTCGCCGACACGGCACCCGGCTTGCCGGGGGCACCGCCGGTGCAGCCGGTCGTGGTGACCGTGACCGGGTCGCTCTTGGGCCCCTCACCCGCGGAGTTGTAGGCCGCGACCGCGTAGGTGTGCGCCTCGCACGAGCCCAGCCCCGACACCGTCGCGCTCGTCCCCGACACCGTCGCCCGGACCGACGAACCCTCGTACACCCGGTACCCCGTCACCGAACCCGACGACGCACCCCACGACAACGCCACACTGCTCGCCGACGCCGTCGCCGACACCGCACCCGGCTTGCCCGGGACGGTGGGGCCGCTGCCGCCGCCGCAGGGCGCGCCGTTGAGGGTGCAGCCTGCCGGGGTGGCGCCTCCGGGGCTCGCGATGAAGCCGAAGCTCACGCTCGCGCCGGGGGCCAGGGTGCCGTTCCAGCCGAGGTTGGTGAAGGTGAAGCGCTGCCCGCTGCGGCTCGACGTCGCGTCCCAGGAGGAGCTGACGCTTCCCCCCGCCGGGAGGTCGAAGGCGACCGACCAGCCGTTGATCGTGGTGGCGGTGCCGTTGGTGATCGTGTACTTGCCCTCGAACGCCGAACCCCACTCGGAGGTCTTGACGAAGACGGCGGTGGCCGAGGCGGCCTGGGCGGGTGGCGCGACCACCATCGCCAGGACGAGGGCCGCCAGGGCGACGAGGGAACGAGCGATGACGCGTGGTTTCACGGTGGACCTCATGTGTTCGGTGGGGGTGACCGTACGGCCGCGCCACGCGGGGGGTGCGCGAGGGCGGACGTGGACGCGAGCCGTACGGCGAGGTGGGCACGGTCCCGTACGGGGATCGTGCCGTGGATCGGCGAGGGATCAGGAAGAGCGGCGGAGGGCGTCGGGGGGTGACGGGGAGGCCGGGCTCACCGGGCCGGCGTCACCGGTGTCGTCCGGGGTGGCGTGCCCGCTCGCGGGACGGGGCTCACGGCGGCCGGGGCTGTCACGGCGGCCGGAGCGGTGGTCCGGGGAACTGTCACGGCGGCCGGAGCGGTTGCCCGGGGGGCGGGTACGGTGGCCCGCGAGGCGGCCGGGGCCGCGGGGCCCGTCGCGGCCGGCCCGCGGAAAGGGCTTGCAGCCGATGTCAGGACGAGTAAGGAAAAGGTGCGCCGCATGATCGCTCCCATGGACGGGAAACCTGGGGGGTGAGGCGTCCGGACGGTCGGACCTTCGGTGGTGACGGCTGCCGTCACCGGGTTTTCGCAGCTCGCAGCGGGGGCGGAGGGGGCGGACGGGCCATCGGTTCTCCCGTTCTTCGCTTCTTTTAGGAAAGTTTCCTAAGAGTTGCCGTGATCGTAGCCTTGACACGGATTCGCCACAAGGCCCAAAAGTCGGATACGCGAATTATGGGCGGCGGTAAGGACCTTCGTACCGGTACGGTGGTGTCCCTCCTGCAGTGCCCTCGCCTGCAGCGTCCCCGCGCAACGCCCATGGAGCGGCACCATGTTCTTCGGCATCGTCGACATCTGGACCTACGTGGTCGGCGCCTTCTTCATCGTCATGCTGCCCGGCCCGAACTCGCTGTACGTGCTCGGCCTCGCCGCCCAGCACGGGGTGCGGCAGGGGTACCGGGGAGCCATGGGGGTCTTCCTCGGCGACGCGGTCCTGATGGTGCTCGCGGCGGCCGGGGCGGCCTCGCTGCTGACGTCGACGCCGATCCTGTTCGCCGTCGTCAAGTACGCCGGGGCGGCCTACCTGGTCTGGATCGGGTTCCAGATGCTCCGGTCGGCCTGGCGCTCGTGGCGCTCCCCCGCGGCTCCCGGCTCCGCGAGCTCCGCGAGCTCCGCGGGCTCCGCGGGCTCCGCGGGCTCGTCCGGGGCCGCCGGAGCGGCGGGAACGGCCCCCGTCCGGAACCCCTTCCGCAGGGCCCTGGTGATCAGCCTGATGAACCCCAAGGCGATCCTGTTCTTCATCTCGTTCTTCATCCAGTTCGTGGACCCCGGCTACGCCACCCCGGCGCTGTCCTTCCTGATCCTGGGCGCGATCTGCCAGGCGTTCAGCGCCCTGTACCTGTCGGTGCTGATCTTCGGAGGGGCGTTCCTGGCGGCGCGCCTGCGGGCCCGCCGGCGGCTGTCGGCCGGGCTGCGGACGGGCGCGGGCGCGCTGTTCATCGGTTTCGGCGCGAGGCTGGCCACCGCGAGCCTCGGCTGACCGGCCCGCCCTCGCTGACCTTGATCGCGACGCTGACCAGCGAGAGGAACAGCTCGGCGTCGGCCCGGCCCTCGATGTCCATGGACACCCACCCGGCGTCGGTACCGGGGGTGATGCGGTGGCAGTCGGTGAGCACCCGGGCCCACCGGTCGATCACCGCGGTGGTCAGGAGCAGCTCGGCGGTGTTGTCCCCCGGCATCCTGACGATCTCCCGCCCGTGGGTGCGGAACCCCAGTCCCCGGCGGGTGCGTTTCAGCGCGAGGTCGGGCCAGCAGATGAGCTGGGCGGCCACGTTCGCGACGCCCTCGGTGGAATGGCCGGACGCGCGCGTGCGCAGCACTGGCATGTCTCAATCGTCGCGGACCCGACCCCACGAGGAAAGCTTTCGTTTCCCAACCGTTATCGACATAGCGATCCTCTTCATGAATCGTAATGATCTGTACGCTTCATAGATTCCTTGGGGTGGTATCAGCCGGTTTTCAGGAGGACATGGCACGGCGTCAGGTACGGTGAGGCGCCGATGAACAACGGAAACAGCCTCTGCACACGCCTGTCCGGGTGTCCGCGTGACGAGTCCGATCCGCTCGTGACGTGCCGCGACCGGCGTGAACGCCCAGTGCCCGCCGCCGCACCGTCCCGTGGAGCGCCATGAGCCACCAGCCCATCGTCCTCCCCCGTCTCGCCGCGCTGGCCAGACAGGCGGCACCGAAGATCCTGGAGGGCGTCATCGCCCCCCTCGCCGTCTTCTACGCGGCGCTCGCCGTGCTCGGCCTGAAGGGCGCCCTCATCGCGGCGGTCACCTGGGTGTACGCCGGGGTGGGCTGGCGGCTGGTCCGCCGCGTCCCGGTGCCGGGGACGATGATCCTCGCCGTCATCGCGATCACCGTCCGCGCCCTGCTCGGGTTCTGGACCGGGAGCGCGGTGATCTACTTCCTCCAGCCGGAGCTGGGCACCATCTGCATCAGCATGGTCTTCCTCGCCTCGGTACGGCTCAACCGGCCGCTGGTGCAGAAGCTGACCCTGGACTACATCCACCTGCCCGCGGCCGTGCTGAAGCACGAGCGGGTCCGCCGGTTCTTCGCCCGCATCACCCTGCTGTGGGCCTTCGTGCTGCTGACGAACTCCGCGGTGAGCATCTGGCTCCTGCTGCACCAGTCGATCGGCACCTACCTGCTGGTCCGCACCGCGGCGGTGGCCGTGATCAGCGGCCTGGCGGTGCTGTTCTCGGTCCTCGCCTTCCGCCGGGTGCTCGGCCGCCTGCACCACGACCCGGTCCCCGCCCCGTCGGCCTGACGGCCTTCCCTGACGCCTGCCCTCCGCGGGAAACCGCCGGACGGTAGAGGCGCGAACGACAGGGCAGGAGGTCCGTATGGTCATCGCAGGGCAACACCCGAAACGCTGGGCCGGGCTCCCGGTCTTCATCGTGGTCCTCGCGCTGGTGGCGGTCGTGGGATCGCTGGCGGCCGTGAACGCCGGTGGCGAGTACCTGTCGCTGGAACGGCCGGACTGGGCACCGCCGCAGTGGCTGTTCGGCCCCGCCTGGACGGTCCTGTACGTCATGATCGCCCTGTCCGGCTGGCTCGCCTGGTCGGCGGCCGGCCTGACACCGGCGCTCGGCGTGTACGCGGTCCAGCTGGTCCTCAACGCGGCCTGGACACCGCTCTTCTTCGGCGCCGGGCGGTACGGCCTGGCGTTCGCGGAGATCGTCGTCCTCTGGCTCGCGATCGTGCTCACCATCGTGCTGTTCCGGCGGATCAGCCGCCCGGCCGCCTGGCTCCTGGTGCCCTACCTGGCCTGGGTGACGTACGCGGCCGCGCTGAACTTCGCCATCTGGCAGCTCAACTGAGCCGTGCGGCCTCCGGTTCTCCGGGGCCGGGCTCCGATCTCCTGGTGATCTCAGGGATGTGATCGGGAACTTCGGGGTCCGTCCCCGATGTCCCCGGCTCGACGGGACGCCAGCGTGGTGCGCGAGAGACCTCTCTCCGCGACCACGCCCCCGCATCCCCGAGACCGGAGACCCGCATGACGCAGACCATCCTCGACCTCCTGCACGACGTGATGACGTCCCCCTGGATCTATCTGGCGCTGTTCGCCGTGGCGCTCCTGGACGGGTTCTTCCCCGTGGTCCCGGCGGAGACGGCCGTCATCACGGCCGGGGTGTTCGCCGCCGCCACCGGCGCGCCCGACCTGCCGCTGGTGATCGTGGTCGCCGCGCTGGGCGCCTTCGTGGGCGACCACGTCTCCTACCTCATCGGGCGTACCGCCAACGGCCGGTTGCGCGACGGCAGGCGCAGCCGGAAGGCGTTCGCGTGGGCGGAGAAGGCGCTCGCCGAGCGGGGCGGGCTGGTCCTGGTGGTGGCCCGCTACATCCCCGGCGGCCGGACCGCCTGCACCCTGACCATGGGCGCGGTCGCCTACCCCCGGCGCTCGTTCGCCCTGTTCGACGCGGTGGCGGCGGTGTCCTGGGCGGTCTACTCGGGGCTGATCGGCTACGTGGGCGGCGCGGCCTTCGAGAACGACCCGATCAAGGGGCTCCTGCTCGGCCTCGGCATCGCCGTGACGGTCACCGTCATCGTGGAGGTCGTCCGCCACCTGCGGCGCCGCGGCGCCGTGGCGGAGCCGGCCAGGGCCCTGGCCGGCTCCCGCGACTGACCGCCCGGCGTCCGGACGTCATGACCTCCTCCAGATCACGGTGTGCCAGGAGCCTCCCTCGGCCGCGGCCAGGACCAGCCGGTCGTCGTCGGCGTTCAGCTCGCGGACCTGCACCACACCGGCCAGGGCCGGGTCGATCGCCACCTCGATGTCGTGGGCGATCTGGCCCGCGCGGACCTCGTACCGGCCCGCGTAGGCGAGGAACGGGGTGGGCGCCCGCTCCGGCTCCCCCCGGGACGCCGCGCTCGGGCTCTGCCCGCCCTCGCCGCTCTCCACCGGTGACGGGGCGCCTTCGCCCCGCGCCACGGTCATGCTCATGTACCCGTCGGGGGTGTAGCAGAGCAGGCCCACCGCGTCCCTGCCGAAGGGATACGAGACCTTGCTCCCCGGACCGCCGATCCGCCACTCGACCAGGCGCCAGGCGCCCACGAGATTCATGCCCGCGAAACTACGATAAGAAAAGCCAGCGGGTCAACAGCCCCGACGCGAAACTCGGGGAATCCCCACGGAAGTCAGGGTGAACCCCTATGGCTCCGGCGAGTGCGGCCGGGGCACGCTTCCACTGTTCACCGCACGACCCCCACCGGACGCCTCCGCGAGGCGATCCGGCCATTTCGCCATGTCTTCATCTGTCCGTGAGGAGTGCGCATGACCGTGCTGGCGGCAGGGCTGGCGTTGCTCGGGTCCCTGTTCTTCGCCCTGGGTGCCGCCCTGCAGCAGTTCGAGGCCGCGCGCACCTCGCCGGCCGTGCTCGGACGGCTGGTCAGGCGGCCCCGCTGGCTGCTGGGCGGCCTGTCCATCGCGGCCGGCACCGCCCTGCACGTCGTGGCGCTGAAGTACGGGCCGCTCACCCTGGTACAGCCGATGGGCGTGGCCAGCCTGCTGTTCGCCCTGCCCTGCGCCGCCGCCCTGCAGCGGCGCAGGCCGGGGGCGCGCGAGCTGGCCGCCGCGGCCGTGATCGCCACCGGACTGGTCGGCCTGGTGCTGGTCGTGCCCACCCACACCGGCGAGCCCCACCTGTCCACGGCCGAGGCGGTGGTCCTGCTCGCCGGGGCCTCGGCCGCCGCCCTGGCGCTGTACGTCACGGCCCGGCACGCCTCGCGCGCGGTACGGGCCTGCCTGCTCGCGACCGGGGCGGGGGTGCTCTACGGGGCGACCGCCACGCTCACCCGCGTCCTGGTCGACGGTGAGTGGGAGCCGTGGTTCCTGCTCGCCGTCCCGATGCCCGCCCTGCTCGCGCTGGCCCTGCTCCAGCGCGCCTACGCCGTCGGCCACTTCGGCGTCGCCTTCGCCGCGCTGCAGGTGGCCGACCCCCTCACCGCCGTCGCCTTCGGCGCCCTGCTGCTCGGCGAACCGCTGCCGACCGGCCCGGTGAGCACGCTCACCGCGCTGGTCGCCGCGGCGCTCACCGCGGCCGGGACCGCCGCGCTGGCCCGCACCACCCCGATGTCCCCGTCGCACGAGGCGACGGCCCCATGAACGGAGCACCGATGGCCCTGTCAGTCGCCGCCCCCGCGCCGGCACCGTCCCTCGTCGCCACCCGGCCCCGCCGGGTCCTGATCGGGACGGACACCTACCCGCCGGACGTGAACGGCGCCGCCTACTTCACCCATCGGCTGGCCACCGGCCTGGCCGGGCGCGGCAACGAGGTGCACGTGGTGTGCGCCTCGGACGACGGCCCGTCCAGGACCGAGCAGGTGGAGGGGGTGACCGTGCACCGGCTGCGCTCGGCGCCGGTGCTCGTCCACCCGACCATGCGGATCTCGGTACCGGCCCGGCTGGACCGGCTGATCGACGAGATCGCGCCCGACGTCGTCCACGTGCAGGGACACTTCGTCGTCGGCCGCGCCGCGATCTCCGCCTCCCGGCGCGGCGGCGTCCCCGTGGTGGCGACCAACCACTTCATGCCGGACAACCTCTTCCAGTTCGCGCGCGTCCCCGAGCCCCTGCGCGAGCGGGCGGGCGCGCTGGCCTGGAAGGACTTCAACCGCGTCTTCTCCCGCGCCGACCGCGTCACCACGCCCACCCGCATCGCCGCGGGCCTGCTCGCCGGCAAGGGCTTCGGCACCCCGGTGGAGGCCGTCTCCTGCGGCATCGACCTGACGCGGTTCCGGCCGCGCGCCGAGCCGAGAACGTGGTCCCGGCGGGCCTTCGGGCTGCCCGAGCGGGACACGATCCTGTTCGTCGGCAGGCTGGATGAGGAGAAGCGGCTGGACGAGCTCATCCGCGCCCTGCCGATCGTCCTCAACACCGCCGACGCGCAGGTCGTGCTGGCCGGCACCGGCGGGCGGCGGGACGCGCTCGCCGCCCTGGCCGACCGGATCGGGGTCGGCGACCGGGTCGCCTTCCCGGGCTTCGTGCCCGACGAGGCCCTCCCGCAGCTGTACGCCGCCGCCGACGTCTTCGCCATGCCGGGCGTCGCCGAGCTGCAGAGCATCGCCACCCTGGAGGCCATGGCCAGCGGACTGCCGGTCGTCGCCGCGGACGCGATGGCCCTGCCCCACCTGGTACGGCCCGGTGAGAACGGCCGGCTCTTCCAGCCGGGTGACGTACGGGAGCTGGCCTGGCACCTGGGCGGCCTGCTCGCCTCTCCGCAGGCGCGCACCGCGATGGGCGCGGCGAGCCGGGCCATCGCGCTGACCCACGACGACCAGGCGTCCCTGGCCAGGTTCGAGGCGATATACCAGGAGGTCGCGCGCTGAGCGACCCGGTCCGTCACGGTCGCGCGCACGGCGGGCCCGCGTACGGCGGCCCGCCCTCCCGCCCACCGGGGGCGGATCCCCGCACTCCGGACCTCGGCGAATGAGACATGGAGCACGTACCCGTGCCAGGTCTACCTACGCTAACGTAGGTTACGGTCGCGTAGTCTCTGAGGGAGAAGGCCTGATGCGCACGTTCAGTGAGACCGAGCTGCTGCTCGAACTTGAGCCCGTCGTCGCGGGGGAGCTGGATCGCCACCACAGGATGGCCAAGGAGTGGTTCCCGCACGAGTACGTGCCCTGGTCGCAGGGGCGTGACTACGACGGGATCTTCGGCGGCGAGGCCTGGGCCGAGAGCGACAGCCGGATCCCCGAGGACGCGCGCATCTCCCTGATCGTGAACCTGCTGACCGAGGACAACCTCCCCAGCTACCACCACGAGATCGCCACCACGCTGGGCCGCGACGCCGCGTGGGGCACCTGGGTGCACCGCTGGACCGCCGAGGAGGGCCGTCACGCCACCGCCATCCGCGACTACCTGACGGTCACCCGCGCGGTCGACCCGGTCGCGCTGGAGCGGGCCCGGATGGTGCACATGGGCGAGGGCTTCACCAACTCCTACGAGGGCGTGCTCGCCTCGGTGGCCTACGTCTCCTTCCAGGAGCTCGCCACCCGCATCTCGCACCGCAACACCGGCATGGCCTCCCAGGACCCGGACTGCGAGCGGCTGCTCGCCCGGATCGCCGCCGACGAGAACCTGCACATGCTCTTCTACCGCAACCTGCTCGCCTCGGCCTTCGAGCTCGCCCCCGACCAGGCCATGCGCGCCGTGACCGACGTCGTCACCACGTTCCAGATGCCCGGCACCGGCATCGAGGGCTTCACCCGCAAGGCCATGATCATCGCCAACGCCGGCATCTACGACCTGCGCCTGCATCTGGACGACGTGCTCCAGCCGGTCCTGCGCCAGTGGGACGTGTTCGACCTCAAGGATCTGGGCCCCGAGGGCGAGAAGGCCCGCGAGGAGCTCGCCGAGTTCCTGGAGCGCCTGGAGGTCACCGCCTCCCGCTACGTCGAGCGCCGCGAGGCCCGCCGCGCCCGCCAGGCGGCCAACGCCTGACCGCGTCCGCGCCGCCCGGTCTCAGGCGGCGGTGACCAGCTCGCGGACCGGGCCGCGCTCCGCCTGCGGGAGAAGGCGGCGCAGGAACACCAGCACGAGCAGGGCGGCCGCACCGGTCGTGACCGGGGGCACGAGGAAGGCGACCGAGGGGCCGAAGCCGTCCACGAGCCGGCCCGCGACGGACGCGCCCGCGGCGACGCCCAGGCCGACGGCGCCGTTGAGCCAGGTGAAGGCCTCGGTCCTGACCTCGGCCGGGATGAGGCCCTCGACGAGGGTGTAGCCGGTGATGACGGCGGGGGCGATGACGAACCCCGCCACCGCGGCCCCGCCGTACAGCAGCGGGAGAGTCCCGGCCAGGGTCAGGGCGACGGTGGCGGCGGAGAGCAGCGCCAGGGTGACGGCCAGCCTGACCGGGGCGCCGGCCCTCCAGCGGACGGCGCCGTACAGGAGGCCCCCGGCCAGGCTCGCGCCGGAGAAGCTCGCGTAGACCGGTCCCGCCGCCGCGGCCTGGCCGAGGGCCGCGGTGGAGGAGGTGATGCCGACCTGGAGGCTGCCGAAGACGGTGCCGAGGGCGGCGAACGCCCCGGCGAGCACGGCCACGCCGCGCATCCGCAGCACACCGTGCCGGGAGCGGACCCTGACCGGCATCGGCTCGGGGGCGCCGCCCCGGACCCCGGCGAACGCGAGCGTCCCGGCCACGACCATGACCAGCGCCACCAGCAGCGCCCACACCGGTGAGAACCCGGTCGAGACGGCCACCAGCAGCACCGGGGCGAGGGTGAAGGTCAGCTCGTCGGTGATGGACTCCAGGGCGAAGGCCGTACCGAGCCTGCCCGACCCGCCGAGCACGTGCGCCCAGCGGGCGCGGACCATCGCGCCGATCTGCGGCATCGAGGCCCCGGCCAGCGCCGAGGCGACCACCAGCCAGACCGCCGGGGCGTGCGCCGAGGCGAGCGCCAGCAGGGCGCCCAGCGCGGCGGCGTGCACGGCGATCTGCGGGAGGAGCACCCTGGCCTGGCCGTAGCGGTCGGCGAGCCGCCCGGTACGCGGGCCGACCAGCGCGGGCGCCACGGCCGCTGCCGCGGCGGCGACACCGGCCGCGCCGTAGGAGCCGGTGGACCAGTGCACGAGCAGCAGGACGCCGAGCTGGAGCATCGCGTTCGGCAGCCGCGCGACGAACGCGGGAACGAGGAAGCGCCAGGCTCCGGGCGTGCCGAGCACGGCGAAATACGACCTCAAGGAATCTCCGTCCATCATCCAGACGGAGGCTCCGCCCGGTTCGGGGCCCGCCGGGAGGGCGGGCTTCGACCGGGGTGATACCGCTGTCGCGGCCGCCGAGCGGTCATGGCATGCGTCCGTTCCGGACGCACCAGCCGGTCAGCTTATGCCATGACGTCCTTCACGTCACATTCGGGGATCACCCGGGGGCGTGTCCCAGCGGGAACCGGTGCCGACGGCCGACCGCAGCAGGGGCCAGGCCAGGACCGCGAGCACGGCGGCCAGGACGGCCACGGCCGCCATCGCCCCCGGCAGGCCGGTCGCCTCGGCCCAGCGCCCGACGTAGACGGGCCCGGCGAGGAAACCCAGGTAGCCGACGGTCGTCACCACCGACGTCGCCCTCCCCCGCGCCGCCTCGCCCACGTGCGCCGCGACGACGCTCATCATCGTGGGGTAGAGCACCGCCGTACCGGCTGCGGCCAGGGCCAGCCCCGACAGGACCACCCAGACGGACGTCGCGACGGACACCAGCGCGGTCCCGGTGGCGGCCGTCGCGGCACCGCAGACGAGCACGGTCGCGGCGTGCCGGGAGCCGATCGCCCCGGCGGAGAACCGGGTGAGCGCGACGACGGCGGCGAAGACCGCGGGGCCCGCCGAGGCGAGCGCGGGACCGGCTCCGGCCACGTCCGACAGGTAGACCGCGCCCCAGCTCTGGTGGGCGTTCTCCGTGGCGAAGGCCAGCGCGCCCAGGGCGCCGACGACCAGCAGCGGGAACAGGCGCACCGGGTGACCGCGCCGCCCTCCGTCGCGGACGTCCCCCGCCGGGGCCGGGCCGGGCCGGGTGATCGTCGCGATGACAGGGTCGACAGGACCGGCCGAGGCGGCCGGGGTGCTCCGGGCGGCCCCCGCCGCGACCGGACCGGCCCGGAGCGTTCGCGCGTCGGCCGCGATGCCGAGCGCGGCGCCGATCGAGGCCACCGCGACCAGCAGGAACGGCACGACGACCGGCGACCCGAGGCCGGACGACAGCCCGGTGGCGAGGCTTCCGGCCACCACCATCGTGGAGAAGGTGCCGTGCGCGCGGGTGATGACCGGCCGGCCGGAGGCGCGCTCGGCCGCCCCCGCGGCCGCGTTGATCGCGACATCGGCCGCGCCCGAGACGGCGCCCAGCAGCGCCAGGCCCGCCGACAGGCTCCACACGTCGCGGCTCGCCACGGCCACCAGCGTCCCGGTCACGCCGAGCGCCACCAGCAGGAACGCCCCCACCCGGACTCCCCAGCGGTCGACCGCCCTTCCGGTGACGAGCATCGCGGGCAGCGCCCCCGCGCCGATGAAGAGCAGGGCCGTGCCCAACTGCCCGTCGGTCAGCCCGGCCTGGTCGCGGATCCCGGGCACCGAGGCGCCCCACACCCCCCAGAAGGCACCGTAGGCCGCAAATCCCGCATAAGCCGTCCGCGCCCGCACACCCGTCATCGTCTCCCGCATCTGTGTAACGATACACAAAAAGTCTGTGTATCGATACACAGCTATCCTCTGACCATGAGCGGACGGACGGCCAGGCGCAGGGTGACCATGGCCGAGGTGGCCCGCGCGGCCGGGGTGTCCGTGATGACCGTCTCGTATGCGTACGGACAGCCCGGGAGGGTCTCCGACGAGGCGCGGGCCAGGGTCCGCGAGGCGGCCGAGCGCCTCGGCTACCCGGGGCCGCACCCCGGTGCCCGTTCGCTGCGCAGCGGGCGTACCGGCAACCTGGGCGTGGTGCTCGGCGAGCACCTCACCTACGCCTTCAACGACCCGCAGGCCACCCGCTTCATGTCCGGTGTCGCCCAGGTCTGCGCCGACCACGGCATGGCGCTGACGCTGGTCCCCGTCACCGGCGGCCCCGCCGACGTCGACCGGGTCACCGAGGCGGCCGTCGACGCCTTCGTGGTCTGGACGACGGCCGACGACGACCCGGTCGTCGACGCCATCGTCGCCACCGGCCTGCCCGCGGTGATCCACGGCGGACCGCGCCGCGAGGGCCTCTCCTTCGTCGCCGCCGACGACCGGGCCGCCGCCACCGCCGTCGGCCGCGAGGTCTTCGCCGGGGCCCGCCGTCCGGGAGTGCTGAGCTTCCCGCTCGACCGCGCCCGCGTCTCCCGCCTCGGCTTCGGCGCCTCCCCCGCGCGCATCTCAGGGGAGGCCGCGTCCTCCCCTGCCTCCGCCGGCTTCGGCGGTGCCGCACCCTCTGAGACCGGCCCCTTGCCGGAGGGAATCGACCCGGACGCCTCGACCTTCCGGGTCACCCGCCAGCGCCTGCGCGGCTACCGTGACGCCTGGACCGGGACGGGCGGCGACTGGTCGCGGGTCCGCGTGGCCGTCTGCTCCACCAACAGCGCGTCCGAGGCCGAGGCGCTCGCGGCCGAGCTGCTCACCGGCCCGCACGCCTGCGACGCCATCGCCGCGATGGGCGACGAACTGGCCCTCGGCGTCCTGCGCGCCGCCTCCCGACTGGGCCTGACCGTCCCCGGCGACTTCACGCTCAGCGGCTGGGACGACTCCGCCGCCGCCGCACCCGCCGGGCTCACCACGATCGCCCAGTCCCTGCGCGACCAGGGCGTCCGCTGTGCCCGTACCGCCCTCGGCGTCCTCTCCCCCGCCGACCGCGACAGTGAGGTCCCCTGGACCCTCATCAGGCGCGAGTCCACCCGCAGGCCCTGAGGACCTCGCCCCTCCGTCCGGCCCGCGTTCCCTCGCCCCGCTCCGGGGGACGTGCACGCCGCGTTCCCTCGCCCCCGGCGCCGTGGCCGGACCTGGCGCCCTTCCGCGGTCACGGCCGGTCGGGGGTTGCCTTGACGCCGGTGACAGGGTTCTAACGTGGCCACGACGACCGGCCGCCGGCAGAGGCCGTCGACGGACGACGGGACCGGGTGAGCCTTCATGGCGTCCCCTGCGGCACCGGGTCTCCGTGACATCGGGGCTCGGTGGACCGGGGCTCCGCGGCACCGGGGCTCGGGCCTTCCCGGCGCCGGGGCCGCGGCACCGGGCTCCGTGACACCGGCCGTACGAGCCGGTGACCGGCCGTTCATCGCGTCGGCCGACCCGAGGAGTGACGGTGAAGTTCGGAATCAGCTACAGCACGCCCTGCCACGGCATCGATCCCGACGGGATCGTGGCCTACGCCCGGCACGCCGAGGACTGCGGCTTCGAGTCGCTGTACGTGCCCGAGCACATCGCGCTCTATCCCGGTGCGATGATCGGCAGTTTCGAGCTCCCGCCGACGCTGCCGTACCTCGATCCGCTCGACTGCCTGAGCTTCGTCGCCGCGGCCACGCGTCGCATCCTCCTCGGGACGGGCGTGCTGCTGCTGCCGTACCACCACCCGGTGGTCCTCGCCAAGCGCCTGGCGACCGTCGACGTGCTGTCCAGGGGGCGGATGCGGCTGCTGACCGTGGGGCTCGGTTCCCTACCCGGCGAGGCGCGGGCGGTGGGGGTCGACTTCGCCACCCGCGGCCGTCGCGCCGACGAGGCGATCGACGTGATGCGGCTGCTGTGGGCCGGTGGTGAGGAGGGCGTCGGCTTCGACGGGCGGTTCTTCGCCTTCGACGACCTGTGCCAGTTCCCCAAGCCTCACGGGACCCTCCATCTGCCGATCCACATCGGCGGATCGAGCCGGGCCGCCGCACGCCGTGCCGGGCTGCGCGGTGACGGCTACTTCCCCGGCGGCGCGCTCGGCCCGGACGAACGCGCCGCCCAGATGGACACCGCCCGGTCCGCCGCCGTCGAGGCCGGTCGCGACCCGCAGGCGCTGGAGTACACGCGGTCGGGATCGATCGACATGACCGCCGACCAGGTCGAGGCGCTGGCGGCGCAGGGGGTGACCCGCATCGTGGTGAGCGCCACCGCCACCGAACCGGACCGGCAACGCGAGGAGATGACCGCCTTCGCCGAGCGGTTCGCCCTCCTCGGATAGGGCCTGTTCCAGAGGCCGGCCGGGATCGGTCGGATCCCCGCCCGCGCAGGGATCACCTCGCCGGGAGCGGCTCAGAGATCAACCCGCGAAACGGTCCTGGTGTCCTGTCACCCAAGCCACCCACCTACGGCGTAGTCCCCGATGAGAGCGGTTCACGCGAAAGGACGGGATGGTGGATGGGTTCACCGAATACGCCGGGCACAGCCATGAGCGATTGTGCCGCACGGCGTACCTGCTCACCCGGAACTGGGCGACGGCGGAGGACCTGGTGCAGACCGCACTGGTCAAGGCGTGGACGGTGTGGCGCAGGATCGAAGGCGACCCCGATCGGTACGTGTACCGGATCATCGTGAACACGCACGCCTCCTGGTGGCGACGGCGCTGGCGGGGTGAGGTGCCCACGGAAGTGGTGCCGGAAGGCTCCGCGGGGCGGGACCTTGCCAAGACGGTGACCGACCGCGAGGCCCTGTGGGCGGCGACCGGCGCCCTGCCCGGGCAGCAGCGCGCGGTGGTCGTTCTGCACTACTTCGGTGACCTCACTCACCAGCAGGTGGCGGACGTTCTCGGATGCTCGCTCGGAACGGTGAAGAAGCAGCTCAGCCGGGCGTTGGCGCGGCTGAGGGTGGATTCGACCCTGCATGACCCGGATATGGAGGAAGCCGTCAGATGACCCGGTACACCGAGAACGATCTGCGGACGGTGTTCGCCGACCACAGCAAGGACGGCCCTGTGCCGCCGCCCCGCCTGGAGCTGATCGTACGGCGAGGGCGCCGGGCGCGGTTGCGCCGCAGAGCGGCGACCGGGGCGGTGCTGACGGGCGCCGCCGTAGCGGTTGTCGGCGTGGGCGGCTTCCTGCCGGACGTGAACAGGAATGTGAGCGGCCCGGCCTCCGGCCTCTCCTCCCGGGCGACGATCAGCGCCGAACCGTCTGTGACGATCACGGGAATGAGGGGGGAGACGCTGGCGCTGATCCACTCCGAGACTCATCGGACCATGGGCGCACCGGTGACGGTGGTCTATCGTCCGACCAGCGTCAACACCGGTTACTCCATCCGGTGCACCGACCCGAAGGTGTGGGTGTTGACGCAGCAGGTGAGAACGGGGGAGGCCAGTCTCGGCCGCTGCAACGGATCGGGAGACGGTCCCGACTCCCAGCACGACGAGTTGTCGGTCGCGCCGAGATGGCTCGACGAGCCGCAGAATCTGAAGATCTGGGTGTTCCCGGCTGACGCGCCGATCGCCGAGGGAACTTGGAAAACCGACGGCACTCCCAATCCCGACTACCCGATATACGATCCGTACGCCCCCTGCAAGAAGGTCAACCGCAAGCTGGGCCTCTGTGACGGCAAGTTCATTCAGGACGTGGTCCACATCAAGCCGGAGCGGCTCGCGGCCGTGGTCAAGCGCCGGCAGGGCGAACCATGGACGGTCAAGGTCTACGACAGGCCCGCCGGTTCCTGAATCCGGGCCGATCGGCGAGGGAGTCACCGGTCGGCCTTTCCGACGCGGCCGGGACCGTCCGGCCGCACCGCTCCCCCCGCGGAAGCCAGCTTCCGGAACAGGCCGCGAACATACCGGCCGTTTCCCGGAGGAGCCCATTTGTTCCCTCCCGGTCTCCGAACCGGTCTCATCGCGAGGTCACCCACGCCGGATTCGACTCAATCCGTGAAGCACGGTCCGCCCCGGGCTTTGGACCGGTCTCATTCCAGGAACGAAGCGATCAAGCGACGCAAGACGGAAGTACTCTCCCGGTCTGCAGGGCGGTCGTATCGGCGGGATCAGATTGCCGGATCGTCGAATTCGCCGCTCTTGATGCTGCCGATGAAGGCACGCCACCCGGCAGACGTGAAGATCAGAGCGGGACCGCTTCGATCCTTGCTGTCACGGACGCCGAAACGGCTCGCGTTCAGCGAGGCGACCTCGACACAGTCGGGACCGTTTCCACTGAGGGAGCTCTTCCGCCACACGAACTGGGACAGGTCTTGCGCAGACATTTCATATCCCCTTCATCATGATCGGCCAAGCCGAGCAACCGTCTTCGTGATGAAACGCCGAGAGTCATCGGGGCTCAAGGCCTTGGCGCGCAAGTGATCGAACGCCACCGTATAACGGTAAACGTCCGCTTCGCTCTCTACATATAGGTTGCCTCCAAGGTTCTCCACGAAGACCACCTCGGGATCAGCAGGACTGGGGAACTTCAGGATGTGGAAAGCACCCCCTGTGGCCGTATGGGCTCCAACGGCAAACGGGAGCACTTGCACGGTGATGTTAGGTAGGTCCATCAGCTCAAGGACGCGCTTGAGCTGAGATCGCATCACAGACGAACTCTCGATGACACGACGGAGAGCGGCCTCGTCCAAGACGGTCCAGAAGCACAGGGGATCGTCGCGGAAGAGAAGCGCTTGGCGTGCCATACGAACTTCAACACGACGTTCGATCTCGCCGGGAGGCGACATGACCAAGGCTGCGCGGATGACAGCACGCGCGTAGTCCTCGGTTTGGAGAAGGCCGGGCACAAGGGTCGCTGCGAAGCCGCGCATCGAGGCGGTCTCGGCCTCCAATCCTATGTAGGTGGCGTACTCGGTAGGGAGATCGGCGTACGCCTGCCACCAGCCCTTTTTCCGGGAGTCTCGCGCCAGGTCGATCAGTTCCTCTCGTTTGGAGGCGTCGATCTCGTATAGATCGAGAAGGCACCCGACATCCTTGAGGGTGACACCTACTCGGCACGTCTCGATCCGCGAGACCTTGGTAGCCGACCAGGCAAGTCGCTCAGCGACTTCCTCCAGGGTCAGCTGAGCCCGGTCGCGCAGGCGGCGTAGCTCAAAGGCGAGGCGACGCCTACGTACCGTCGGACTTCCCGTTTTCCTCATGTCCCCCCCATCGGATCGGTGCCAACAGTAACCGACCACGAACGGAGAGTGGCCGCGCTTTTCGAAACGCAATTTGCGTTTTCAGTGGCGCTCCCGGTTGCGACGATGCATGCTCTGTGCGTGCGAGCCGTCACCCTGTGTGGAGAGAAGGCTCCGGTAAGTGCCCATAGGGGACAAATACGTGAAGGGCGGATGATCAGATGAGGGTGCGTGATCTTCGGGGGTGTGGGGGGCACCTGGTGGAGCTGGCCTGGGAGTTGAACGAGCTGGGGGTCGACTCCGTGGTGCGGCTTTCTCCCGACGGACCCGCGAGTATGGAGATCTTCCTGCCGGCCGGACGGCGAGGGTCCGCATCCGGGAAGCGCGGTCGCGACTCGGTGGTCGCCGGGGAGCGGAGGCGCGAGCGGGACGCCCGGATCGGAGCGGGAGAGGCGCGCGAGCAGGACGTCTGGATCGGGGCGGGAGAGGCGCGCGAGCGGGGCGAGCGGGTCGCGGGGGTGACGCAGTGAGGGAGATGGGCCTGCTGGGGCAGGTCGAGGTGCCCGCGCGGGTGACGGCCGTACCGCGCGCCAGGGGTTATGTCCGCGACCTGCTGAAGGCCGTAGGTCACCCGCACACCGACGACGCGCTGCTGCTCGTCACCGAACTCGTCACCAACGCCGTCCGTCACTCCGACTCCGGCCGGTGCCCCGACGGCCGGGTCACGATCGCCGTCGCCGGCCATGATGGAACGCTCCACATCGACGTCGTCGACGCCGGATCGGCCGGATGTCGGCCTCGTCTGTGCGCGGACGTGAGCCCCGAGAGCGGTGGAGGGCGCGGGCTCTGGCTGGTGCAGGAGCTGTCCTCGGCCTGGGGGTGGTACGAGATGCCGGCCGGACGCGTGGTCTGGTTCCAGCTCGGCGGACGGCGACGATCGGCCGTTACCTGATCTCGCCGAGGTCGAAGGCGACGTCGGCGAGAGTGATCGTTCGCACCTTCGGGTCGTCGAGGAGCGGGAGCAGATCCGGGAGTTTCCAACGGTCGACGACGAGCCCGTACACGACGCCCTGCTCGGCCACCCCGGCCAGCCACCAGTCGTACAGATCGAACTCGCTGAGGTCGTCGTTCTCGTCGAGCAGCCCGACCCACCTGCGGAACGCCGCCAGTGCGATCTGGGGCTCGGTTTCGCACTGGTACTGGGGAGGGATCACGGTGTGCTCCTCGGACAGGTCGCGGTTCCAGACGACCTCGCTTGTCTCAGGGTCGTCGCTGGAGTCGTCGTAGTAGCCCAGGGAGTACACGTAGGAGATGTCCGCCCCTCCGCAGAGTTCGTGGCGCCGGTTGAAGGCGATGAGCTGTTCGGTGGTCATCGCGTGCGTGAAATCCACGACCGCGAGGGCGTCGAGCGTTTGGGGAAGCTTTCTAATGATCTTCCGCGCCTCCTCCTTGGTCTTCCGATTCCGCTCTGCGATCTCCCGGTCCTGCTCCGCGACCGTCTGGGCCTCATCCACCGATTTCGCGTCGATGTCGGAGATCCAGTCCAGCGAGTTGATTCCCTCGGTAACGCGGGACCCGTTCGGCCATGTGTCCAGACGCCGTTCCGGGTTCGCGATACGGGCGGCCGTGGCGCGTACCCGGGCCGCCCGCTCCTCGCCGAAGTCGACGAACACCCGCAGAAGCCCCTCGGCCATGTGCAGGGCCATGAACAGCGCCGCGCTGACGGCCAGGACCTTGACGAGGGACCTGCTCACGTACGCCCAGTCGGGTTCCCTGACGTCCACGGCCGCACGCTCCTGCGATCTGGATTCGAATGTCGCCCGGAACGGGCGGGACGGTGGTCCGGGAGGTCAGCTCACGCAGTCCTGGGTCTTGAGCCCGAGGCCGAACTCCCGGAGCCTGTCCCGCCCGTCGACGCCGAAGTAGTAGTACGCCTTGGGGTTGCCGGGCACGGCGGCGTAGTAGCCGTTCAGTCTTCCCTTGGCGTTCGGGTAGGCCTTCTTGATCTGGCGCAGGGTGGAGCCCAGGCCGATGCCCCTGGGCGTGCGCACCCCGGCCGACGCGAAGATGACCGCGACGCCGCGCTTCCTGGAGATGAAGACCCCTCCCGTGTCGCGGGTGCCCCGGTGGGCCTTGTAGGTCCAGCGGGAACAGTGGCCCCGCTCCTTGAGCACGACCTTGCCGGTGGCCTTGGCCTGCGCGGCGGTCATCCCCAGCCTGACGCCGCCGTAGCCGTACGGGCCGAAGGTGCCCGGCGCGGTCGCGGCCGTGGTCGCGGGGGCCTGCGCGGCGGCGACGGCTCCCGTCGGGATCGCCGTCACCAGTGCCGCGCTCACGGCCAGAGCCGCCACCGTCGGTCGGATCACCTGCATGCCATTGCCCCGTTCCTGAAAACAGTCGATGAGATCGCTTTTATGACGCCGCCCACCGGAGGAAAGTTCACGGCCGGAACCGGAATGTGATCACCGGTCGGGCGGAGGATGCCACACCGGGTCGCGTCACGGACCCGGGCGTACGATCTCGGCTTGACCTCAACCTTGGTCGAGTTCCTAGCGTGATCCGTGATCGGTACGGCACACGAGAGGACGACCATGACCAACGTGGAGAAGAGCGACGACCGGCCCGCGGTGACCGTGATCGGCACGGGCGAGATGGGTTCCGCGATCGCGGACGCGTTCCTGAGGGGCGGGTACCCGACCACGGTGTGGAACCGCACGGCGGGCAGGACCGACGCCCTGGTCTCCAGGGGGGCGCGACGGGCCGCGACCGTCCACGACGCGGTCACCGCGGGGCCGCTCGTGATGATCAGCGTCAAGGGCAACGACGCCGCCCGCCGGATCCTGGAACCGGCCGGGGACGCCCTGGCCGGGCGTACCGTGGTCAACCTGACCGACGGCACGTCCGGCGAGGTCAGGGAGGTGGCCGCGTGGGCCGCCGACCGCGGGGCGCGGTACCTGCACGGGCAGATCATGACGATCGCCCCGGGTGTCGGGCACCCCGAGGCCGCGGTGTTCTACGGGGGCGACGAGGCGGCGTACGAGCTGTACCGTCCGGCGCTCGGGCTCCTCGGCGGTCGCGGCACCCTGGTCTCGGCCGACGCGGGGGTGCCCGCCCTGTACGGGATGGCCGTGCACGGCACCATGTGGGGGATGCTCAACGGGTTCCTGCACGCGGCGGCGCTGTTGTCGAGCGAGGGCATCGAGGTGAGGCGGTTCCTGGAGCACGCCGGCGCCTCCGTCTCCGCGCTGCCGTCGCTCCTGCCGTCGATCGCCGACGAGGTCGACCGGAGGGAGCACGCGGCCGAGTACGGGGCGCTGCGGCACCACCTGCCGTCGGTCGAGGACCTGGTCGGGGAGAGCCGGGCGCGTGGCATCGACGACGAGCTCCCCGGCTACACCCTGGGCCTGGTGACCCGGGCCGTCGGCGAGGGTCACGCCGACGACGGCTACTCGCGCCTGGTCGACCATTTCGGGAGGCGATGAGCCGCACGCTTCCGCGAACCACCAGAAAGTACGGGAGAGCAGAATCGGTGCGATCCACGCACAGGGGCGATCAGGCGACGAGCCCATGCATATCCTGTCCACATGACGATCACGGACAGGGATCTGGTCCTCGCGGCGGCACGGGCGGGAGCCGACGTCGTCGGGGCCATGTACGGCACGTCGCTGGAGCGCTTCGACAAGTCCGCGGTGGACTTCGCCACGGCCGCCGACCTCGCGGCGGAGAAGGCCATCCTCGACGTCATCCGCGCGGCCCGGCCGGACGACGCGGTGACGGGCGAGGAGAGCGGGCGTACCGGCTCGGCCGACGCGGAGCGCATGTGGCTGGTCGATCCCCTGTGCGGCACGCTGAACTACGCCGCGCACACCCCGCTGGTCTCGGTGAACGTCGCCCTGCGCGTGGGCCGGGACCTCACCGTGGCGGCCTCGGCCGACCCGTTCGCCGGCGAGGTGTTCTGGACGGACGGCGACCGCGCCCACGTCCGCCGCGACGGCGTGGACGAGGGCCTCACGCCCTCGGCCGGGTCGCGGCTGGTGGACCTCAACCTCGATCCCCCGTTCCCGAACGCGCCGGGCTTCCAGGCGGCCAGGCTGTTCACCGAACCCGCGTTCATGGAGCGCTTCGGGCCGCGCGTCGTCTCCACCACCCTGGCGATGGCCTGGGTGGCCGCCGGCCGGCATGCGGCGTTCGTCACCGACGGCCCCATGTGGGACAACGTGCACTTCGCGAGCGGGATCGCGTTGTGCCGGGCGGCCGGGTGCGTCATCACGGACGTCCACGGCGGGCCGCTGTACGACGGCCCGGGCGGGATGGTCGTGGCGGCCGACCGCGAGACGCACGCCGCGTTGCTCGACCTCGTCGCCGGTCGGTCCCCCGCGGACTCCTGAGCACGGGACCGCGCGGCCCCCCGACTCGACCCTCTGAGCACAGAACCGCACGACCCTCTGAGCACGGGACCGCGCGGGCCGAGGTGACGGGACGGACCGGGCGCGGCGCCCCGGCATCGTTCACGGCCGCTCACGGCCGTCAGGGGCGGGGGCGGCCCACGACGGAGACCAGCCCGGCCCCGGTGGAGGACCGGCCGGTCAGCGTGGTGACCTCGAAGCCGTGCTCCTCCACGACCGGTACCACCGTGTCGATGATCTCGCTCACCCGTTCCGGTACCGGGGGCTCCCAGAACAGGTGGAGGCTCCCGCCGGGCGCGAGCAGGCGGTGCAGGACCTCCAGTTCCCGGGCCGGGGATCGCGTCCAGAACAGGTTGACGTTGATCGAGAAGATCCTGTCGAAGGAGGCGTCGGCGAACGCGGCCTTCTCCAGCGCCGCCACCAGGAAGGTCGCCCTGCCGGCCGACACGTGCCCGGCGTTGTGCCGCCCGGCCGCCTCCACGGCCGCGGCCGACCGGTCGATCGCGGTGAGCGATCCCCGGGTGAGGCGGTCCAGGACGAGCCCGGCCGCGACACCGCGACCGCATCCGATCTCCAGGACGCGGTGGGACGGCACGAGGTCAAGCGTCCCCACCGCCCAGGAGAACCGTTCGGGAACCGATCTCTTCGCCACGATCACATGATGGCCGAACACCACCGGCCCCGGACCCACTCGAAGGAACCGGGCGCACGGCGTCGGTGCCGGGCCCCGGGTCACCTCCCGAACCGGGGGCCCGGGGTGACGGCGTCGACGTACGGGAAGGCGTTCACCGGCCGTCGAAGGCGGGGTATCCCGGCAGCGCGGGGGCGTCCCAGCTCCCGGCCACGTCCCGGAGCAGCAGCCGCATCGTCCCGGTGAAGGCCGGGAACTCCTCCAGGGTGCTCGCCATCTCCCAGCGGTGCCTCATCAGCTGCCGTACGGTCGGGGATCGCCGGGTCCTGCTCACCGGCTTGTCGTCCGCCAGGCGCGGGATCAGGTTGACGGTGAGGTTCACCGTCCAGAGCGCGATCGCCCGCCGGACCCCGGCCCGCCAGACCTCGTCCCCGGCCAGCTCCGGGTAGGCCCGGACGACCTCGGCGCGGTAGATCTCCTCGATCTCCTCCGCCACGCCCGGGGGCAGGGAGAAGACGCACCAGCAGCTGGAGAAGGGCATCCGGCAGTAGGCGGCCGTCAGGAAGACCGGCTGGAAGCACGCCGCCTCGAAGTCGAGCAGTCGCAGGCCGCCGGGGGTGATCAGGTTGTTGTCGGGGCAGGTGTCACCGGGCGTGAAGGCGAGGTGGCCGTCCGCGCCGGTCACCGCGAGCCGCGCCAGCTCGTCGGCCAGCTCGCGCGGCACGTCGAGGCCCATCCCGGCGAGCGCCGGGGGGAACTCGGCCGTGCGCCGCACGGCCCACGGCTCCTCGTCCCAGGAGGGCACGCCCCTGCCGTAGCGGGCCGACAGCTCGGCGAGGTCGGCTCGCCGGTGCACCGACTCGGCCGCCAGCCGTCCGAGGCCGCGCGCCCAGGCCGCCAGCCCGTCCAGGGCGGCCCGGGGGTCGTCGCCGAGCAGCACGTCCGCCAGCGTCGGCGCGGACCCGAGGTCCTCCATCACCAGCAGCGGGAGCGAGGGGTGCACGCCCAGCAGGCCGGGACCGCCCAGCCCCATCGAGAGCCCGGCCGC
Organism: Streptosporangium sp. NPDC050855; assembly: GCF_044456585.1. Classification (NCBI taxonomy): domain Bacteria; kingdom Bacillati; phylum Actinomycetota; class Actinomycetes; order Streptosporangiales; family Streptosporangiaceae; genus Streptosporangium; species Streptosporangium sp. NPDC050855. Next base: position 24,890 of record NZ_JBITFY010000004.1, read on the forward strand.
CTCCGCGGTGAAGCCGCGCAGCTCCTCGGGCCCCGAGCCGAACCTCTTGACGACCACGCTGCCGCCCGACGCCGTCCGGCAGCGCAGGACGACGCTGCGCGGGTTGCCCCCGAGGTCGACCGGGTCGGACAGCTCGGTCCCCAGCACCTCTCCGGCGGCGCGCAGGATCGCATCCATCCCGGCATTGTGCCACCCGGTCAGGCCGGTCCGGCGTGGCCGGGGAACCGCCCTCACCTTCGGCGGTTCCCCGGCGCGTCCGGACCCGTGCGCACCGGTCCGCGGCACACGTCCCGGCCGGCGGGCGTCCGGCTCGCGGACGTCCGGTTCGCGGGCGTCAGGCTCGCGTGAGTCCGTCCCGTACGGGTCCGGCTCGCGCGCGCGTCCCCGTTCAAGCGCGCGTCGTGCGGGCGTGGGAGTGGGCGTACGGCCATCGGGGCGGTGAGGCCGAACCGCTCCAGCCCGCAGGCAGGCCCCAGCGGGCGAAGACGACCTTCCCGCCCCCCGGCGCCGGAAGGTGCCCCCACTCGTCGCTGCACATGCCGACGAGGTACAGGCCCCGGCCGCTCTCGTCGTCCTCCCCCGCGTCGGCGGGCTCGGGCGTGCCGCCGCAGTCGTCCCACACCTCGGCGAACAGGTCCGTGGCGGTGAGCCGCAGCCGCAGCAGGATCGAGTACGCCCCGACGCCCGCGGCGGGCGGGAGGGAGCCCGGGGGAAGGGGTGAGGGCGGGCGGTCTGGCACGTCCCCGCCCTCGGGGAAGGACCGGGCGCCGGGAGGGAGCGCGCGGACGTGGCCGTGGGCGGCCTGCGTCAGGCGCGTGACCGTGATGGCGTTGGTGGTCATCTCCGAGACGACCAGGACGCAGGCGTCCGACATCTCCCCCAGCCCCCACCGGGCCAGCCGGGCGCGGGTGAACGCGCGGGCCCGGGCGACCGCGGCCGGCTGCGCCACCAGCCGTACCTCGCCCGCGCAGGTGGTCAGATGATCGGGGTCGTCCAGATCGGAATGAAACGGTGAGTACATCGGTCCCGGCCGTTCGACGGGGAGCACGCTCATGGATGGCTCCTGGGAAAGGACTGCGGAGATTCGGTCGCGCCCCCGGCGCAGGAAGGGACGCCCGCCCGAGCGGAGACCCCGCGGATCCGGCGGCTCGGGCGTTGTTCTCAACCCTGATGCACGGAGCGTGCTGGAAACAGGTGACGACGTCGCATCCGTTCGTCACTTTCCGGAGTCGAATCACTCTCGCACGTGACGATCTTGCAGGCATCGGCGATCCGGTCACCGATTTCTGTACTCGCCCGTCACGGAACGTGATCGGCAAGTAACGTTCTGCGCGAAGAATCGCCACCGGAGGACCCGCCGGGAGGGGCCGAGACGATGCCACGTGCACCGCGCAGCGTCAAGCAACAGATGGACGTCTTCAGCGCCGAGCTTCGCGAACGTGGCTGTACGTGGGCCGAGGTCGCAGCCGAGTTCCAGCGCCGTTGGCGCCTGAACTCCCGCCAGGGCTTCCGGGAGGCGCATCGACTGACACAAGCCAAGGTCTGCCATCTATGGAACGAATACTGGCCGAACGAGCCGCTGACGACCCGAAAGCTCGGGTCGTGGGAGGCATGGCCCGGCCCCACCGGCAACGAGCCGCCGATCGCCGGCCTCAACCGGCTGGCCCGCATCTACCAATGCCGCACCGCCGACCTGGTCGACGGTGAGGACCACCGCGATGCCGACGAGCACAACGTCCTGGCCACCCGGTTCCAGGGACGGCCGCTGGTGGCGGCCGGTGCCGCGGGCAGCCTGGGACCGGAGGACATCCGGGGAGTGCTGTCGGCCCTGCCCGACCTGGCCACCGGACCGGTGCCCGTCGGGACGTCGCGCGACGAGGAGTACGACGCGCTGGTACGGGCGCTCGCCCAGTGGGCGGCGAACATGAAACGGCGCGACGTGCTGGCCCTGATCAGGGCCGCGGCGTCCGCCGCCGCGGCCTCACCGCTGCTGGCCCGGCTCAACGAGGACGAGTTCGACCGGCTCGCCCTGGTGTCCTCCGAGCCGTCCCGGGTCGACACGGCGACCGTGGGCCACATCGACGCGGTGCTGCACCACTGCATGCGCCAGGAGGACGCGCTCGGTCCCCAGTCGGTGCTGGGCACCGTACTGGCCCAGCAGCACCTGGTGCGGTCGCTGATCCCGTCGGCGCCCAACGACGAGGTACGCGAGCGGCTGCTCACGCTGCTGGCGAACATCTGCCGGTTCACCGCCTGGGTGCTGTTCAACCTCAACGACTTCAACGGGGCCAACCACTACTACGACCAGGCCAAGGTGGCCGCCCACGCGGCCGACGACGACGCGATGAACAGCTTCGTGCTGGCCAACTGGTCACAGCTCGCGACCTGGCAGGGCGACCCCCGCCAGGGGGTGGAGCACGCGCTCGGGGCGCTGGCCTGGGGGCAGCGGGCCCGCAGCAGGCTGCTGGTGTCGTACGCGTGCGACGTGGGGGCCCGCGCCTACTCGGCGGTGCTGAGCCGCTCGCCGAGGACCGACCGGCGCAAGGACCACGCCCGGTGCATGACCAGCCTGGACCAGGCGCGCCGGGAGCTGGTGCACGCCGGTGACGGGGACGTGGCGAGCCACCTGCTCTACTTCTACGGGGACGGGCAGTACCTGTCGACGAAGACCAAGTGCCTGCTGAACATGGGGGACGCGCAGACCGCCGTCGAGGTGGCCGCCCGGTCCCTGGCCAAGATCGATCCGGCGTTCGTCCGGAACATGGCCTTCAGCCGGCTGGACCTGGCCCGCGGGCACCTGCAACTGCGCGCCATCGACGAGGCGTGCGAGCATATCGGCGAGGCGGCCCGCCTCACCTGCAAGAACACCTCGCCCCGGCTGGCCCGGTCGGTGGTGGAGGTCCGCGAGACGCTGAATCCGTGGGCGAGGACACGCCAGGTCGCCGACCTGGACGAGAAGCTGCACGCCTTCCAGCTCATCGCCTGACGGGCTCGTCACCGGCAGGCCCACCCGACACAGGCCCGTCACCTGACGGGACCGGTCACCTGACGGGGTCGGCGCCCGACGGGCCGGGCATCCTCTCCAGCACCAGCACGTCGAAGACCGGGGCGGGGATCGGCGGGTCCATCGTTCTGCGGGACACCTTGCGCCAGCCCCACCTGCGGTAGACGGCCTGCGTCCGCACGGCCGCGGGCTGCACCGTCAGGGTGGCCCGCTCGGCTCCGGATCCGCCGAGCAGCTCGTCGTGGATGCGGCGCCCGATCCCGGCGTTCCTGCTGCCGGGCAGCACCCCGTAGTCGATGACGGCGAACGTCCTGGTCCCGGTCTCGGTCGCGAACTCCTCGTCGACCGGGTCGGCCAGGTGGCTCCACCAGGCGGTGTCGGGGGGCAGCAGGTAGCCGTACCCGAACCCGATGAAGTCCGGCCCGGAACGGGCGGTGGTCAGCCGGAAGCCGGGCCGGTGGAGCAGCCGGGGAAGGTAGCGGCGCTGGTTGGCGAACTCCTCGGCGCTGCCGTTGAACGGGGGCAGCGAGAACACCGCCCGGTAGAGCTCACAGACAGTCCCGGTCAGGGCGCACGCCTCCGAGGGGCCGTGCGTCTCGATGACGATCTCCGTGGTGGGGGGTGTGCCGGTCATGATCGCCTCCTCGCCTCCGTCATCGCGGCCCTCCCCTGGAAGGTCTCCCTACCCGTGGACGGGTGGGGTAGCCGCGCCGGTTCCCCTCACCCGCTCCGGCGGAAGATGATCACCAGCACCCGCAGGGCCAGGATGGTGCTGACCAGCAGGAGGTTGTAGCCGATGAGCTGGTGAAGCCCGACCTGCGTGGTGACGCGCGGGCCGGTGTCCGACCCGAGCAGCAGCACGGACATCAGGCCCGTGGTGGCCGCCATCACGGTGAGCAGCACCTGGTGGAGCATCCCGGTGACGTGCCGCCGGTCGCGTTCGTCGGCGAACAGGCGCACGTTCAGGCCGAAGCGGCCGTGCTCGGCCGCGTCGGCGATCCGCTCGATCCGGCGGGGCAGGCGGCGCACCATGGGGAGCAGGCCCAGCGCCTCCTGCATGACGGCGTCCCGTACCCGCCGGGCGTCGGGGACCTCGGTGAGGTGGCGGACCGAGAACGCGCGCGCCTCGGTGACGATGTCGAAGCCGGGGGCCAGCCGGGCGAGGGTGCCCTCGATCGTCGCCAGCGCCCGGAACACCGCGGCCACCTCGGGCGGCAGGGACAGGCCGTGCGAGGAGACGATCCGGAAGAGCCGTCCGAACATCTGCGCGTCCGGGGAGGCGCCGGCGACCAGGTGCCGGGCCATGAACCGGCCGAGCTCGCGTTCCAGCTCCCGCTCGTCGATCTCGTCCGGCCGCGGCACCACCTCCAGCAGGGCGTCGCTCACCCCGAGCGGGTCCCCCCGGTCCATCGCGCCGAGCAGGCGCTGCAGCGAGTCCCGCAGCGACCCGTCGAGCCGTCCCACCGAGCCGAAGTCGAGCAGCGCCAGACGCCCGTCGGCCAGGAGCATGAGGTTGCCCGGGTGGGGGTCGGCGTGGAACACCCCGTGCAGCATGATCTGGCGCAGCAGCGTGTCGAGCAGGGTCCTGGCGAGGTCCTGCCCGGCCTGCCCGCCGGGCACGGCCGACCCCAGCGGGGTGCCGTCCAGCCACTCCATGACGAGCACCCGCCGCCCGGACACCCGCGGGTAGGGCACCGGCACGTGGACCGGTTCGCCCTCGGAGGCCGCCGCCACGGCGGCCATGTTGCCGGCCTCGATCCGGAAGTCGAGCTCCTCGCGCAGGGCGTCGGCGAACCCCCTGGACAGGTCGGCCACGCCGAAGGCGCGTCCCCACCGGGTGCGCCGCTCCAGCGAGCGGGCGAGGCGGTCGATGATGTCGAGGTCCTGCTCGACCACGGTGGTGATGCCCGGACGCTGGACCTTGACCACCACCTCCTCCCCGGTGCGCAGCCGCGCGCGGTAGACCTGCGCGATCGAGGCTGCGGCGAGCGGCTCGCGGTCGAAGTGGGCGAACGTCTCCTCCAGCGGCCCGCCCAGCTCGGCCGTCAGCACCGGTTCGATCTCCGCCCACGGGGCCGAGGCCGCGCCGTCCTGCAGCAGCCGCAGCTCCTCGACGAACTCCACCGGCAGCAGGTCGGCGCGGGTGGACATGATCTGTCCCAGCTTCACGAACGTGACCCCGCCGTCGTCGAGGGCCTCGCGCAGCGACCTGGCCAGCCGGGCCCGGCTGGAGGGCGCGCCGAGGTCGGGGTCCCTGCCGCGCAGGTACGGCCCGAGACCGTGCCGCATGAGGATGCGCGTGATGCGCAGGTAGCGGCGCGAGCGGGTCAGGTGGCGGCGCAGCCTCCCGGCCAGTTCCAGCGGCCCCGGCAGCGATCCGGACGGGATCAGGATCTCGGCGATGACCAGCGGTATCAGCCCGGCCAGCAGGGCGCAGACCACGGCGAGGATGAAGAACCAGATCGGCGTGATGCCGGGGTCGCCCGGGTCCACCGTCCTGGCGAACGCCCTCATGAGCGGCTCGGCGATCAGGAGCATGAACGTCCCGGCCAGCAGCATGCGGACGTTCCCGAACCGCAGGCCGAGCAGGCGCCGGGTGGCCACCGTGAACGCGGCCACCGTGAGCAGCACGCCTGCCGCGAGCGCCAGGGCCATTAAAAGATCCACATTTGTTCCGTTCGATCTGCCGTGTGTGCGTCGTTCCCACCGGGCGGGGGTCCCGTCGCGCCCTCGGTCCCCGGCGCGTTCCCGGCCGGGGCGCGTTCCCGGCCGGGCGCCGGTGTCCCCTGCCGCGTGCGCGGGGCGCGCGGGCCATCGGCCACGGGGCGTGGGGTACGGGACGCGGGGCCGACCGCGACCAGACTAGCCGGGCCTTTCACGACGAATACCGACAGTGGGGCGGGACGGCGAACCCCCATGCCCCCGCGGGCTCCCGGGCGTCGTCGTGAACTCCCGGGTGCCCCCGGACTCCCGGGCGTCCCCGCGGACGGCGGCGGCGGACGCCATGCCCCGCGGAGGTCCCGGGCCCCACACCGGAAGGAAACGGGAAGGACCGCCCGGCCGACCGCGGACCAAAAGGACGAGCCGGGCGGACAGGGCGCCATCCCGCTACACCGGAAATGCCTTCGGAAACAAATTGTCGCGGGCCGGAAGGAAAACATTCCGGCCCGCGCGGGCGATTTCCCGTACATCGGGAAAGGGGTTGATGAATTGCTGGGACGCCGAGCTCACCAAGGTTCGAACAGGTACAACGCGGCCCCGGTGACGGGGGATGGGAAATTTTCGTTTACCCTTTTAAAAACACGATCGCTCACCCGCCGAATGGATGGCTTATATATTTTTCGTGCCGTCAAGATCGCACCGCGGGTGGAAATGGCGACGAAGTCCTCCCGTGGCGCGCTGCTTTGATAAGGAGCATGCCGCATGTCATTGAAGAACCGTTTCACCCGGGTCACCTCCAGCTGCGCCGTCGCGGTCGCGGCCGTCCTGACCCTCGGCGCCTTCTCCCCGGTTCCGCCCATCGACCCGGACGGCGCGTACTCCCCGCAGGCGGGGATCTCCCGCCCCTCCTGGGACGGCGCCGCCCAGGCCGCCGCCCAGAACGCCCCTCAGAACACGCCCGAGGACACCGGCCTGGCCACCGACCGGGTCACCGGCCAGGTCGCCGCCCCCGCCGACCGTTCCGCCCGTTCCCCCCACCCGGCCCGCCCGGCGTGGAACGCCCCCCCGTGGGCCACGTCCGTCCGTCCGGCGTGGAGCCCCGACCTGCAGGCCGCGGTTCCGCCCCCGACGCCCAGGGTGCGTTCCCTGACGGCCGGGGAGATCCGGGCGAGGGGTCTCGACAGGTACATCGACATGTCGCGCCAGCGCCGGACCGCCCCCCGCGTCATCGACGCCTCGCGGGGCGCGTTCGCCGGGAGCGTCCCGACCCCCTCCAGGCGGCTCGCCGGCGGCGCGATCAGCGCCGGTCCTTCGGGCTGCTGGTACCTGACGACCACCTACGGCCCCCCCTCGATGCGCGGGGCGGCCCACCACACCTGGTGCGGTGACGGCGTCCGGGTCACGTACACCTCGGCGGGCTGCACCGGGAGCACGGGCGTTCCCACCTACCTGTACGAGGGATGCCAGACGATCGAGGCGTACGGGGTCGACTGGAACATCTGGGACGTCACGGACAGGTGGCGTTTCTGCACCTCCTACAACCCCTACGGCGGCACGTGCGGCTCGCGGATCCACCCGTGGCAGCAGAACCGCTACGGCGCGAACGGCCAGGTCTGGCTCCTGGCCTGGGGCGACTAGGGGAACGCCGCGGCACCGGACGGGACCCCTGGTCCCGCGGCCGCGGCACGCGTACCGGCACCGCCGGTGACGCGAGCAGGACGGGGGCGGCCATCGCGCGACCACCCGGGTTCCAGGAACCGGGCCGGCGCGGTGGCCGTCCGCCGTTGTGCCCGGCGCCCGGCGCCCAACTTCCAACTCCCGGCTCCCAGCCCCCGGCCCCGGCTCCCGGCCCTCGGAGGTTATTTCATCAGTTGTTGATTTATTCGTCATCGCGGCCTATCGTCGTCCCAGCCATGGCGCTCTTCGTCGAGGCCCCAAGGAGACGCACCGATGCCCACCCCACTGGTCCTGCGATTCGACGACCCGCGAGCCCGCTCGCTGTCCCTGGTCGGCGGGAAGGCCGCCAACCTCGGCGTGCTCACCGCCGCCGGTCTGCCCGTCCCGGTGGGCGTCTGCCTCACCACCGAGGCCTACCGCAGGGTGACCGAGCGGGCCGGTCTGGAGGACGTGCTCGGCGCGCTGGCCACCACGCCCGCCGGGGACGTCCCCGCCCTGAACGCGCTGGCCTCCCGGGCGCGTGAGCTCGTGCTCGCCGCCCCGGTCCCCGGCGACATCGCGGACGCCGTACGGGCGAGCGCGGACGGCCCGGTCGCGGTGCGCTCCTCGGCGACGGCGGAGGACCTGCCGCACGCCAGCTTCGCCGGCCAGCAGGACACCTACCTCAACGTGATCGGCGCCGACGCGGTGCTGGACGCGGTGCGGCGGTGCTGGGCCTCGCTGTGGACCGACCGGGCCGTCGCCTACCGGGCGGCGAACGACATCGACCACGGCTCGGTGCTGCTGGCGGTGATCGTCCAGGAGATGGTCCGGTCGCGGACGGCCGGGGTGATGTTCACCGCCAACCCGGTCACCGGGCGGCGGCGCGAGGCGGTGATCGACGCCGCTCCCGGGCTGGGCGAGGCCGTGGTCTCCGGCGCGGTCAACCCCGACCACTTCGTGGTCGACACCGCCACCGGACGGATCACCGAACGCCGCCTGGGCGACAAGCGGCTGGTCGTACGGCCGCTTGCGGGCGGCGGGGTCGAGCACGTGCCGGCCGGCCCCGGGGACACCGAACGCATCGGAGGCATCGGGGACACCGGGGACACCGGCTCGACCGCGGGCGCCTGCGTCACCGACGCGCAGCTGCGGGCGCTGGCGGCGCTCGGCGACCGGGTCGAACGGCACTACGGGGCACCGCAGGACACCGAGTGGGCGATCGACGCCGACGGTGTCCTGTGGCTGACCCAGGCGCGGCCCATCACCACGCTCCACCCGATCCCGCGGCACGCGGAGCCGCCCACGTGGACCACGACGGCGGGCGGGCCGGGCGAGCGGGACGAGCCGGACGAGCCGGGCGGCACGCGGGTCTACTTCTGCTTCAGCCTGGCCCAGGGCCTCTACCGGCCGATCACCCCCATGGGCATGTCGGCCTTCCGGCTGCTGTCGTCGTCGGTGTACCGGATGCTGGGGATCCCGGTGCCCGACGGCCCGGCCGGGGCTCCCGTCGTCGCGGAGGCGGGCGGGCGGCTGTTCTTCGACGTCACCGGCCCGGTACGCGGCCGGGTGGGGCGCGCGCTCTTCCCGCGGATCCTCGACGTGATGGAGGCCAGGTCCGCCCGGGTGCTGCGCGGGCTGTTCGACGATCCCCGGTTCGGCGTCACCCATACCTCGCCCCTGCCCGCGCTGCGGCGCGCGGCCCGGCTCGCGTCCCGCTTCCACATCCCGAGCCGCGCCGTACGGGCCCTGCTCGCCCCGGCCTCGGCGCACCGGGACGTGCGGACGGTGACCAGGCTGATCAGGAGCCGCCTGGCGGCGCCGGAGGGCGCCACCCCGCTGGAGCGCCTCGACCACGTCGAACAGGTGCTCGGCCACCGCGTCATGCCGCTGCTGCCGTCCGTCGCGCCTTCGGCGGCGGCCGGGTTCGTCATGCTCGGCCTGGCCGCCAAGGCGCTGGGCGACCGGGCGCGCCCCGGCGAGCTGCAGACCGTGCTGCGCGGCCTGCCGCACAACGTGACCACCGAGATGGACCTGGCGCTGTGGCGGCTGGCCACCCGCATCCGCCGGGACCCCGAGAGCACCGCCCTGCTGCTGGGCACCCCCGCGGCCGAGCTGGCCGGGCGCTTCGCCACCGGGTCGCTGCCCGACGTCGCGGGCGACGGCTTGGCGGAGTTCCTCTCGGTCTACGGCGGCAGGGCCGTCGCCGAGATCGACCTGGGACTGCCGCGCTGGTCGGAGGACCCGACGCACATCATCGGCGTCCTCACCAACTACCTGCGGCTGGAGGACCCGGCCCTGGCCCCCGACGTCGTGTTCGCCAGGGGGGCCGCCGAGGCCACCGCCATGATCAGGACGCTGGGCCGGCGCGCCGGGGGGCTTCGCGGGCGCCTCGTCCGCTTCGCCCTGGGCCGGGCCCGCGCGCTGGTGGGCCTGCGCGAGATGCCCAAGTACATCCTGGTGACCGCCCTGGCCGCCATGCGGGCCGAGCTGCTGGTCGTCGGGGCCGAGCTGGCCGCCCGGGGCGTGCTCGACGACGCCGACGACGTCTTCTTCCTGACCGTCCGCGAGGTCAGGGCGGCCCTGACCGGCCCGTCGCCGTCCGGGGAGGGCACGCCCGCGGCCCTGGTGGCGCGGCGGCGCGCGGAGGCCGCCCGCGAGCTGCGCCGCAGGCACGTTCCCCGGGTGCTGCTCTCGGACGGCACCGAGCCGGAGGCCGTCGCCGTACGGGCGCCGGTGGAGGGCGCGCTGACTGGCACCCCGGCGTCGGCGGGCACCGTCACCGGCGTCGCCCGGGTCGTCCTGGACCCGGTGGGCGCGCGCCTGGAGCCCGGGGAGATCCTGGTCTGCCCCTCCACCGATCCCGGCTGGACCCCGCTGTTCCTGACCGCGGGCGGCCTGGTGATGGAGATGGGCGGCGCCAACTCGCACGGCGCCGTGGTGGCCCGCGAGTACGGCATCCCGGCCGTCGTGGGGGTGAGCGGCGCTACCGAGCACATCGTCACCGGCCGGTCGGTCACCGTGGACGGCACCTCGGGCAGCGTCCTGACCACCCCGGGCACCGACGGGGACGCCGTCGCGACCTCCGTGACGGTGTCCGTCACGGACACCGTCACGGACACCGTCGCGGACACCGTCATCCCGGGGGCCGTCACCCCGGGAGGCGCCGGAGGCTGAGGGTCCTCGCCCGGAGATCGTGGTGGCCGCGATAATGCCCACGACGACGTGACCCATCGGCGACGCGGCCGGGCATCCGGCGCGTCCCTCCCCGGAAAGGCGACGATCATGCCCTCCAGCCAGGTCGCCGTGCTCGGCGAGTGCGTCGCCGACGCCTTCGTCACGAACCCCCTCACCCCCCGGGACGAGCGGGACGGCGATCCGGGCGGTACGGGGGGCGGGGCGGGCAGGGACCCGGACGGCCCGGACGGCCTGGACGGTGCGGGCGGTGCGGGCGGCGCGGGCGCGGGCGCGGCTCCGGACGGGCCGGGCGGTGAGCTCCTGCTGCGGGTCCTGCCCGGCGGCGGCCCGGCGAACACCGCGGTGGCGCTGGCCCGGCTCGGCACCGCGACCCGCTTCCTGGGACGGCTCTCCGGCGACACCTTCGGCGCGCTCTTCCGCGCCCACCTGACCGCCTCCGGGGTCGACCTGACCGGCTGCGTCGGCGCGGCCGAGCCGAGCACGCTGGCGGTGGCCACCCTGGACTCCGGGGGACGGGCCCGGTACTCCTTCCACGCCGACGGCTCCGCCGACTGGGGATGGAGCACCGCGGAGCTGACGGCCGCACGGATCGGCGACGTCGCCTGCCTGCACACCGGCTCGCTGGCCCTGGTCCGCGCGCCGGGCGCGGAGGCCGTCGAGGAGGCGCTGTCCGCGACCGCCGCCCGCGCCACGATCTCGATCGACCCCAACGTACGGGCCGCGCTCGTCGATCCGGCCGTCTACCGGGAGCGGATGCCCCGCTGGTGCGCGGTGGCCGACATGATCAGGCTCAGCGACGAGGACCTGGAGCACATCCGGCCGGGCGAGCCGGTCGAGCGGGTCTGCGACGCCTGGCACGAGGCGGGCGTGCGCCTGGTCGTGGTGACGCGCGGCCCGCTGGGCGCGCTCGTCTCCGTGGACGGCGAGCGGGCCTGTGTGCCCGCGCCGCCCACGCGGGTCGTCGACACCGTCGGCGCGGGGGACTCCTTCACCGCGGGGCTGCTGCACCGGCTGCGTACCGGCGGCCTGCTCGGCGGCCGGCTCGACCGGCTCGACCTCGAACGCGCGGCCGACGCCGCCGCCTTCGCCGCCCGGGTGGCCGCGCTCACCTGCTCGGCTCCGGGGGCCGACCCGCCCTGGGCACGCGACCTGGACGGATCCGATCCGCGCTAGGCCGTCCGCAGGGGCACGTCATCCCGTACCGCTGGGGGACGTGACATGGGCGGCGTCACCGATCAGTACGGCCCGGCCCCGGTACCAGGTCTTGGGCGCCCTCATCTGATGGGAGCCGAACCAGTCGTGACCGGGCGGCGAGGCCTGGACGATCCGGGCCTGCTGCGCAGGAACGGCAGGCCGCACGCCACCCGCAGGAGCGCGCGCGAGAGGCACCCGCGACCGGAATCCCCCGGGTGACGCCCGCCGCGGCGTACCGGGCCCGCCCGGATCCCCTCCCATGGCGTACGGCAGCCGTCCCGGGGACGACATCGACGCCCGCGCCGCCCGCGCCGGCCTCGCCGTGACGATGACCGCCACGCGGCCCCGGGCTCCATCGTGGCCCGCCGGGCACCCCCACGACCGGCCGTTACGCCACCTGACGCACAGCCGACGTTCATCTTCCGTTCCGGTGTTCCCTCCCGGGCGGGGTAGGGGGGCCGGATGCGATATCACGTTCTGGCATGTGACTACGACGAGACCCTGGCCACCGACGGCCGGGTCGACGACGACACCTTGGCCGCCCTCGAACGTCTCGTCCGCACGGGACGCCGGCCGGTCCTGGTCACCGGCAGGGAGGTCGGCGACCTCACCGCGGACTTCCCCCGGCTCGACCTGTTCGACCTGGTGGTCGCGGAGAACGGGGCCGTCCTCTACCGGCCCGGCGAGCAGGAGTCCACCTCCCTGGCCGAGGCGCCGCCCGAGGCCCTCGTCGAGCGGCTGCGCGAGCTGGGGGTGGAACCGCTCAGCGTCGGCTCGGTGGTCGTGGCCACCCGGGAACCGCACGGCGAGACCGTGCTCGGGGCCATCCGCGACCTGGGCCTGGAGATGCAGGTGATCTTCAACAAGGGCGCGGTGATGGTGCTGCCCTCCGGCGTCAACAAGGCGAGCGGCCTGACCGCGGCCCTGGCCGAGCTCGGCGTGTCCGAGCACAGCACGGTCGGCGTGGGCGACGCCGAGAACGACCACGCCTTCCTGTCGCTGTGCGAGTGCGCGGTCGCGGTGGCCAACGCCCTGCCCGCCGTCAGGGAACGCTGTGACCTGGTGACCGAGAACGAGTGCGGCGCCGGGGTCGTCGAGCTGATCGACCGGCTCGTCGAGAACGACCTGGACGACGTGGACGTGACGCGCCGCCACCTGCTGCTGGGCACCACGGGCGAGGACGACGACAAGGAGGAGGTGCGGTTCCGGCCGTACGGGACGCGCATGCTGATCGCCGGGCCCTCGCACAGCGGCAAGTCCACCGTCACCGCCGCGCTGCTGGAGCGGATCACCAAGGCCGGGTACCGGTTCTGCCTGATCGACCCCGAGGGCGACTACACCGAGGGGATCGAGGGCGCCTCCGTGCTGGGCGACGTCAAGAGCGCCCCCACCGAGGAGGAGATCCTCCAGGTGCTGCAGGACGCCGGGCAGAGCGTGGTGGTCAACCTGCTGGGCGTGCCCATCGACGACAGGCCCGGGTTCTTCCAGGACTTCCTGCCCCGCCTGTCGGCGCTGCCGGCCCGCTACGGGTACCCGCACTGGCTGGTGGTCGACGAGGCCCACCACATGATGCCCGAGGGGTTCGGCCTGCAGTCGGTGGAGCTGCTGCGCGAGATGGGCGGGCTGGTGCTGGTCACCGTGCACCCCGACGCGGTCAGCGAGCCGGTCGTGCAGACCCTCAACGCGGTCGTCGTGGTGGGCGACGGTCCCGGGGAGGTGCTGGAGGCGTTCGCCGGCACCGCCGGCATCGACGTCCCCGGCGGTGACCTCTCCGACCTGCCGACCGGGGACCTGCTGTTCTGGCGGGTCGAGGACGAGCCGATCCGGGTGCGGCTGGCCCCGCCCGAGGAGGAGCGCCAGAGGCACCGCCGCAAGTACGCGGCCGGTGAGCTCGGCGAGGAGAGCAGCTTCTTCTTCCGCGGCCCCGAGAACATGCTGAACCTGCGGGCCGGGAACCTGACCTCGTTCTGCCGCATGGCCGAGGGCGTCGACGAGGGGACGTGGAACTACCACCTGGAGCGGGGGGACTACTCGCGCTGGCTGGCCGGAAGCGTCAAGGACGAGGAGCTGGCGGCCGAGGTGGCCGAGGTCGAGCAGAATCCCGGCGACCCGGCCGACGAGACCAGGCGGCGGGTGCGCGAGCTCATCGAGGCCCGCTACACCGCGCCCGCCGAGCCGAGCGGGCTCGTCTGAACGCGGAGGGCCGCGCCACCGGACCGGGCGGACCCGCCCGGGTGCGTCGCACCGGTGTCGCGGCCCGGGCGTCAGACGGACGCCGTGAGGATTTCACCCCGTTTTTGGCGATCTTTACCTTTACCTGATCCGGCTTGACGGTGATCCTGACAGGGTTCGACATCCCGGCACCCCTCACGAGGAGACCCCGTGCGCGTTTCCGAACGTCCCCGGCCTTCCTGGGCGGCACGACTCGCCCTCGTCGTCGCCGTCGTCACGTCCATGAGCGGCGTGGTCACCGTCACCCCCGCCGACGCGGCGGTCCACGGCTCCTGCACCGTCTCCCGCTGCGCGGACGCGCGCTCGGCCAGGTCGATCTGGTCCGGGAAGGGCTACCCCACCGACCGCGGCTGGTACTCCTGGCCGGACGGCAGGTACAACTACACCGGCGGGCGCTTCTACAACCGGGAGGGCCAGCTGCCCGCCGGCGCCACCTACCAGGAGTACGACGTGTACTCCCGGGCCCGGGGCGCCGCGCGTGACGCGTACCGGATCGTCGTCAACCGGAGCACCGGCGTGGCCTGGTTCTCCCCCGACCACTACAGCGACTTCTACCGCCTCTAGGGGCCCGTGGCGTCCGCCGGAGGCCCGGGCGGTGGCATCGCCGCCCCGGCCTGGCCGGCGGGCCGGAAAGGGATCTCGACCGGGAGTCCCCGGAAGAGCATGATGGCCTGATGCCGTACGCCGACGCCTTCGCCCGCAGCATCGCCGATCCCGAGGACTTCTGGGGCGAGGCCGCCGAGGCGGTCACCTGGATCAGGCCCCCGCGCGAGATCCTGGACGCCGGAGCGCCCCCCTTCTACCGCTGGTTCCCCGACGGGGAGCTGAACACCTGTCACAACGCGCTGGACCGGCACGTCGAGGCCGGTCACGGCGACCGGCTCGCGCTGGTGTACGACAGCCCGGTGACCGGCACCGGGCGGTCGTACACCTACGCCGGGCTGCGCGAGGAGGTCGCGAGGTTCGCCGGGGCGCTGCGCTCCCTCGGCGTGGAGCATGGCGACCGGGTGGTGGTCTACATGCCGATGGTGCCCGAGGCGGTCGTCGCGATGCTGGCGTGCGCGCGGCTCGGGGCGGTGCACTCGGTGGTGTTCGGCGGGTTCGCTCCCAAGGAGCTGGCGGCCAGGATCGACGACGCGCGGCCCAAGGTGGTGGTCTCGGCCTCCTGCGGGATCGAGCCCTCGCGCGTGGTGCCGTACAAGCCGATGCTGGACGCCGCGCTGGAGCTGGCCGCGCACGCGCCCGCGCACTGCGTGGTCCTGCAGCGCGAGCAGGCGCCCGCCGAGCTCGTGCCCGGGCGCGACGTCGACTGGGCGGACGCGCTGGCGAAGGCCGAACCGGCCGGGTGCGTGCCGGTCAAGGCGACCGACCCGCTGTACATCCTCTACACCAGCGGCACCACCGGGACGCCCAAGGGCGTGGTGCGCGACAACGGCGGGCACGCGGTGGCGCTGCTGTGGAGCATGGCCAACGTCTACGACATCGCGCCGGGCGAGGTGTTCTGGGCGGCCTCCGACGTCGGCTGGGTGGTCGGGCACTCCTACATCGTGTACGGCCCGCTGCTGCGCGGCGCCACCACCGTGCTGTACGAGGGCAAGCCGGTCGGCACCCCGGACGCGGGCGCGTTCTGGCGGGTGATCGCCGAGCACCGGGTGAACGCGCTGTTCACCGCGCCGACCGCGTTCCGGGCGATCCGCCGGGCCGACCCCGAGGCGCTGCTGCTGCGCGACCACGACGTCTCCTCGCTGCGGACGCTGTTCCTGGCCGGGGAGCGCCTGGACCCCGACACCTACCACTGGGCCGCGGAGAAACTGGGCGTCCCGGTGGTCGACCACTGGTGGCAGACCGAGACCGGCTGGCCCGTCGCGGCCAACCTGCGCGGCCTGGAGCCCATGCCGGTCAAGCCGGGCTCCCCCACCGTGCCCGTCCCCGGCTACGACGTGCGCGTGCTGCGGGCCTCGGGAGAGGAGTGCGCGCCGGGCGAGGAGGGGGCGATCTGCATCCGGCTGCCGCTGCCGCCCGGCACGCTCCCCACGCTCTGGCAGGACGACGAGCGCTACGTGCGGTCCTACCTGTCGGCCTTCCCCGGCCACTACCTGACCGGCGACGGCGGCCACCTCGACGAGGACGGCTACCTGTACGTGATGGGCCGCACCGACGACGTGATCAACGTGGCCGGTCACCGGCTGTCCACCGGGTCCATGGAGGCGGTGCTCGCCGCGCACCCGGCGGTGGCCGAGTGCGCGGTGATCGGGGTGGCCGACGAGCTGAAGGGGCAGGTGCCGCGCGGTTTCGTGGTGCTCAAGAGCGGGGTGGCGATCGACCCGGAGACGCTGCGCGCCGAGCTGATCTCCGCCGTACGCGACCAGGTGGGCGCGGTGGCGGCCTTCCGGCGGGTGGACGTGGTCCCGGCGCTGCCGAAGACCAGGTCGGGGAAGATCCTGCGCAAGACCATGCGCGGCATCGCCGAGGGCGCCGACGAGCCCGCCCCCTCGACCATCGAGGACCCGGCGGTGCTGGAGGTGCTGCGTCCCATCATCGGACGCCCCACCGTGGACGGACCGCTCACCGGACGCCCCACCGTGGACGGACCGCTCACCGGGCGTCCCGCCGTGGACGGACCGCTCACCGGGCGTCCCGCCGTGGACGGACCGCTCACCGGGCGTCCCGCCGTGGACGGGCCGCCGCGGTGACCCGCCCCCGCCGGGGAGCGACGCCCGGCATCAGGACGGTCACGATCGGTTCCGCGCCGGAGCTCGCGGGGGCATACCGTCATTAAGGTCGTGTCGTGGCGAATGACACCGGAAGGCTGGTCGCCGGTCGATACCGGTTGATGGAGGTGCTCGGCCGCGGCGGGATGGGCACGGTGTGGCGGGCGCGGGACGAGAGCCTGCACCGCGAGGTGGCGATCAAGGAGCTCACCCTCCCCGATCATCTGGACCTTCCGGAACGCGAGATGCTGCACAGGCGGGTGCAGCGCGAGGCGCGGGCCGCGGCGCGGCTGAAGCACCCGTCGATCATCACCGTCCACGACCACCTCGTCGAGACCGACGGCAGCCCGTGGATCGTGACAGAGATCATCGACGGGCCGTCGCTGGAGGCGGTGCTGAGGACCCGCGGGCGGCTGCCGCCCGCGGAGGTGGCGGAGATCGGCACTCGGATCCTCGCGGCGCTGGAGGTCGCGCACGCCGCCGGGATCACCCACCGCGACATCAAGCCCGCGAACGTCCTGCTCGAGGGCGAGCGGGTGGTGCTGACCGACTTCGGCATCGCCGCGGTCGAGGGGGACGCCACCCTCACCGGCACCGGCGTCACCCTGGGCACCCCGGCCTTCATCTCTCCCGAGCAGATCAACGGCCGTCCGGCCACCGCGGCGTCGGACCTGTGGTCGCTGGGCGCCACCCTGTACGCCGCGGTCGAGGGCCGCAGGCCGTTCACCGGCACGACGGCCGGTTCGATATACGTCTCCATCGTCACCCGGCCGCCCGACCCGCCCGTGCACGCCGGCCCCCTGGCCCCGCTCCTGGAGGGGCTGCTGCGCAAGGAGCCCGCCGACCGCCTCACCGCCTCCCAGGCCGCCGGGATGCTCGCCGGCATCGCCGCGAGCCCGGCACCCGGTGGCTCCTCCACCGGAACGCGACCGCATCACGACGGCGCCCCGGCCACCGCCCTCCTGACCCCCGGCACCCCGGCCCCTCCCTCACCGGCCGAGCCGCCCGCCCTCCCGCCGGACGGCGCCACGCTGTCCGCCCCGCCGGACGGTGCAACGCTGTTCGACGCCGCGCCGCCCACCGCCGCGCCGCCCGGCGCCCCGTCCCCCCGCGCACCCGGCGCACCCGGCGCACCCGGCGTACCCGGCACGCCGGGTGCGCCCGACGTGCCGCCCGCCGCCTCGCCCACCCTCGCGGGGGCGGGGAGCGCGGCGGGCACCTCCCGGCGCCGGTTCCGCTCGGTGATCGTCGCGACCGTGGTGCTCCTGGCCTCGGCGACCTCGGCCTACCTGCTCTGGCCCGACGCGAAGGACCCCGTGCGAGCGACGGCCGTCGCCCGTCTCAAGGCCCACACCGAGACGGTGAACGCGGTGGCGTTCAGCCCGGACGGCAGGACCCTGGCCAGCGGGGGCGGCGACGGAGCGGTGATCCTGTGGGACGCGGCGACCCGGCGGCCGGTCGGCGGACCGCTCACCGGCCACACCAGGGCGGTGGAGGCCGTGGCGTTCAGCCCGGACGGCAGGACCCTGGTCGCCGGTGGCAGCAACGGGCAGGGGACCGACCCCGGCGACCACACGGCGGTCATGTGGGACACGGCGACCCGGCGGCCGGTCGGCGACCCGCTCACCGGCCACACCGACTGGATACGGTCGGTGGCCTTCAGCCCGGACGGGAAGACCCTCGCCACCGGAAGCGGCGACCACTCGGTCATCATGTGGGACGCGCGGGCCCGGCAGGCGGTCGGCGACCCGCTCAACGGCCACACCGACTGGGTGCAGTCGCTGGCCTTCAGCCCGGACGGGAAGACCCTCGCCACCGGAGGCGACGACACGACGGTGATCCTGTGGAACGCGGCGACCCAGGAGGCGCTCGGCGACTCGCTCACCGGACACACCGGGCCGATACGGTCGCTGGCCTTCAGCCCCGACGGGAAGACCCTCGCCACCGGAGGCGACGACAGAACGGTGATCCTCTGGGACGTGGCGACCCGCCGCCCGGCCGGAGCACCGCTCACCGGTCACCCGGGCGACGTCCACGCTCTCGCGTTCAGCCCGGACGGCGCCACCCTGGCCGTGGGCACCGGTTCCGTCGTCCGGCTGTGGGACGCGCGGGCCCGGCGGGTCGTCGGCGACCCGCTCACCGGTCACGCCGACTCGGTGTGGTCGCTGGCCTTCAGCCCGGACGGCAGGACGCTCGCCACGGCCGGCGGGGACCGTCAGGTGATCCTGTGGAGCCTGTCCTGACCGGCCGGTGCCCGGTGCGCCCCGATCAACCGTGACACGTCGGCCCCCGCTCGAAGCGCCACGGACGCGCGGGGCGCGGGGCGTCCCTACCGGCCGGTGGAGGCGCCCACGTTCTCACCGGGGCTCTTCGAGCGCCTCTGCGGCGCCAGGTAGGCCCACTGCCACAGCGCCTCGACCGGCCCCCGCTCGAAGCGTCGCAGCCAGAGCGTGGACAGCGTCATGAAGAGCGCGCAGATGACCAGCCAGGCCACCGGCACCCACCACGGCCGCAGGTCGTCGAAACGCGCGGCCAGGCCCAGACCCCAGCCGTAGCAGAGCGCGGAGGCGACCAGGTTCTGGAAGATGTAGCAGCTCAGCGCGGTACGGCCGACGTTGGTGAGCCCTCGCCTCAGCACGCCGGGGGCACCGGTCGCCCGCCGCGCCAGGGTCGCGACGAGACCGAGCAGGCCCAGCGCCACCAGCGGGGGCAGCAGGTAGCGGTCCACCAGGAACCAGCCGGGCCCGGCGAAGGAGGTGAGCAGGTTCAGCGGCACGCCCACGGCGAACCCGGCGACCATGAGCCGCCGCCGGAGCGCGGTGCCGCGCCCGGAGTCCTCGAACATCCCGGCGCGCATCAGCCGGGAACCGAGCAGGAACAGCACGATGCCCAGCGGGACGATGACGACGATCTCGATGCGGTACAGGCCGAACGACTCGATCCGGGCGGCGACCTGGTCGAGGTAGCCGCCGGTGGTGAAGAGCGTGGAGGGCGCCGGGGCCGTGCCCGCGCCCGTTCCCCCGGCGAGCATGACCGCGGTGAGCAGGCCGATCAGCACGGTGAACACCGACCCGACCGTGACCATCCATATCGTGATCGCCCGGTCGCTCCTGCCGATCAGGTACGCCACGATGACGGAGGTCAGCGCGTACCCCATGAGCACGTCGAACTCGAAGATCAGCAGATAGTGGATCAGCCCCTCGACGAACAGCAGGCCGGCCCGCCACAGGTACCAGCCGGGCCAGGGCGCGTTCCGTCGCGCGGCCGAGCGGTACTGCAGTTCCAGGCCGATCCCGAAGAGCAGGGTGAGCAGCGCCAGGAACTTGCCGTTGGTGACGAAGCGGAGGAGGGTCTCCATCGTCCCGGGCGTGCCCAGCGCGTTCAGGACCTGGGCGGGCCCGCCGGGATCGGTGAAGATCCAGATGTTCGTGCCCAGGGTGCCGGCGATGGCGATGCCCCGGAGCAGGTCGAGTGTTTCGATACGGCGTTGTGTCACGCCTTCCACGATCCCGTCCGGCCGGGCCCGGGACATCGTCGCTCAGGCCCATCCGGGGCGTACATCGATGTATGTACCCGCCCCGCACCCCGGCCGTCCCCCGCGTGGCTCCCGTCCGGTCCCGGCCGCGCCCCGCCCCTCCGTCCGGTCCACGAGCGCCTCGGTCGGCGTACGGGCGTCCGGCGCGCGGGAGGACGGCGGCTACCGGCCGAAGACGATGCGGGCGTGCAGCAGCGCGGCGGTCTCCGGGTCCCAGCCGAACGCCTCCCGCCCGGCCAGCCACGCCGCCGCACCGGCGCCGTCACCCGCGGGCACCGCCCCGGCGCCCAGCCTCTCCCGTACGGCGGCACCGACCGGGCCGTCACCGGCCAGCACGCCACCGGCCAGCACGATCGGGCCCGTCCCGTCCGCGGGGCGGACCTCGGCCACCGTCTCGCAGAGCAGCCGGGCCGCGGTGGACACGATCTCCCGGGCGACCGGGTCGCCCTCGGCCGCCGCCCGCGCGACGAGCGGGGCGAGCCTGGCCAGTTCCAGCGGGGGGCGCGACTGGGCGCGGACCACCAGCCTGATCGCCAGCGCCCGCATCTCCCCCGCGGCGCCGTCGCCCATCTCGCCGACGACCGCCCTCCCAGGGGCGGGCGTCTCCGGGTCGGTCGCCTCCGGGCGGGGCGGCGCGTCGTCCAGCAGGGCGTCCATGACCAGGCCGGTCAGCGTCCCGCCCGCGTCGCCCCGGCTGAGGGCGCGGGCGGCGGCCCGGGCCGCCCGCCTGCCCAGCCAGAACCCCGACCCCTGGTCGCCCAGCAGCCAGCCGAGCCCGTCGGCGACGGTCACCGGCTCGCCGTCCTCGATCCTGGCGGCGATCGCCCCGGTACCGGCGATGAGCACGGTCCCGTGCGGCTCCGCCGTACCGGCGGCGAAGGCGATGCCGAGGTCCCCGACGAGGCGGGGCGCGACGCGCAGTCCCGTCGCGGCCCACATGCGGTCGAACACCGGCCGCTCCAGCGCGCCCGAGCCCGCCAGGCCGACGACCGCCCCGGCCACCAGGGCCGGATCCGTCCCGCGCAGGGCGGACCCCAGCGCCAGGCCGATGTTGGCGACGGCCGCGGCGTTGCCGTGGGCCGCGGGGTTGCCGCCCGCGGCGTGGCCGTACCCGGAGCGCCGCCCGGAGGCGTCCAGCAGCAGCGCCCGCGAGGAGGTCCCGCCGACGTCCATCCCGAGGACGTACACGGCGCTCAGAGGTGTTCGCCGAAGAACGCGACGACGGCCTCGACCGCCCGGGTGACGTGCGGCTCGGCGTCGTAGAGGTCGATGTGGACCTTGCTGTCCAGCCAGACGATCCTCTTGGGCTCGTCCATCCGCCGGTAGGCCTCCTCGGCTCCCTCCGGCGAGCAGAAGCGGTCGACCACCCCGTGCACGATCAGGCCGGGCGTGGGCGAGAGGAAGTCGGCGCCCGTCATGTTGTCCATGGTGATCAGCTCGCGGATCGAGGCCCTGGTCACCGTGTTGCGCCAGTGCTGCGAGGCCCCGCGCCCGGTGCCGTAGTAGGCCCACGGCTCGTCGCCGGGCATGGCCGCCTCCCCCTCCTCGGCCACCGCGGGCAGGTACTCGGTCTCGCCGCCCGTGTCCTGGCGCTCCAGCACCTCGGTGAAGGAGGCCAGCGCCCGCCGGTACCCGTCGGGCGACATCCCGGCCCGCATGGCGTAGGGGTTGTTGTACGCCCCGGCGATGCCCGCGAACGCCCTCACCCGGGGGTCGAACGCGGCGAACCTCAGCGCGTACCCCCCGCCGAGGCAGATCCCGACCGCGCCGATCCTGCCGCCGTCCACCTCACCTCGCGAGCGCAGCAGCGACACCGCGGCCCGAAGGTCCTCCAGCTTGCCCTGCGGGTCCTCGTGGCAGCGCGGCTCGCCGCCCGACTCGCCCCAGTTGCGGTGGTCGAAGGCCAGCGTCGCGTATCCGGCCTCGGCCAGCAGGGTGGCGTACCGGCCGGTCACCTGGTCGCGGACGCCGGTGAACGGCCCGGTGAGGACCACGGCGGGGTGCGGCCCCGGCGCCGCGGGGACCCGCAGGTCACCGGCGAGGGTGACCCCTCCGGCGGTGAACGTCACTTTTTCCGACATGGCGCAAGTCTGTACGGCCCGCCGGGCGGAAGCCAACACGCGCCCGGCCGGGACGCGGGACGGCGCCCGGGAACCCGGCTGGACCGACCCCGGACGCGGGACGCCCGGCCGGACCGACGGCACCGGCCCTGGACGCGGGACGGCGCCCAGGGGGCGGACGGGACCGGAGCCGGACGCGGGACGGTGCCCCGGGGCCCGGCCGCGGGGCCGGGTGCCGGGGCACCGTCCGGCGCGCTAGGAGTCGAACCCCAGGCCCATCCGGTCCAGGGTACGCAGCCAGAGGTTGCGCCGGCCCTGGTGCAGGTCGGCCTGGGCGATCGACCAGCGGGTCATCTGGATCCCGGCCGAGCGGACCGGCTCGGGCGGGAACGGCACCGGCTTCTCCTTCACCATCCGCAGCTCGGTCCGCTCGGTCCGCTCCCCGGCGAGCAGGTCGAGCATGACGTTGGCCCCGAACCGGGTCGCGCCGACGCCCATGCCGGTGTACCCGGCGGCGTAGGCGACCCGGCCGCCGTGCGACCGGCCGTAGAAGGCGCTGAACCGGCTGCAGGTGTCGATCACCCCGCCCCACCGGTGGGTGAAGCGCACCCCGTCGAGCTGGGGGAACGTGGTGGCGAAGTGCTCGGCCAGCGTGACGAAGGTCTCGTCGCGCTGCTCGTACTCGGGCTTGATCATGCCGCCGTTGTAGTAGACCGCGTCGTAGCCGCCCCACAGGATCCGGTCGTCGTCGGTGAGCCGGTAGTAGTGGAACTGGTTGGCCGCGTCCCCCACCCCCTGCCGGTTGTGCCAGCCCACCGAGGCCAGCTGCTCGGCCGAGAGCGGCTCGGTCACCAGCGCGTAGTCGTAGACCGGCACCAGGAAGTGCCGTAGCCGCCGCAGCAGCGGCTGGAACACCCCGGTGCCCAGGGCGACCTTGCGGGCCCTGACGGTGCCGTGAGGGGTGATCAGGTCCATGCTCGTCGGGGTGTCCTTCATCGCCCGTACCGGCGTGCGCTCGAAGACGCGCACGCCCAGCGAGAGGCAGGCCTGCCGGAGCCCCCAGGCCAGCCGGGCGGGATCGATCATGGCGCAGCCGTCGCGCTCCCAGTGACCGCCGATGTAGGTGGGCGAGTTCACCTCCGCCCGGACCTGCTCGGTGTCCAGGACGTCGATGCGGGCGCCCATCTCCCGGGCGATCTCGACGTGCCGGTTCATCTCCTCCAGCTGCCACGGCTCGGTGGCCACGTGCAGCTCGCCGGTGCGCCGGTAGCCGCAGTCGATGCCGTACCGTTCGACGGCCTCGCCGATCTCGTCGAGGTTGTCGACGCCGAGGCGTTCCAGGGTGGCGATCTCCTCGGGCCAGCGTTCCAGCCCGTTGGCGATGCCGTGGGTGAGCGTGGCCATCGCGAAGCCGCCGTTGCGGCCCGACGCCGCCCACCCGACCCGGCGGCCCTCCAGCAGGACCACGTCGAGCGACGGGTCGCGTTCCTTGGCCATCAGGGCCGCCCAGAGCCCCGAGAAGCCTCCGCCGACCACCGCCAGTCCGGCGGTCGTGTCACCGAGGAGCCGCGGCAGCGGCTCCGGTTTCGCCGTACTGTCGAGCCAGTACGGCTTGCGCTCCGCGTCAGCAAGAGCCTTCAGCGGATCCACAGATCTCACTTCCCTACGTGAGTCAGTTTGTCTTTAGGTGTGTCGCGTGGTCACGGGGACCACGCGCGGGTTCCCCCCGCCTGAATCCGATCTCGCCTCCCTGTTCTGTGCCGGAGCCTCCCGTACGGGAGTACGTGTACACCGAGGCCCCGTGCCGCCCGATGGGGACACGGGGCTCGGCGTCGGTCAGGTGCGGCGGCGCGCGGTGACCGAGTTGACCACCGCGATCGCGACGCCTACCGCGAATATAAGCGTTCCGACGATGTTGACCTGCGGCGGAACCCCGTTCCTGGTCGCACCGAAGATCCACAGCGGGAACGTCTGGAGCGCGCCGTTGGTGAACTGGGTGATCACGAAGTCGTCGATGGACAGCGCGAAGGCCAGCAGCGCGCCGGAGACGACGCCGGGCAGGATCATCGGGAAGGTGATCCGCCAGAAGGTCACCCAGGTGGACGCGCCGAGGTCGCGCGCGGCCTCCTCGATCGACCGGTCCAGCCCGATCACCCGGGCGCGCACCGTGATCGCCACGAAGGACAGCGAGAACAGCACGTGCGCGATGACGACGGTCACGAAGCCGGTCTTGACCCCGGCGCTGATGAACAGCGACAGCAGCGAGGCGCCCATGACGATCTCGGGCGAGGCGATCGCGGCGAACATCACCAGGTTGGTGGAGCCCTGCCCGCGGAACCGGTACCGGCCCAGGGCCAGGCCCAGGAGCGTGCCGATCACCGTCGTGATCAGCGTGACGAGCGCGGCTACCTGCAGGGAGTTGACGACCGCCTCGATCATCTGGGGGTACTCGTCCAGCCGGCCCCACCACCTGAGGGTGAAGCCCTGCCAGGTCACGTTCGACTTGCTGCGGGTGTCGTTGAAGCCGAAGACGACCATGACGACGATCGGCACGAACAGCCAGGCGAGGACCAGCCAGACGTAGCCCTTGAGCAACCGGTCCCCGAGCCGCGACCTGCCGCGCGCGACCGGGCGGGCGTTCGCCTCCGCGATGGTCTGCGCGCTCATCGGGCACCCCTGGGAAGGTCGACGGTCGTCCTCGCGGTCACCGGGCTCCCGGGGACGTTCACGGTCGTCCGCGCGCTCATCGGGCCGCCGCCTCGAGGACGTTCTCGGTGCCGAGCGCCCTGGCGTAGGCGAAGATGCCGATCAGCATCGCCGCCATCAGCGCGAACGACAGCGCCGCGGCCGTCGGGTAGTCGCCGTTGGTCAGGTACTCGACCTGGATGATGTTGCCGATCATGGTGTTGTCCGGGCCTCCGAGGATGCTCGCGTTGACGTAGTCGGCGGTCATCGGGACGAACGTCATCAGCACCCCGGCGAACACCCCCGGCAGCGAGAGCGGGAGCACGATCCTGGTGAAGGCCTGGCGCCTGGCCGCGTACAGGTCCTGGGCGGCCTCGATCACCCGGGGATCGACCCGCTCCAGCGCCACGTAGATCGGCAGGATCATGAACGGCAGGTAGTTGTAGACGAGGCCGCCGATCACCGCCGCGGTCGTCTGGAGCACGTGGAAGTCGTCGGGCAGCAGCCCCGCCGACTTCAGCGGGCCCAGCACCATGCCCTCGTCGGCCAGCAGGAACTTCCACGACACCGTGCGCAGCACGAACGAGACGAAGAACGGCAGCAGCACCAGCAGCAGGTAGGTGGACTTGCGCTCCCCCCCCTTGAACGCGATCCAGTACGCCATCGGATAGGCCAGCGCGATGGAGATCAGCGTGCCGATCAGGCCGTACCCGGCCGAGCGCAGGAACTGCGTCCGGTACTGGATCAGGACGTCGCCGTAGATGCCGACGTTGAAGGTCTGGACGAACCCGTTCAGCGAGTCGCCCTCCTGCAGCGAGACCGAGGCCATGAAGACCATCGGCACCACCAGGAAGATCACCAGCCACAGGCCGCCCGGCAGGACGAGGAGGTAGGGGGTGAGGCGTTTCACGGGCGGGCCACCGTCAGCCCTGGGTGATCGGCTGGAAGATGTCCTGGAAGACCTTCTCCTGCGCCGGGGTCAGCGTCGTGTACGAGCGCAGCTTGGCCAGGTCCGCCTCGGACGGGAAGATCAGCGGGCTCTCGGCGATCTGCTTCAGCGACGCCTTCTTCTCGCCCGTGGCCTTGTCCGCGTCCGCCAGCACCAGCTCCCTGGTCGCGGAGACCGGGGTGATGTAGTTGATGTACTCCACCAGCATCGTGGCGATCTTGGGCTGGTAGACGTAGTCCATCAGGGTCAGCGCGTCGACCGGGTTCTGCGCGGTCTTGGGGATGCACATGTTGTCGGTCCAGATCGTGCCGCCCTCCTCGGGCACCACGAACCTGAGGTCCTTGCCCTCGGCGACCTGCTGGAAGATGTCGCCCGACCAGGCCATCGTGATCCAGATGTCGCCCCGGGCCAGGGCGTCGACGTAGTCGTTCTCGTAGTACTTGCGCACCAGGCCCGCGTCGCGCTGCTCCTTGAGCTTGGCCCCGGCCTTCTTCCAGTCGGCCTCGGTGGAGGTCTCGGGGTCGATGCCCAGGGCGAACATGGCGAAGTTCGCGACCTCCTGGGTGTCGAGCATCATGCCGACCTTGCCCTCGTACCTGGGGTTCCACAGGTCGGCCATGCTCGTGACCTTGTCGACGTACTTGGGGTTGTAGGCGATGCCGGTCACCCCGATCGTCCACGGGATCGTGTGGGCGTTGTCCGGGTCCCAGGGCGGGTCCTTGACCGCGGAGTTCGCGTGGGCGGCGAAGTTGGGCAGCTTGGAGTGGTCCAGCGGCACCAGGTACCCCAGCGCGATGGCCCGGCTGAGCTGGATGCTGTTGGTCAGCACCATCAGGTCGTAGCCGATGTCGTTCCCCGCGGCCAGCAACGGCTGGATCTTGCCGAAGAACGGGCCCACCTCCTGGATGGCCTCCTGGTAGGTGACCTTGATGCCGGTGTCGGCGGTGAACATCTCCAGCGAGGGGTACCTCTTGCCCTCCTTGTCGATGTACAGCGGCCAGTTGGCGAAGCGCAGCGTGCCGGTCTTCTTCTTGGAGGCCCAGTACTCGGCGACGGCGTCCCGCTGAGGCGGCGCCACCTTCTTGCCCTCCACCCCGCAGGCGGCGAGGGCGAGACCGGCGGCCGACAGTCCCCCCAGACGGAGGGCGTCACGACGGGTGACGGAGCGGCTCTGCGTCATGCCTCGCAGGAAGGCGGGGTCGGTACGGGGGTACATAACTGACTCAACTTCCGATCGCGTACGAGTGGTGCGGCCGCCACGACAGCCAGACGGAGTCGCCACGCTCCGCCGTGCTCGCGCTGTCGAGGGCGTTCTGCTGGAAGACGGTCACCTCTGCCCCGTGGGCCAGTCGGACCGTGTAGCTGGTGTAGAGGCCGAGGTAGACCACCTCCGAGACGACGCCCCGGACCACGCTCAGGTCGCCGGAGGGCCTCCCGGTGGAGATGACGATCTTCTCCGGGCGGACCGTGATCGCGATCGGCTCCCCGGCGTGGAACGATCCGCCCTCGGCGAGCACGTGGTCGTCCTCCCCCAGCCTCAGGACCGCGAAACCGTCCCTCAGGCCCTCCACGGTGCCGCTGAGCAGGTTGGACGTGCCGATGAACCCGGCCACGAAGGCCGTGGCGGGCCTTTCGTAGATCTCCCGCGGGGCACCGAGCTGCTCGACCGCGCCCTCGTTCATGACCGCGATGCGGTCGCTCATCGTGAGCGCCTCGCTCTGGTCGTGGGTGACGTACACGAACGTGATGCCGACCTCGCGCTGGATGCGCTTGAGCTCGATCTGCATGGCCTGGCGGAGCTTGAGGTCCAGGGCGCCGAGCGGCTCGTCCAGCAGCAGCGCCCGGGGCCGGTTGACCAGCGCGCGGGCCAGCGCGACCCGCTGCTGCTGGCCGCCGGACAGCTCCCTGGGCCGGCGCCTCTCCCGGCCGGTGAGGTCCACGATCTCCAGGATCTCGCCGACCCGGTGCTTGATCTCGTCGCCGGGGACGCGCCTGCGCCGCAGCCCGAAGGCGACGTTCTCCCAGACGTTCATGTGCGGGAACAGGGCGTAGGACTGGAAGACCATGTTGACGTCGCGCCGGTTGGGCGGAACCCCGGTGACGTCCTGGCCGTGCAGCCGCACGGTGCCGCGCGAGGGATCCTCGAACCCGGCGATCATGCGCATGGTGGTGGTCTTGCCACAGCCCGAGGGGCCGAGGAGGGAGAAGAACTCCCCCTCGACGATGCTCAGCGTGACGCCGCCGACCGCCTGGACGACCTCGCCGCGGGAGACGTACTCCTTGACGACTCCGTCGAGCTCGATCGCCGGCACGGTGGGCGGGCCGGAGACGGCCTCGGCCGCCCCCGTACCCGCCTGAGTTTCGGTCATTCCAGGCTTATCCCTCTCTTCATACCTACTCGCCGATGTAGTGCATGACGTGCTTCACGCGAAGATAATCGTGCAGGCCGAAAACCGACAGATCCTTGCCGTAACCGGAGTGCTTGAACCCGCCGTGCGGCATCTCCGAGACGAACGGGATGTGGGTGTTGACCCACACCACGCCGAAGTCCAGCCGGTTCGACACCCGCATCGCGCGGCCGTGGTCGGAGGTCCACACCGAACCGGACAGGCCGTACCTGACCCCGTTGGCCTTGGCGATGGCGTCGGCCTCGTCGGAGAAGGTCTGCACGGTGATGACCGGGCCGAACACCTCGTCCTGCACCATCTCGTCGTCCTGCCGCAGGCCGTCGACGACGGTGGGGGCGAAGAAGTAGCCCTTCTCGCCGATCCGGGAGCCGCCGGTCAGGACCTTGGCGTGGCCGGGGACGCGCTCCAGGAAGCCGGTGATCTTGGCGAGCTGGTCGGGGTTGTTGAGCGGCCCGTACAGCGCCTCGTCGTTGTCCAGGTCGCCGGTCACGGTGCCCGCCGCCGCCTCGACGAGCGCGGCCGTGAACTCGTCGTGGACGCTCTCGTGGACCAGGACGCGGCAGGCCGCGGTGCAGTCCTGACCGGCGTTGTACAGCCCCGCGGTGGCGATGGTCTCGGCGGCGGCCTTGAGGTCCCTGACGTCGTCGAACACCACGACCGGGGCCTTGCCGCCCAGCTCCAGGTGGACCCGCTTGACGTCGTCGGCGGCGCTGCGGGCCACGGCCATGCCGGCGCCAACCGAGCCGGTGATCGCGACCATCGACGCGGCCGGGTGGCCGACGACCAGCGCGCCGGTCTCCCGGTCGCCGACGACGACGTTGAACACGCCCTTGGGCAGGATCTCGCCGATGATCTCGGCCAGCTTGACGGTGGAGACCGGGGTGGTGTCGGAGGGCTTGAGCACCACGGTGTTGCCCGCGGCCAGCGCCGGGGCGATCTTCCAGACCGCCATCATCATCGGGTAGTTCCACGGCGTGACCTGGCCGACCACGCCGATCGGCTCGTGCCTGATCACGGAGGTGTGCTCGGCGAGGAACTCACCCGAGGTGGGGCCCTCCAGGGTGCGCGCGGCACCCGCGAAGAAGCGGAAGTGGTCGGCCGCGACCGGGGTCTCGTCCTCGGCCATCCGGGCGCGCGGCTTGCCGGTGTTGCGGCACTCGGCCTCGTTCAGCTCGTCCGCCCGCGCCTCCATCGCGTCGGCGACCTTCAGCAGCAGGTTGGCGCGCTCTCCGGGGGTGGACGTGCTCCACGTCTCGAACGCGGCGGACGCCGCGGCGTAGGCCGCGTCCACGTCCTCCTGCCCCGAGACAGGGGCCTTGAGGTAGACCTCCCCGGTGCAGGGGTCGACGACGTCGGAGAACCGGCCGCTCCCGGACTCCACGAGCTCACCGTCGATGTAGTTCCGCAGGCGGGGCAGATCAACCGGGGTGGTCACCGTCGGCCTCCTCATGAATCGGGGCTGAGTCTCGCGACTCTTACAGAGAGAAAAACCTGCGACAAGGGATTTCGTTGTTAAGATACCAAATTGCTACGAAATCACTTGACAGAAGCACCGGAACTGACAGCATGTCGCATCGGAGCCGCAACGTGACGGCAACAGGCCAGCAACATGACGCCAGGGAGCGCGGATGACGACGCCGCCCAAGGTACGCCGCGAGAACGACGCCCGGCCAGGCCCCTTCGTCCTCGACGACCTCTCCAAGCGGATCATCGAGGAGCTCCAGGCGGACGGGCGCAAGGCGTACGCCGCCATCGGCAAGGCCGTCGGGCTCTCCGAGGCCGCCGTACGGCAGCGGGTCCAGCGCCTGCTCGACGCCGGGGTCATGCAGATCGTCGCGGTGACCGACCCGCTCACCCTGGGCTTCTCCCGCCAGGCGATGATCGGCATCAAGTGCGAGGGCGACCTGGAGACGGTCGCCGACGAGCTGTCGGCGATCAAGGAGATCGACTACGTCGTGCTGACCGCCGGGTCGCTCGACATCATGGTCGAGGTGGTCTGCGAGAGCGACCAGCACCTGCTGGAGATCCTCGGCAAGATCCGCGCCATCCCCACCGTGCGCGCCACCGAGACCTTCGTCTACCTCAAGCTGCACAAGCAGACCTACTCCTGGGGCACCCGCTGACGCCGTCCTCCGGGACATCCCGCCGGCGCCGCCCCCCGGGGCACCCCGCCGACCCGGGGCACCCTGCCGACACCGTCCTCCGGCGCGCTCACCGGCCGAGGCGGGCCTCCATCACCCCCGCCAGGTCGGCCAGGAACTCGTCGACCTCGGCGACCGCGTACCCCGGCCGCAGCATCACCGTGGCGAACCTGGCCTCGCGCACGTCATCGGCGCTGAGAGGCCGTTCGGTGGTACCGCGCAGGGTGGCCACGACCCGGTCGAGGAAGGCGTCGACCTCCTCCTCCCGGTAGCCCATGCCGAGACGTCCGGGCCGGAACGCGACCCGCTCGATCCGGGCGGCGTGCTCCTCGGCGTCACCGGGGCCGAGGACGCCCGGCGGCCCCGCGTCCCGGGGGTACGCGCCGGGCTCCGGGCCCTGCTCGCCGTACGCCGGATCCGGGTCGCCGTGCGCCGCGTCCCGGTCGCCGTGCGCCGGGTCCGGGAGGGCCGACCCCGGCTGCGCGCCCGATGTCCCGGGCTCGGGCCACTCCGTCACCCCGGGCGCGGCCTGCCGGGGCACCGAGGGCTCCTGGCCGCCGGGCGGACCGTCCCACGCGATCTGTACGGTCTCGGCCTGAGCGGCCTGGGCTGCCTGAGCGGCCTCGGTTGCCTGAGCGGTATGCGCGGCCCGGGCGGCCTCCGCGACCCGGCCGGACTGCGCGGGCTGCGCGGACTGCGCCACCTGCGCCGTCCGTACCCCCTGGCCGGTTCGCGCGGTCTGCTCGACCCGTGCGTCCTGCTCGACCTGCGCGGTCTGCTCGACCCGTGCGGTCTGCCCGGCCTGACCGGCCTTCGCGGTCTGTCTCGTCTCTATCGCGACGATGAACGCCTCAAGCGCGAAATCAACGGCGATCTCGTGGTAACCGCCGAGCTTCGTACGAAAACGGGCGTCGCGGATCTCGTCCGCGGTGATCGGCTCCCCTTCCAGGGAGCCCCTGCCGAGGGTGCCCTCGATCCGACGAATCAGCAGATCCACCTGATCGGGGTCATATCCCATACGCACCCCGAGAACCCGTGGAAAGCGGTTCAATCCCGCATCCTTTCGCCTTTTCCCGATCGGCCTTTACCGGAGGGAATCCATTCTGAGGGGAATCACCGGACAAAAGCGAGAGATCCCGACGGTATCGCGGACGGGCGTGGATTCCGGCCGCGCCCGTCCATCCGTCCGGCCGGGCTTCGCCCCTCAAGACCGGACCCTTCAAGACCGAGCCCTTCAAGACCGGACGGAATCTCGTACCGGAAGGCCGGACAGGACTTCGTTCCGGAAGGGCGGGGTGGTTTCGTCCCGGAAGGCCGGACGGTGAAACGAGTGATCACGGTAAGGTTGCGGCTTATGCGGCTCTCCACGGTGTCCTTTCGATACTCGCGCCGTGGCCCGTGGATCCTCAAGGACGTCGAGCTCACCCTCCCCTCCGGCTCCGTCGTCGAGGTCACCGGCCGCAACGGAGCCGGGAAGTCGACGCTGCTGCGCCTGCTGGCGGGATTCGTCCCCCCGTCCCGCGGCACGATCCCCGACCGGCCCGCCGTCGTCGGCTACGCCCCCGACGTGTTCCCGGTCGGCCAGCCGTTCACCGCCGCCGACTACCTGGCCCACATGTGCAGGATCCGGGGCGTGTCCCCGGCTTCCGCCACGGACCTGGCGGGACGGCTGAACGCGACCCACCTGCTCGACCAGCCGCTCGGCGACCTGTCCAAGGGCAGCGCGCAGAAGATCGGGATCATCCAGTCGCTGCTGGCCCCTCCGGACCTGCTGATCCTGGACGAACCCTTCGCCGGGCTCGACGAGCAGACCCGGGCCGAACTTCCCGTGATCATCGGCGAGATCGCCGCCCGCGGCGGGGCGGTCGTGGTCAGCGACCACCAGAACCAGCTCCGGGACTTCCCCGGCGCCGAGCACTGGCTCGTCGCCGACGGCGGCGTCACCGTCGGCACCCCCTCGGCTCCCGCCCCGCCCGGCGGCCGGACGTCCCCGTCCCCGCCGGCCCCCTCGGCGGAACCGTCGTCCTCGTCCCGGGACGTCTCGCAGGGACCGCCCCCGCGGGTGGTCATCGAGGTGGTCGTGGACGCGCACGAGGCCGACGAGGTCGAGCAGAAGCTCCGCGCCGACGGCTACCTCACCAGGCGGTCATCGTGATCCACCTCGTACGCTTCAAGCTCGCCGCCTACGGCCGCTCGCACCGGCTGCTCCAGCCGACGATCGGGCTGTTCGTGATGCTGGTGATCTTCTACTCCACGCTCACCCCGCCCGGCAAGGAGCTCACCGCCTACGCCGACTCGGCCGGGCTGCTGATCCTCGTCTTCGCCTGGGCCGCCCGGGGACTGCTCGACACCGAGCCCTCCACCCAGCGGCTGATCTCCATGACGGCGGCCGGGCGTCCGGGCCGCGAGATCGGCGCGGGGCTGCTCGCCGCGCTGGCCGTCAACCTCGGTCTCGCCGCGATCGCGGTCGGGTTCCCGCTGCTCCACGGCTTCGCCGCCATGCCGGCCCCCGCCGACCTGGCGCGCGGCGTCGCGCTGCACCTGCTCGGCCTGGGCACCGGAACGGCCCTGGGCGCGCTGACCAGCCGCCCGATCCTGGCCTCCCCCGCCGTCTCGATGCTCGTCCTGTTCGGCGGCTACGTCGTGCTCCTGCTGGTCAGCCTCACCCCCGTGGGCCGCCTGGTGGTCCCGATCATGCCGTGGATGCGCGCCGCCAACGCCGGGGTGCTCGACACCGTCCTGCTGCCCATCTCCGCCGCCACCCTCTTCTGGATCGCCGCGAGCCTCCTGCTGTACGCGCGCCTGCGCCGCCTGAACCCCTGAACGACCCCGTGGCGTCCGACACGGATGCCGAGGGAGCCGGACCGGCCACGAGCGGATCGCCCGGACGTTCACCCGTGCGGGGCGGCGACCTCCCAGAGTGCGCTCACCGGCATGGCCCGCATGCGGTCACCGAACGGGAGCGTCCGCATGGCGCCCCCGTCACGAGGGTGACACGAGTATCGGACAGGCCTCCTCGACGGTTTTCCCCGCGCGTCGCGGAAGCACTTTCCCAAGAGGCGTCCGTGAGTCGCTGACCATGGGAAGAGCATGGCATATCTCGGATTCGCCGGCAGGATGGTCGCAAGGTGGCTGACAGAATGGTCGGAGAGTTGCCGACAGGATGGCCGCAGGGTCGCTGACACGATGGTCGCTCGATGACCGGTTCCCTGGCCGCCGTTTCGTGAGGAGCGCGGTCGGGAGCGGCGCACCGGAATCCCTGCCGATCACACAGGCCCGATATCCTGTCTGACAGGATATGCTGTTCGCATGAGCCAACGCACGATGACGGAACCCGCGTTCCTCGTCCTCACGGCACTGGTCGACGCTCCACGGCACGGCTACGGCATCGTGCAGGAGGTCGAGAGGCTCTCGGGCGGGCGGGTGGAGTTGAAGATCGGCACGCTGTACGGCGTGCTGGACCGGCTGGCCGCCGACGAGCTGGTGGCGCTGGACCGCGAGGAGGCGCAGCAGGGGCGGCTGCGCCGCTACTACCGGCTCACCGAGTCCGGGGCACGGGCACTGGAGGCCGAGGCCGCGCGGCTGGCGGAGAACGTCAGGAGCGCGCGCGAGCGGCTGCGCCTCCGGCACGCGGGGGGTGTGGCGTGAGCCTGCTGGAGGACCGCTACCGGCGCGTGCTGCGCCTGCTGCCCGCCTCCTACCGCGCCGAGCGGGAGGAGGAGATGGTCTGCGCCTTCCTGGAGGGGGCGGCCGGCCTCACCGACGCCAACGACCCCCGGCCCCGCTGGTCGGAGGTCGCCAGCGTGGCCGCCCTGTCGCTGAGGGTGCGGCTGGGCGGCGCCGGCGCGGCACCGCGCTTCCTCGCCTGGGGCCGGGCGGTCCGCCTGGCGGCCGTGCTCGGGCTGCTCTTCCACGCCACGATGAGCTGCGCCTGGTTCCTGGAGGCCGTGCGGGGTTCCCTGAGCACCGGCCGGCCGGCCGTCCCCGGCGAGGTCTGGTCCGAGCAGTGGCTGTCGGGCACCGCGCAGATACTCGGCTACCTGCTGTGGATCGCGGTCTTCGGCACGCTCGTGCGCGGCCACCCCCGCACCGCGAAGATCCTGGCACTGCTCGCCCTGGTGTCGTTCTACGGCCCCCTCGCCCAGGGCGGGCACGGGACCGGCAACGCCGTCGTGTACGGCCTGCTGTTCGCGGTGCCCGTCCTGGCCCTGGTGACCGGTTTCCACCGCGACGCGCCGCCACCGCGTCACCCCCGCTGGACGGCCGCCCTGCCCGTCCTCGCCGGCGTCCCGCTGCACGTGCTCCTGAGCGTGCTCGGCTCGCCGGGAATGTCACGGACCGTCGACTGGCACCTCTGGTCGTGGCTGTGGCCGTGGCTGAGCACCTCGGGGACGGCCTGCCTGGCGTTCCTGGTCGCGAGCGCGATCTGCCTGGGAAGGCGTCCGCGGGCTCCGGGCGGGCGTGACCCCGCGCTGCCGCTGGCACTGGCCGTCCTGTCCGTGTCGGTGGTGCTCGCCCGCGTCGCCTTCCTGACCGTCGACGCCGTCGACCCGGCCACCCGCGTCATGGCGGCCGTGAACATCGGACAGCTCGTCGCGGTGCTGCTGTGCGGCCTGACACTCACCCGCGTGGCGGTCAGGGCCCTGCCCGCACCGCCACGGGTGCCCGACGTCCCCCCGTCGTCGCCCTCCGGCTGACGGCCCGGCCGACGCGGGGGCTACTCGGCGGCGGCGAGCTGGCCGCAGGCACCGTCGATCTCACGGCCCCGGGTGTCGCGGACCGTCACCGGCACCCCGTGGAACTCCAGGCGCCGGACGAAGGCCCGCTCGTCCTCCGGGCGGGAGGCCGTCCACTTGGAGCCCGGGGTCGGGTTGAGCGGGATCAGGTTGACGTGCACCAGCTTGTTCTTGATCAGCTTGCCGAGCAGGTCGGCCCGCCACTCCTGGTCGTTGATGTCCTTGATCAGCGCGTACTCGATGGAGACGCGGCGCTTGGTCCTCGCCGCGTAGTCCCAGGCCGCGTCCAGGACCTCGGCGACCTTCCAGCGGGTGTTGATCGGCACCAGGGTGTCGCGCAGTTCGTCGTCGGGGGCGTGCAGCGAGAGCGCCAGCGTGACCGGCAGGCCCTCCGCGGCGAGCTTGCCGATCGCCGGGACCAGGCCGACCGTGGAGACGGTCACGCCGCGGGCGGAGATGCCCAGGCCGTCGGGGGCGGGCTCGACCAGCCGGCGGACGGCGCCGATCACCGCCTTGTAGTTGGCCAGCGGCTCGCCCATGCCCATGAAGACCACGTTGCTGACCCGCCCGGGACCTCCCGGGACCTCACCGGCCGCGAGGGCCCGCGCACCGGCGACGACCTGCTCGACGATCTCGGCGGTGGTCATGTTGCGGGTCAGGCCCGCCTGTCCGGTGGCACAGAACGGGCAGTTCATGCCGCAGCCCGCCTGCGACGAGACGCACATGGTCGTCCGGTCGGTGTAGCGCATCAGGACCGACTCGACCAGCGCGCCGTCGAAGAGCCGCCACAGCGTCTTGCGGGTGGTGCCGGCGTCGGTGGTCATCTCCCGGACCGGGGTCAGCAGCGTGGGGAAGAACGCCTCGGCGAGCTTCTCCCTGGCCGCGGCAGGCAGGTCCGTCATCAGCTCCGGGTCGCCGGTGAGCCTCTCGAAGTAGTGCCGGGAGAGCTGGTCGGCGCGGAACGGCTTCTCGCCCAGCTCGGCGACGGCCGCCCGGCGCTCGGCCATGGTCAGGTCGGCCAGGTGGCGGGCGGGCTTGGCCCGGCGCGGCGCCACGAAGGTGAGCTGGCCGGGTACGGGGGTCCCGGGCGGGCTGACACTCGACAAGTCCAACGCCTTCTCTCGACGGTTACGCGAATACTCGAAGCGGTGCCCGACCGTGATCTAAAGTCCGAAGATATGGCGACAAACCGCCCTACGGGAGAGCGGGGAGACGGCGTCGAGGTCATACTCACCGACGTCAATCCCTACGGGAGCCGCACCCTGGTGGTCGAACGCGACGAGACTTCCTCGGTAGCTTACCTGTGCGGGTCACAGGGAACGGTGCACGGAGCCGTCTGGCTGGCCAACCACGGCCCGGCACCGGACACGATCGACCCGGCCCGCCTGACCTCCGAACTGCCCCCGGTCGTGCCCCGGGCCGACACCCGGCACCCCGGCGGCAGAGGCCCCCTGGGCACCCTGCGGGCCCTGTGGTTCGAGGAGGGCGACGGCGTCGCCCTGTACGAGAACGACGATCTGCTCGCGGTCATTCCGGGCTGGGCGGACATGAGCAGGGGGATGCCCGGCTACTCCCGGGACGCGGTGGGCGAGTCCCCGTTCGCCTGGCCCCTGCGGGAGGCCCAGGACGGCCTGGCCCCCCGGATCGCCCAGGCCCGCTCCTACTGGGAGTGGCGCCGGGGCGACGGCGCCTGGGCCACCTTCCAGCAGTTCGTGATGGGTCACCTGGACCGCGCGGTCGGTCCCGCAGGCAGGTTCTGGGACGCCGCGGGCGAGCGGTTGCCGACCGTGGGCATCACCGAACGGCCACCCGAGGGGAGCAGGGACCACACGATCCTGTCCACGGTCGGGATGAGCTGCCAGCGGATGCCCACCGTGGAGCAGTACATCGACCGGCCCGACGCCTGCGCCCGGGTGGAGCTCGCCGTCGCCACCCCCGGGGACGCCCGCGACGCCGCCCGGCTCTTCCTGTGGCTGGGACAGTACCCCTGGCACTCGGTCACCTGGCTGGGCCACGGCCACACCGCCCGCTGGTACCACCGGCCCGAGACCTTCCCGCTCGGCCCCGCCTACGGTGGCGTCATCATGTTGACCGGCCTGCCCGGTCTGCCCGACCTGTCGGGCTTCTCGTTCGGCGGGGACTCCGTCCAGTGGCTCTGGCTCGTCCCCCTCACCCCCGGCGAACTGGACCTGGTCTCGGCACGGGGCCACCGGGCCGTGCTCCCCCGGCTCTCCGCGACCCGGCTGACCGGCGACGGCTGACCGTCCGTCCTCGGCTCCGGGCCGTCCTCCGCTCCGGGCCGTACCCTGTCCGGGCCGTACCGGCACGGCCTACGGAGCGGAGCGCGGGACGGCGGGGACGGACGGCGCGGTCCGTGACGGGTGGTGCGGCCCGGCCGGTGGCGCGGGCGGGCTCAGGCCAGCAGGGTGAGCAGCACCCAGACCGGGATCAGCGCCGCCACCATGGAGTCGAGGCGGTCCATCATGCCGCCGTGGCCGGGCAGCACGCTTCCCATGTCCTTGACGCCGAGATCGCGTTTGATCACCGACTCGACCAGGTCACCCAGGGTGGCGAAGACCACGATCACCGCGCCGATCAGGACGCCCTTCCAGATCTCCTCCTGCAGCAGCCACGCCACCAGCCAGCCGCCCACCGCCATGCAGGCCAGCGCCGACCCGGCGAAGCCCTCCCAGGTCTTCTTGGGACTGATCACCCGCGCCATCGGGTGGCGGCCCAGCGATATCCCGGCGAAGTAGCCGCCGATGTCGCTCGCGGCCGTGGTGGCGATGAAGACCACCACCCGTCCCGGGCCGTCGTCCGGGTCGGCGAGGAGCAGCGCGACGAACCCGGCGAGCAGCGAGGGATAGACGACGACCAGGATCGTCGCGGTGATGTCGCGGACGTAGTTCTCGGTGCCCTTGAACATCCGCCAGATCATCAGCACCAGCACGGTCATCGCGAAGACGCCGACCAGCCAGGTGGCCCCGCCCCAGGACGAACCGGTCAGCTCAGAGCCCCAGTACGCACCGGCCAGCATGGCGGCCATGCCGGCCAGCACCGGGATCAGCGGCACCTTGATGCCCCGGACCTCGAACGACCGCACCAGCTCGGTCACGCCGATGCCCACCGCCGCGATCACCACCGCGAGGAAGAGCACCTTTACGAAGTAGAGGGAGAGGATGATGACCGCAGCCAGAGCGAGCCCCACCGCCACGGCGACGGGAAGGTTCCGGCCGGTACGGCTACTGCCCGCCACGGGTTCCACAGGGGTCCTACTTTCCTACACGCACAAAATCCCTGTCCCGCACGGGCGGCCCGCGCGGGACAAGGATCAGGACTCAGACCTCGAGAAGTTCGGCTTCCTTGTGCTTGAGCAGCTCATCGATCTTGGCGACGTGCTTCTGGGTGAGGTCGTCGAGCTCCTTCTCCGCGCGGCGCACCTCGTCCTCACCGGCCTCGCCGTCCTTGATCATCTTGTCCAAGGTCTCCTTCGCGCTGCGACGGATGTTGCGGATCGAGACCTTGGACTGCTCCGCCTTGTTCCTGGCGACCTTGATGTACTCCCTGCGGCGCTCCTCCGACAGCTCGGGGAAGGCCACCCGGATCACGGCTCCGTCGTTGCCGGGGTTCACCCCCAGGTCGGAGTTGCGGATCGCCTTCTCGATCGCGGCCATCGAGCCCTTGTCGAAGGGCTGGATGATGACCATGCGCGCCTCGGGCACGTGGAACGAGGCAAGCTGCTGAATGGGGGTGGGCGTCCCGTAGTACTCAGCGCTGATCTTGTTGAACATCGACGGGGTGACACGGCCCGTGCGGATGGCCGCGAAGTCGTCCTTCGCCACCGAAACGGCCTTGTCCATCTTTTCCTCGGCTTCGAGGAGGGTTTCGTCGATCACAGCGGCTCCCTGTCTTCTCGGTCACTCCCCATCCTCACGCACTTCGCGGGACGCCATCACCGCGGTGGCCCGCCCGGGGCCGCCATGGCTCGCGTACCACTCCGCTCGCTGCGTCAGGTTCGCATCCTGTCTTCTCGCTCGATCACCACCGGGGCGCGTCGGGCTCACGTCCGCTCCGCCCGCCCCGGGGCTCGCTCCCGCGCTAGTGCGCCGGGCTCACCAGCGTCCCGATCTTCTCACCGCGCACCGCGCGCAGGATGTTGCCCTCACCCATGAGGTCGAAGACCACGATGGGAAGGTTGTTGTCCATGCACAGGCTGATGGCGGTGGCGTCCATGACCCCGAGACCGCGGGTCAGCACCTCACCGTATTCGAGGTGATCGAACCGGACGGCGTCGGGGTTCTTGCGGGGGTCGTCGTCGTAGACGCCGTCCACCTGGGTGCCCTTGAGCAGCGCCTCGGCACCGATCTCCAGCGCCCGCTGCGCGGCGCAGGTGTCGGTGGAGAAGAACGGCGAGCCGAGCCCCGCCCCGAAGATGACCACGCGGCCCTTCTCCAGGTGGCGGATGGCCCGGCGGGGCAGGAACGGCTCGGCGACCTGCTGCATGGTGATCGCGGTCTGGACGCGGGTGTCGACGCCCCGCTTCTCCAGGAAGTCCTGGAGGGCCAGGCAGTTGATGACCGTGCCGAGCATGCCCATGTAGTCGGCCCTGGCCCGGTCCATGCCGCGCTCGGCCATGGCCGCGCCGCGGAACATGTTCCCGCCGCCCACGACCACCGAGACCTGCACGCCGCCGCGTACGGCCTCGGCGATCGAGTCGGCGAGGTGCCCGACGACGCCGGGGTCGATGCCCAGCGGCTCGCCGCCGGCGAACGCCTCACCGGACAGCTTCAACATCACCCGCTTCCAGCGGAGCGGGTCCGGATACGAAGAAACCGCCGGCGTAGCGGGTCCTGGATTCTCCTGCACGACGGCGGCCTCCTCGTTCGGTGCTCTGCGTGAAGAGCGGATGTCAGGGACCGGTCAGGGACTAGGCCTGGCCGACCTTGAAACGGACGAAGGCCTGGACCTTGACACCGTTCTCGTCCGCGAACTTCGCCACGGACTTCTTGTTGTCCTTGACGAAGGACTGCTCAAGGAGCGTGAAGTCCTTGTACCAGCCGTTGATCCGGCCATCGACGATCTTGCCGATGGCGGCCTCGGGCTTGCCCTCGTCGCGGGTCATCTCCTCGAAGAGCGCCCGCTCCTTCTCGACGACGTCGGCCGGGACCTCGGCGGGGCTGAGGTACTTGGGGGCCATCGCCGCGGCGTGCTGCGCGATGTCCTTGGCGACGTCGGCGTTGGCGGTGTCGAGCTGCACGAGCACGCCGACCGCCGGGGGGAGCTGGGGGTCGGTCTTGTGCATGTACGAGCCGATGAAGCCGCCCTCGAGCACGGCGAACCTGCGGATCTCGATCTTCTCGCCGAGCGCGGCGTTGGCCTCGTCCAGGTGCGCCTTGACGCTCCTGCCGTCGAGGTCGGACTCGAGCAGCGAGGGCACGTCGGCCGGCCTGGAGGCCAGGACGTGCGTCACGACCTGGGCCGCGAGCTCCTGGAACCGCTCGCCCTTGGCGACGAAGTCGGTCTCGCAGTTGAGCTCCAGCAGCGCCGCGGCGGAGTCGCCGTCCTGCTTGAGGGCGACCAGGCCGTTGGAGGCGGTACGGGCCTCACGCTTGCCGACGTCCTTGGCCCCCTTGAGACGGAGGAGCTCGACCGCGCGGTCGAAGTCACCCTCGGACTCCTCGAGAGCCTTCTTGCAGTCCATCATGCCGGCGGCGGTCAGCTCACGAAGCCGCTTGACGTCGGCCATGTTCACGGAAGCCATTGTCTTTTCCTCGTGGGAATCGTCGTGGATCGGGTGGGTGCCCCCGACTGGGCGGGCACCCACCCGGAAGGGTCGTGCGGGTCGTACGGCCGCACAGGACCGTACGAGGAGGAACTAGGCCTGCTTCTCGGTGTTCTCGCCGTTCTCGGCGTTCACTGCGTTCTCGCTGTTCCCGGTGCCGTCGCCCTCGGCGGCCGGGGCCGTCTCGGCGGGGGCCTCGGCGGTCTCCGCGGGAGCGTCGGCCTCCTCGGCGTTCACTGCGTTCTCGCTGTTCCCGGTGCCGTCGCCCTCGGCGGCCGGGGCCGTCTCGGCGGGGGCGGCGGTCTCGTCGCTGCGGGTCAGCAGCTCCTGCTCCCACTCGGCCAGCGGCTCGGCGCCACCGGCGACGGCCGGCTTGTCGTCGCCGCCGCGGTTGGCGCCGGCGCGTGCCATGAGACCGGCGGCGACGGCGTCGGCGACGACGCGGGTCAGCAGGCCGACGGCGCGGATGGCGTCGTCGTTACCCGGGATCGGGTAGTCGACCTCGTCGGGGTCGCAGTTGGTGTCGAGAATGGCCACGACCGGGATGTGAAGCTTGCGAGCCTCACTGATCCCGATGTGCTCCTTCTTGGTGTCGACGATCCACACCGCGCTGGGGATCCGGGACATGTCGCGGATGCCGCCCAGGGTGCGCTCCAGCTTCTCCTTCTCGCGGCGGCGCATGAGGAGCTCCTTCTTCGTGAGCCCCGAGGCGGCCACGTTGTCGAAGTCGAGCTCCTCCAGCTCCTTCAGGCGCTGGAGCCTCTTGTGCACGGTGGAGAAGTTGGTCAGCATGCCACCCAGCCAGCGCTGGTTGACGTACGGCATCCCGACGCGGGCGGCCTGCTCGGCGATGGCCTCCTGCGCCTGCTTCTTCGTGCCGATGAACATGATCGTGCCGCCGTGCGCGACGGTCTCCTTGACGAAGTCGTAGGCCCGGTCGATGAAGGCCAGCGACTTCTGCAGGTCGATGATGTAGATGCCGTTGCGCTCGGTGAAGATGAAGCGCTTCATCTTCGGGTTCCAGCGGCGCGTCTGGTGGCCGAAGTGCACGCCGCTCTCGAGCAGCTGTCGCATGGTGACGACGGGGGTGGACATTGATTGTCCTCCAGGTCGGGGCGCCCATCGCTGGGCGCTGTTCTCGGTTGGACGCGACGACCAGCGGCCGTCGCCCTGATGCCCCGCACCGGACCCGGCCGGGCTCTCACCCGGACCGAAGGGACCGCGGTTCTCGACGGGGCATGCGAAGTCGGCCCGTGACTCACAGGCCACCAAAAA
Source organism: Streptosporangium sp. NPDC050855 (assembly GCF_044456585.1). NCBI lineage: Bacteria > Bacillati > Actinomycetota > Actinomycetes > Streptosporangiales > Streptosporangiaceae > Streptosporangium > Streptosporangium sp. NPDC050855. The sequence goes on from NZ_JBITFY010000004.1 coordinate 67,117, forward strand.
GTGTACCCGTAACCGGGCCTCCCCCCGACCCGTGACCTCCGGGCCGGTCCGGCCCCCCCGCGGGTGACACCCGGGCGGGCCCGGTCCCCGGAACAGGCCGTTCGGGCCCCGGACGACCCGGAAAGGCCGCGCGCGCGGGTGCGGGGCCCTCCGGGAGGCGCACGACGGACCCGGGCACCGCCGGACATACCGCGCGTGCCGCGTGGGCAGGGTCAGGCGTCCCTGGGGATGCCGTGCGGGCGCCGCCGGGCGCGCGGGAAGAGGCTGACCTGAGCCTCGGCGACCCTGGCCCCGGCGGGGGCGTCCGCCCGGTCCCTGACCGTGGTCTTGTAGGGGGCGAGCAGCTCGTCGATCCGCTCGTTCAGCCACCTCAGCTCCTCGGCGTCCACCAGCAGGATCGCCCGGTTGAACATCGCGGCCTCCCGCCACTGCCTGGACTCCCGCTCCAGGGCCTCCAGCCCCCGGGTGGCCTCGTCCGCCGCCTGGTCCCGGAACGCCTTGATCAGGAACTCCTTGGCGGCCCGGACGTCCGGGCCGTCCTCGGGGTCGGGGCTGACGCTCAGGCCCGACCCGCTGGAGCGCCACAGGCGCTCCCTGCCGTCACCGCGGTCGGGCGCGTCCTCGACGAAGCCGTACTTGGCGAGCATCCGCAGGTGGTAGCTGGCCGCGCTGGGCGTGACCCCGACCACCTCGGCCATCTCGGTCGCGGTGCAGGGTCCCTCGGCCTGGAGGCGGTTCAGGATCGCGAGCCGCGCGGGATGCGCCAGCGCGCGCATCGCCGTGGGATCGGTGAGGGACTTGCGCTTCGGCACCTCGGTCATGTGCAGACCGTACCCACTCCAGATGTGAAGGGTTGCCTTCATATGTGTGAAGGATTACCTTCACACATATGAAGCATTTCCTTCAGACTTCCCGGCGGGCCTCCCGGAGCCCGGAGGACCCCGCGCCCCCCGCCAGCCGCCCCGTACCGCTCAGGAGGCAGCGCGACTACCGGCTGCTGTTCACCGCCCGCGCCGTCACCGAGACGGGCACCGAGATCTCCCGGCTGGCGGTGCCGCTGACCGCCGCCGCCCTGCTGGGCGCCTCCCCCGCCCAGATGGGCGCGCTCACCGCCGCGACCTCGCTGCCCCACCTGCTGTTCGGCCTCCAGGCCGGAGCCCTCGCCGACCGGTTGAGACGGCACCGCCCGGTCATGGTCGGCTGCGACCTGGTCTCCGCGCTCGCCATGGCGACCGTTCCGGCGGCCTGGGCCGTGGGCGTGCTGACCGTCCCCTGGCTGGTCGCGGTGGCGTTCGTCGTCGGCACCTGCTCGGCGATCTTCAGGGCGGCCGCCTTCCCGCACCTGACCACGGTGGTGCCCGAGAGCCGGCGGACCGAGGCGCTCGCGGGCTTCCAGTCCGCCTTCGCGGTGGCCACCGTCGGCGGCCCCGGCCTCGCCGGCCTGCTCGTCCAGCTGATCACCGCGCCGTTCGCGCTCCTGGTCGACGCGCTCTCGTTCCTGGCCTCGGCGTTCCTGATCCGGTCGATCGCGGCACCGGAGAACCACGTCCCGGCTCCCCCGCGTGGCATGTGGACCGAGATCCGCGAGGGTCTGGGCGCGGTGGCCCGCAACCCGGTGCTGCGCGCGCTCTGCGGCGCCGGGGTCACGATCAACTTCTTCGGCGGCGCGTTCATGGCGCTGTTCGTGATCTACGCCCTCACCGTGGTGCACCTGCCGGCAGGGCTGATCGGAGCGGTCACCGTCTGCTTCGGCGTCGGCGGCCTGCTGGGCGCGGCCGTCGTACCGCGGCTGACCAGGCGGTTCGGCGAGAACGCCGTCGTGACCTGTGCCGCGCTGCTCTTCCCGATCGACTTCGCGACCACCGCCCTGGTCTCGGGACCGCCCTGGCGCAGCTTCCTGTTCCTGGCCGTCAGCGCGGTGATCTCCGGCCTCGGCGTCGTGGCCTTCTCCATCTGCATGGGCACCATCACCCTGCGCGAGACCCCCGCCGAGCTGCGCGGCCGGGTCAACGCCACGCAGTCGTTCATGATCCAGGGTGTCGTCACCCTGGGCGGTCTCGGTGGCGGCCTGGCCGGCGAGCTGCTGGGGCTGCGCCCGGTGTTCTGGATCTCCGCGGCCGGAGTGCTGACCGCGACCGGCTGGATCCTGCTCTCCCCGCTCCGCCACTTCTCCGCGGCGCGTACGCCGTGATCCCTGAGATCCTCCGTTTTCCTCTGGATTCCTCGGGTTCCCCCGGGTTTCTCCGGGTTCCTCCGCGGGTGGGCGCGACCTGCCGAACCCGAGCCGACCCGAAGGACCGGCGGATCGCGGCCGGCTCACCACGGCCGGCTCACCACCAGGCGGGCGGGTGCTCTCCCTGCCGGGGAGGCGGGCTCGACCAGTACGGCGACCTTCCGCCGACCGTACCCGGGGGCCGGAGGTGGGTGAGGCGCCCGAAGGCGCTCTCCGTCTCCTGGAGCAGATCGGTGACGTCCGGCTCCGGTGTCGCCGCGCCGTCGACGCGGCCGAGACCGTCCAGCCAGTGCGCGGTACGGGCCAGGGAGAGCTCCACCCTCCAGGAGCCGCCCTCGGCGGACCGGCGAAGCAGCCCGGCCACCGCGCCGAAGGCCGCCAGATGGCCGGTGGCGTGATCGAGGACCTGGGCGGGCAGCGGACACGGCCGCGAGCCGTCACCGCCCTCGTGGGCGATACCGCAGGCCATCTGCACCAGGCTGTCGAACCCCCGCCTGCCCGCCCACGGCCCGTGCCCGCCGTACGCCGAGATGTCCACGCACACGATCCCGGGCCTGATCGCCGCCAGTTCCCGGGGACCGAACCCGAGCGCTTCCAGCGCCCCCGGCCGGTACGACTGCACGAACACGTCCGCCCCGGCCACCAGGGCGCGTAACCCGGCCCTTCCCTGTCGCGTCCTGAGGTCCAGGTGACAGGAGCGCTTGCCGAACGCGGAGCCGATCACCGCCCCGGGCACCTCGGGAAGGTGTCCGGCCCCGACCCGGAGCACCCGGGCCCCGTGCGAGGACAGCACACGCGTGGCGTAGGGACCGGAGAGCACCCTCGTCAGGTCGAGCACCCGGACCCCTTCCAGCGTCCGCTCGTCCTCGGTCCCAGGCCACGCGTCCGTCCCGCCCCTCGCCCCGATTCCACCTCTCGCCTCGAAGCCGTCAGAGCCGTCAGAGCCGTCAGAGCCGTCAGAGCCGTCAGAGCCGACGGGGCCGTCAGGGCCGTCGGGGTCATCAGAGCCGTCGGGGCCATCGATGCGGGTCAACCGGACGAGCGGTGACGCGGCCACCGCCCGGGACTGCGGGTGCCGCCGCCACTCGGCGCGGTCGCGCATGGCCGCGGCACATCCTCCCGCTCTGGTCACCGCCTCCTCGATCTCGACGGCGCCGCGACCTGCGCAGGCGCGGATGACGGCGTCCACGTCCGCACCGGCCGGTAGGTCCAGCGCCATAAGGGCGGCATCGCGATGGTGATCGAAATTGCAGTGCAGCCGGACCCAGCCGTCCGCGGTCCGGTAGTCGCCCGACAGGGGAGCCCACAGATCCACGGGTGCCCCGTCGATCCTGAGATGACGCTCGTCCCGGAAGGCCACCGCCGCCTCCCGCACGTCCACCGCGGCCTCGCTCCCGTCACCCCGGAACGCCGCGACCGCCGCGGTGGCGGCTCCGACCGCGATGGCAGCGGCCGTCCCCACCCGGAAGACCGAGGGCAGCACCGGGTCGCTCCCGCTCACCCGGAGCGGCGGCAGCGTGATCCCCAGCTCCGCGGCCAGCTCACGAACATGGTCTTCGACCACGTGCCCCTCCTTCCGGCGGCCTGTCCACAGAATCGCGTTCGGCGCCGTCGTCCTGCTGTGGGATCCCCATGCTCACATCCATGAGATCCGTCCACGCTCTGGGGCTGCCGATCCTGCTGTGCCCACTGGTCCCGGCATCGGCATCGGCGCCGGCATCGGTGGTGGCATCGGCGCCGGTGGTGGCGCCGGCATCGGTGGTGGAGTCGGTGCCGGCCGGCGTCCACCTGCCGACCTCCCGGCCCGGCATGCGAACGACCGGCCATGTCGCCACTTCGGAGGCGGCCCCCTCCCGGCTGGCAACGAACGCGCCGGGAACGACGCCTAAGGCAGGAGCGGCCGCAGTGAGAACAATGCCTTCAGCGGGAACGGCCCCGGTAGGAACAATGCCCTTAGCGGGAACGGGCTCGGCGAGAACGACGCGTCCGGATCGGGGCTCCGCCTCACCCTGGAGGTGGCCGCTCGCCGGGCGGCCACGGATGCCTCGCGGGTTCGCGCCACCGCCGCGACCGTGGCTGGCGGGCCACCGGGGCGTCGATCTCGCCGCCTCCCCCGGGGCCGAGGTGTACGCCGCGGGAGAGGGGACGATCGGTTACGCGGGACGGCTCGCCGGGCGGGGGGTGGTGACCGTGCTCCACCGTTCCGGCCTGCGAACGACCTACCTGCCGGTCCGGCCCACGGTGAGACGCGGGCAGACGGTCGGCGTCGGGGACGTGATCGGTGTTCTCGAGGACGTCCCGGGTCACTGTGCCGCCACCTGCCTGCACTGGGGTCTGCTCAGAGGCCGCGCCTACCTCGACCCCCTGCTCCTCCTCGGCCACGGCCAGGTCCGCCTGCTCCCCCTCCGGCCCACCACCCCGCCCCCGTCCTCGCCCCCTCCCGGCGTACAGCCGTGACCGGAGAGCGACACCGGACGACCTCGTGTCCGAGCGATCACCCCTATCGGGGAAAGGGTCGACCGCGTCTCCCGATGCCCGGCCTGCCAGGCACCGGGCACAGCACGGGCACGGGCACGGGCACAGCACGGGCACGGGCACGGGCACAGCACGGGCACGGGCACAGCACGGGCACGGGCACGTCTCTGGGCAGTACCGCCGCACGCGGCCACCAGGGTTCACCGATCTGATGGAGCGCAAAGGTCGATCGAGGCGTGGTGCCTTACCGGCCCGGCGCGCGGGAGCCGTACGCCGGACCGAACACCACCAGCAGCGCCAGGTCCTCGGTCACCTCGTCGAACCGGTGCTCCTCACCCGCCGGCACAAAGATCACCGCCCCGGGGCCCACCTCGGCCGTACCGCCGGGTGTCACGATCTTGGCACGCCCCGCGGTGACCACGTAGATCTCGTCCTCGGTATGCGGACTCTGGTCGTCGATCCCGCCGACGGGAATGCAGTACGTTCCCACCGACAGATCCGGTGTCCTCAGCTGCTCCACCCAGTCGTTGACCGCTCCGGCGGCGGGTGGCGCCCATGTCCCCGCGCCTTCGATGATCTGCATGGCGGAAGCATAGTCACAGCCCACCTCCGGCCATCGCGGCGTGCCCGACCGGGCAGTCTGCCCGACCGGGCGAGGTGATCGACCAGGCGACCTGCCCGCCCCGGCAGCGTGTTCGACCCGGCAGCGTATTCGACCGGACAGCCTGCTCGACCAAACAACCTGCTCGACCCGTCAGCGTGTTCGACCCGGAAACCTGCTCGACCGGGCAGCCTGCCCGACCGGGCAGCGTGTTCGACCGGCTTGATCGTCCCCGAATCGGTGGCCCCGGATTCGACGCCGCCGCGACGGCATGCCAGGCCGCTTGAACGCATGTCGGCCTCTCGGCTTCAGGCCGGTCTGCCCAAGGACGTATCGGTGCTCCCGAATGTGTGCGGTCCCTGTGAACGCAGATGATCCACTCGGATACGCCGAAGTCTCTCGGCTCCGGGCCGGTCCATCCGGGTACGCGCGGGCCCCTCCCCTCCAGAGTCCACTCGGCCATGTACCGATGATGTCGACGGGTGCCGATCCGCTCGAAAGAGGAACTACCCGCCTGCGGGCCGGTCGGGGCGGAGGCGCCAGCCCCGGGAGACGCGTTCGACGTAGCCCGCCGCGGCCAGCCCGCCGAGACAGGAGAGCGCGGTGTCCAGGTCGACCCCGGCGGCGACCGCGATCGTCGCCGGCCCCACACCGATCCGGGTGGGCATGGCCTCGACGACCCTGCGGCTCTCCGGATCGAGGCTGTCGCGGGGAAGCACCGGACCACGTGGCTCCGGAGCGAGATCCGCACCCATCGTGCCCATGAGCTCGATCACCTCCTCGGGGCCGGTGACGCAGGTGGCCCTGCCCTGACGAATCAGCCGGTGACACCCGATCGACGCCTCCGAGGTCACCGGTCCGGGGACGGCGGCCAGATGGCGGTTGAGCGCGACCGCGTGCCCGGCGGTGTTGAGGGCCCCGCTGCGTACGGCCGCCTCGACGATCACCGTGCCCCGGGACAGGGCCGCGATGAGGCGGTTCCTGACCAGGAACCTCGGCCGGGTCGGGTGGGCGCCCAGGGGAGACTCGCTGACCAGCACTCCCCTCGCGCGGATGGCGGCGAAAAGCTGCTGGTGCGAGCTGGGATAGGCGACATCGGCGCCACAGGCGAGCACGGCGACGGTCGGCGCCTCACAGGCGAGGGCGCCACGGTGGGCCGCGCCGTCGATGCCATGGGCTCCGCCGGAGATGACATGCCACCCCTTCTCGCTCAGCCCTGCCCCGAACTCCGCCGCGACGTGCGTGCCGTAGGGGGTGGCCGCACGGGAACCCACCACCGCGACGGATCGCAGGCAGGAGAACCGCAGGTCGGCGTCCCCGTACACCCAGAGGGCGTAGGGCCGGGAGGCTCCCAGGTCGTCCAGCTGGCTGGGCCACTCGGGGTCACCGGGGATCACCAGCCTCGCCCCTATCCGCTCCCCCTCGGCCAGGTCCCGCTCGGGGTCGGCCGTCTTCAACCGGGCCGCCCAGGAGGCGATCGTCCGATCGAGTCGTGCCGCCCTGGTCGCGAGCCGCCCTTCTCGTCCCTGCCCGGAGCCGTCCTTTGCGGCCACCGGGACGGAGACGGGCTCCGCGCCCTTCCGGGAGGGTGCCGTGCCGTGCCGGGCGGGCTCGGCGCCCTCCCGGGGAGGCTCGGTGGTGCGGGAACCGGCTTCCACGTCATGGGGATCGGGCGCACCTCCGGCCAGCCGCTGGGCGAGGTCTGCGTCCATCACGCCCTCCCTGACCAGGTCGACGGCCCGCCGAGGGCCGCGCAACGCGACCAGTGCGCCCATGGCGGCGTCCCCGGGCTCGGCCAGGCGCATCAGGACGAGCCGCGCGAGCCTGTCGTTCATCGTTCCTCCCCCAGCCAGAGCCCGAGGGCGGTGTTGGTCTCGTGCAGTTCGGGCCGGTCCTTGCCACCGAGATCGGCAAGGGTCCAGGACAGTTTGAGGATCCGGTCGAGCCCCCGGGCGCTCAACAGGCCGCTGTCGAGATGCCGGAGCAGCGGTGACATGGCCGAGGACGACGGGCGGTACTCGGTGTGCAGGAGCCGGGCCGGGACCTCGGCGTTGCACCGCCACGGGGTGTTGGCGAACCGCTTGGCGGCGCGTTCGCGGGCCAGCCGTACCCGCTCGGCCACCACCCTGCTCGGTTCGATGAACCTGCGGTCGGCCAGGAGCTCGCGCCGGGTCGACCGGAACAGGCTGACCTTGACGTCGATGCGGTCCAGCAGCGGGCCGGAGAGCCTGGCGAGATAGCGGCGCCGGGCGGCGGGAGCGCAGGCGCACGGGTCGGCCGGGGTGGAGGGCCGCGCGCAGGGACACCTGTTGGCCGCCAGCACCAGCGCGAACCGGGCGGGGAAGGTCACCGACCCCAGCGCCCTCGCGACCGTCACCTGACCCGATTCGAGCGGTTGCCGCAGCGCGTCGAGAACGGTGGCCGGGAATTCCGGGGCCTCGTCCAGGAAGAGCACTCCACGATGGGCCAGCGAGACCGCGCCGGGACGGATCATCCCGCTGCCTCCTCCGATGAGGGAGGCGACGGTCGCGGTGTGGTGCGGCGCCACGAAGGGCGGACGCACCAGCAGGGGACGGTCGGCGGGCAGCACGCCCGCGACCGAATGAATGGCCGTCACCTCCAGCGCGTGCTCCCACTCCAGGGGCGGGAGCAGGGTCGGCAGCCGCTCGGCGAGCATGGTCTTCCCGGTGCCCGGAGGCCCGAGCATCCACAGGTTGTGACCACCGGCGGCGCAGACCTCCAGGGCCCGGCGGGCGAGAGGCTGACCGGCGACGTCCCCCAGGTCGGGACCCTCCACGTGGCCCGGTGCCTCACCCGGCTCGGTGACCCCCTCCAGGCCCGGGGACCGCCCTGACCTCGGGGCCGCCTCTCCAGGGCCCGGGACGGCCACCCGGGCCGGAGCTCCCGGAAGCGGGCCGAGGGCGGTCTCCCGCCTGGATGAGCCGGGGATCCCGACAAGGGACGATCCGGTGGCGGACACCGCGTGCCGCGCACTCCCGGCCCTTCCCCCACCCCTCCCCTCGCCCTCGCCCTCATCTCCGGCTCCGGCTCCGGCTCCGGCTCCGGCTCCGGCTCCGGCTCCGGCTCCGGCAGGAAGATCACTCAGGGGTCCGTCGCTCCGCAACCGGCTCATCAGGGCGGCCAGCGTGGTCGCCGGGACCACTGTCACGTCCGGCACGAGAGCGGCCTCGGCGGCGTTTGCGGCCGGGACGACCACGGTGCGGGCACCGGCCGCCACGGCCGCCAGCACGGCGGGCAGGACCCCGCGCACCGGCCGGACGGAGCCGTCAAGACCCAGCTCACCGAGGAAGAACGGCTCGGCGACCTTCTCCGGATGCACGGACCCGGCGGCCGCGAGCAGCGCCGTTGCGATGGCGAGATCGAACAGGCTGCCTCGCTTGGGCAGGCTGGCGGGGAACAGGCTGACGGTGATCCGGGCGTCGGGCCAGGCGTAACGGCTGTTGACCAGGGCGGAGCGGACCCGGTCGCGGGCCTCGCTCAGCGCGGTGTCGAGCATGCCGATGAGGTGCAGGCCCGCCACACCGCTGCTGACATCGGCCTCGACCTCGACCAGGCGGCCGGTCACCCCGACCAGGGCGACGCAGCGCGTGCGTGCGACGGCCACTCAGCTCACCTCCCGGGGTGAGCGGACGATCCATGACAGCCCGGGAGGCATCAGCACACCCCCCGCTCATGACGGATGGCGAAGTCTCCGGCGAACCGCTCCAGGGCGACGACGTCGACCCGGATCGCGTCGAACCGCTCGTGCCTGTCGGCCAGCCATCTGCCCGCGAGCCTGCGCAGACGAGCGATCTTGGCGTCGGTGACCGCCTCGAAGGCGGTGCCGTGGCTACGGCCGGAGCGGGTCTTCACCTCCACCGCGACGAGCGTGCGCCCCTCGCGGGCGACGACGTCGATCTCCCCTTCCCGGCACCGCCAGTTACGGTCCAGGATCTGCAGGTCGTGGGCGAGCAGATAATCCACGGCGATCTGTTCACCGTGCCTGCCGAGCGCGTCTTTCGCGGCCATGGAACCACCTCCGGTTCCAGACCTTCGCCCAGCACGCCCCACCCGCAAGGGACCGAACCGGATTCTGTGGACAGTCGCCCTGCCGCGAGAACCCCTGTGGACGAACGAGCCCCCGGGGACGGTGGCGTTTCATGGAAGCCCTCGGCCCCGCGACCACCTCGCACCGGTCCACGATCACCGGTCCATGATCACCGGTTCACGATCACCGGCCGTACCCCGAGTGGCCGCTCACGCATCGGCTCCGAGGCCCGCCACCGGCTCCGGCGGCCCGGATCCTCCGGCCGCGCTGAATCATCCCGGCCATCGCCGCGTTGAATCATCCCGGCCACCCCGGCCGTACCGAGCCATCCAAGAAGGCCCTGCCGGAGCCGAGCCCGTCCGATCAGAGCCGTCCGATCAAAGCCCTTCCGGTTCGCACCCGTCCGGGCTCGTTCCGCCCCGCTCCCATCCCCCGCCCACCGGGCGAGGACGTCCCTCACCGGCGGGCACCGGAAACGCTCAGGAGGAGAAGCCCTCCTTGGGCATCTCGAGATCGGGCTTGGCCAGTTCCTCCACGTTGACGTCCTTGAACGTCACCACCCGTACGTTCTTGACGAACCTCGCGGGCCGGTACATGTCCCAGACCCAGGCGTCCTGCATCTTCACGTCGAAGAACACGTCCCCGTTCTCGGCCGTGCGCACGTCCAGATCGACGGAGTTGGTGAGATAGAAGCGGCGCTCGGTCTCCACGACATAGGTGAACAGGCCGACGACATCGCGGTACTCACGGTAAAGCTGCAGCTCCATCTCGGTTTCGTACTTTTCGAGATCCTCTGCGCTCATACCGGTCCTCCTGTCAAACGCCCACCCCGAACCGCCAGGTCAGACGGTCCCGGCCCCCACTTCATTCTCACCCATCACCTCGCCCGCTCCTGACCGCGCCACCGTCGAGAACGAGAAGCGATGATCCGGACACGGGCCGTAGGTTCTGAGAGCCCTGCGATGATCTGCGGTGCCGTACCCCTTGTGCACGGCGAACCCGTACCGGGGATGGCGCTCGTGCAACGCGATCATCATCTCGTCCCGCGTCACCTTGGCCACGATCGAGGCCGCGGCGACGCAGGCCGCCACCCGGTCCCCTTTCCACATGCCCAGTGACGGGGCGGGCAGACCGGGGACGGGAAACCCGTCGGTGAGAACGTAGCCGGGGTCACAGGGTAACCGTGCCACGGCCCTGCGCATTCCCTCGATGTTGGACCGGTGAAGGCCACGGGAGTCGATCTCGGCCGGTGGGATCACCACCACCGCGACCGCCCGCGCGGTGGCCGTGATCCGCTCGTGGAGCGACTCGCGCCGGGAGGCCGTCAGCAGCTTGGAGTCGTCCAGGCCGTCGATCCGGACTCCCAGCACCACCGCGGCGACCACCAGGGGCCCGGCACAGGCGCCCCGGCCGGCCTCGTCGACCCCGGCCACCGGGCCGAGCCCGCGGCGCTCCAGGGCCCGTTCGTAGCCGTAGAACCCGGAATCCCGCCGGACCACGCTGGGTCTGGGGCGAAACACCGCCGTCATGGCACCACGGGCGACACACCGAACATGAGCAGAGAGTACGCCCCCTTCGGGGTATTCGGTACCGCTATCTCACCTTGAGGAAGCTCTCCGGCCGGGACAGGACGGTGGCCCTGGAGAACGGCCAGTAGATCGCGACGGCGCGGCCGATGACGTCCTCCTCGGAGACCGTGCCCTCCCCCAGCCTCTCCTCCTGGGCCCGCGAGTCGGCCGAGGCGGTGCGATGATCTCCCATCACCCACAGCCGTCCCTTGGGCACGACCTTCTCGAACTCGTCACCCGAGGGGAAGTCCTCGGAGTACAGGTAGGAGCTCTCGTCCAGCGGCACGCCGTTGACCGTGATGCGGCGCTTGGCGTCGCAGCACTTCACGGTGTCACCGCCGACCGCGATGACCCGCTTGATGGTGTCCTGGTCGTTCCAGCCGCTGAAGACCACGATGTCGCCGCGCTCGGAGGCTCCGTGCAGCTTGTTGACGACCACCCGGTCGCCCACGAGCAGGGTACTCTCCATCGACTCCGACGGGATGTGGAACGACTGGAAGACGAAGACCTGTAACAGCAGGGCCACCAGCACCCCGCACACCAGCAGGAACAGTGACTCGCGCAGGCCACCGCCCTTACCGCGCTTCTTTCTCTTCCCGACCTCGGGTTCGGCGGCCATGGGTGCGCTCACCGCCTCGAAAGGTGGCGACGACGCCACAGCACCAGCGGCACGGCACCGGCGAAGCCCGCCAGGAACGGGGTGGCGCCTCCGGCGACCGCGGCCACCTTGAGCGCCTGCTGGCCGAACGTGTCGGGAATGGGGAGGGTCGTCGCCCTGGAGAACGGCCACACGATCACGAAGGCCCGGCCGATCACCTTGTCCACCGGGATCGTCCCCCCGCCCGGGTCACCCAGGTGTGATCGGGAGTCGAGGGAGACCACCCGGTGGTCGCCCATCACCCACAGGCGTCCCGGGCCGACCTTGACCTCGAACTCCTTCTGGGACGGCACGTCTCCGGGGTAGAGGTACGACTTCTCGTCGATGGCGACCCCGTTGACCGTCACCCGGCCCTGGGCGTCACAGCACTTCACCGTGTCCCCGCTGACGCCGATGACCCGCTTGATGTAGTCCTTCTCGCCGGGCACCACGCCGAAGGCGGTGCCGACCCAGCGGAAGAACCCGACGACCGGGTTGGAGGGCTCCTCGAGGTCGACCTCGGGATCCCAGGAATCGACCCCGGAGAAGACCACCACGTCACCGCGCTCGATGTCGCGGGCGCGGTAGACGAGCTTGTTGACCAGAACGCGGTCGTTGGTGAGCAGGGTGTTCTCCATCGACTCCGACGGGATGTAGAACGCCTGGATCACGAACGTCTTGATTATGAGGGCGAGCACCAAGGCCACGACGATCAGGACGGGCAGTTCCTTCCAGAAGGAACCCTTCTTTTTGCCCTTGTCATCTGTGGCGGTCTTCTGGGTGTCTTCGGCGACCACGTCCACCTCGTCCTCGACAGGTCGACGCGAGACTGCGCCGTACTCCCGGTCTTCGCTAGTCATCGCAGACGAGCCTAGATGATGGCCGGTACCAAGTGGTCGAGCCACCGGGTACCACCTAGCCTGCTTATCGCCACAGGATTTCAAATCCCGTCACACGCCACTGGCCCGCCCCCGCGTTCCAAGGGGGCGGGCCAGGACGACGACGGGCGGACGCCTAGCGGGCGTCGCGCTTCTCGCGGATGCGGGCGGCCTTGCCCCGCAGGTCGCGCATGTAGTAGAGCTTGGCGCGGCGGACGTCGCCACGGGTCACGAGGTTGATCTTCTCGATGACCGGGCTGTGCACCGGGAAGGTGCGCTCGACGCCGACGCTGTAGCTGACCTTGCGGACGGTGAAGGTCTCGCGGGCGCCACCGCCCTGACGGCGCAGGACGAAGCCCTTGAAGACCTGGACACGGGACCGGCTGCCCTCGATGACCCGGACGTGGACCTCGAGCGTGTCACCGGGCCGGAAGTCCGGGACGTCGGTGCGGAGCGCGGACTTCTCGAGCTCGCTGATCAGCGTGTGCATGGCAGTTGGTACCTCGTCTGTCAAAGGCCCGCGGAGGTCCGTCCGGCCGCGGCGGGGCGGCGTCGTGACGGACACGCGTGCTGGAGTGGACTGTGTCTCGGAGCCGGAACCGTCTGGCCGGCGACGCGCGTCGGCCCGAACTCGACCGGCGGCAACGCTTCAGTCTGCCATATCCTTTCGACCGATCGGAAATCAACCGGTCAGAACGCCCGGTTCCGCGGGCCGTCGGCGGGACCGGCGACATGATCGGCGACGGCGTCGTCACCGTGATCGGCGGCGTCCGGCACGGAACCGGCGTCGTCCGAGACGGAACCGGCAACGGCGTCCGGAACGCGGACAGTCCCGGCCGCGGGCGCGGGGCCGCGATCCGGCGCGGGAGCGGCGCCACGGTCCGGTACGGGACCGCCCGCCGCGTCGGTGATCGCCAGCCCCGTCTCGGCCAGCACCTCCCGGTCCCTGCGGTCCAGGCTCTCCGGCCCGATCAGGGCCAGCAGCTCGGGCCTGTTCCTGGCGGTACGGCGCAACGCCTCGTCCCGCCGCCACCGGGCCACCTTCCCGTGGTGGCCGGAGAGCAGGACCTCCGGCACCTCGTGACCCCGCCACTCGGGCGGCTTGGTGTAGACCGGGCCCTCGAGGAGGTTCTCCATCGCGCCGGGCGCGAACGAGTCGTCCACGGCCGAGCGAGCGTTGCCCAGCACCCCCGGCAGCAGCCGTCCGACGGCCTCGATCATCACCAGCACCGCGACCTCACCCCCGGCCAGGACGTAGTCGCCGATGCTGACCTCGTCCACCCGCAGACGGGTGCCGTACTCGGCCGTCACCCTGGAGTCGATGCCCTCGTAGCGGGCCGGGGTGAACAGCAGCCAGGGCTCGGCGGCGTACTCCATCGCCAGCCTCTGGGTGAAGGGCACCCCGCTGGGGGTGGGGACGATCATCCGCGGCCGGGTGCCGGGATCCTCGGCCAGGACGGCGTCGATGGCCTCCCCCCACGGGCCGGGCTTCATGACCATGCCGGGGCCGCCGCCGTAGGGGGTGTCGTCCACGGTGCGGTGCACGTCGTGGGCGCGGTCGCGGAGCTGGTGCAGGCGGACGTCGAGGATGCCGCGCTCGCGGGCCTTGCCGATGAGGGAGACCTCGAGGGGGGCGAAGTACTCGGGGAAGATCGAGACGATGTCGACGCGCATGGTCAGACGATCTCGTCCGGATCGAGCAGCCCGGGCGGGCCGTCCACGACGAGGAGGCCCTTGTCCAGGTCGACCACGGGGACCAGGGCCTTGACGAACGGCACGTAGACCTCGGCGGGCTTCGCGCCCCCGGTGCCCTCGGTGCCCCCGGATCGCTGTACGACGAGCAGGTCCTGGCCGTGGTGGAGCACGTCGGAGACCTCGCCCACCGCCTCGCCCGCGGGCGTGACGACGGTCAGGCCGATGAGCTGGTGGTCGTGGAACTCGTCCGGGTCCTCGGGCGGCGGGATGTCCCCCGAGTCGATGACGAGCATGGTCCCGCGGAGCTCCTCGGCGCGGTCGCGGTCGGCCACCCCCTCGAACCTGACCAGCAGGACCCCCGAGTGCCAGCGGCGGGACTCGACGACCAGCGGTCCGGCCGAGGCGGGGTCCGTGGCCAGGGCGGTGCCCGGGGCGAAACGCCTGTCCGGCTCGTCGGTGCGCACCTCCACGGAAACGTCTCCGCGGAGTCCGTGCGGGCGGCCTATCCGCCCTACGACGAGCTGCACGCCCGCCTCCTCACTGCTGTGCCGGGAGAACCCGGAAGAACTGGGAAAAGCAGACGGGCCACCCACGCTGGGCGGGTGGCCCGTTCGCTCGATGGGACGCTTCTCGGCGCCTAGCGGGCCTCGTTCAGGTCGAGCAGGTCGACCCGGACGTACTTGCCGTCGCCGAGGGCGTTCACGACGGTGCGGAGCGCCTTGGCCGTACGGCCACCGCGGCCGATGACCTTACCCAGGTCCTCGGGATGGACCCGGACCTCGAGCACACGCCCGCTGCGGATGCGGCGAGCGTGAACCTGGACGTCGTCCGGAAACTCGACGATGCCCTTCACCAGGTGCTCGAGGGCCTCCTCAAGCACCTCAGGCCTCGCCTTCCGGCTTCTTCTCCTCGGCGGCCGCGGTCGGCTCGGCCGGGGTCTCGGCGGCGGCCTCGGCCTCGGGAGCGGCCTCAGGAGCGGCCTCCGTCTTGGGGGCCGCCTCGGCCTTCGGAGCCGCGTCGTCGGCCTTGGGAGCCGCCTTGCGGGTCGACTTCTTCGGCGTGGTGGCGGCCTCCAGGGAGAGCGCCTCCTTGGCGGCGGCCTCGTACACGGCGTGACGGTCGCTCTTGGGCTCGGCGACCAGCAGCGGGGCCGGGGCGGGCTCGCCCTTGAACTTCTGCCAGTCGCCGGTCAGCTTGAGGAGCTTGAGCACGGGCTCGGTCGGCTGGGCGCCGACACCCAGCCAGTAGGCCGCCCGGTCGGAGTCGACCTCGATGCGCGAGGGGTTCTCCTTCGGGTGGTACAGGCCGATCTCCTCGATCGCCCGGCCGTCACGCTTGGTGCGGCTGTCGGCGATGACGATGCGGTACTGCGGGTTGCGGATCATGCCGAGCCGCTTGAGCTTGATCTTGACTGCCACTGGTGTGGTCTCTCCTGCATTAGAGCGTGGGTGAGCGGCGTCTCATCGAGTGGGGCACGAGGAGAGGACCGTTCGAGGGACAGGCATGGCACGCGGGAGTGAGAGGGCAACCACGTGTCACGATGTTCCAACATGTCATTGTGCCAGACCCCCGGGGGTGCCCGGTCGATCCACGGCCATCCGATGGGCCGTGGAGAGGGCAAATCTCGGTAATCCGCGTGTGTCCGGGGTCGTGGGCGGGCCGGGCTGCTGCGCTAAATGGCCGCCGTGCCGACCACCCTCAGATCCCTGCTGCTGACCGCGACCGGATCCATCGCCGTGCTGGGCGCGGTGCTGGCCATCAGGACGGCCCCCGAGGGCCGGGCCGTCGTGGCCCCCCTGCCCGCACCGGCCTCCACCGCCCCGGTGCCCGCGGTCCCCGTCCCCGCGCCCGGCGTCCCGGCGAGCGCGCCGGGACCGGCGAACGTCCCGGGACCGGTGGGCGCGCCGGAAGGCGTCCCGGACGTTTCCCGGGAGCGGGCCCCGGCCGGTGCCGCGGAGATCCTCCTGCGGAGCGTCCTGGGAGACCTCCCGGCGCTCCGTCCCGCCGCCCCTGGCCTATCCGCCGCCTCGGTCCCCGCAGGCGGCACAGGCGACGATGTCCCGGAGAACGATCCGGTACGGCTCCCGGTACCCTCCCCGGCCCCTCCGGTGGTCCCGGGGACGCCGGTGCTGCCGGACGGGCCGGTGGTGCCGGAAGGCACGGGGGACGACGCCTCCGTGCGGACGCCCGGGGCCACGGCCCCCGTACGGGTGACGCGGGTCATGCGGGCCGTGCCCGCCGGATAGCCCGCGCGCCCGGCCCACCGGGCCACGGCTCCGCGCACCCGTGGGAAAGACCGGGTGCCGGAAAGACCGGACAGGAAAGACCGGACGGGCAGGACCGGGCGGGAAGGCTAGGCGGGGCGTACCCCGGCCAGCTCCAGCACGGTCACCACGATGAAGCCCAGCATGATGACCACCCAGATCCACCGGGTACGCGAGTTGAAGCGGTCATCGCTCACCTGGGCTCCTCACTCCTGCGGGCCCCGCCCGTCCGGGGCCGCCGCTCACTTCTGGCCGGGGAACTTGAAGGTCGAGGGGTCGAAGCCCGGGGGCAGCTCCAGGCCCGGCGGGAGCTGCTGCCGCGAGCCCAGCTTGCCGAGCAGGCCGTTCCCGGCCGGGGGCGCCTCGGCGCCCTTGTCGGAGGCCGCCTTGCCGAGCGCCGCCTTGCGCGGGTCGCCGCTGACCCTGCGTCCCTTGGCCGCCTTCTTCTGGGCGGCCTTGCCGGCCTTGCGGCCGCCCGGCATGCCGGGGATGCCCATCCCGCCGGCCATCCGCTTCATCATCTTCTGCGCGTCGAAGAAGCGGGTCACCAGGCCGCTGACCTCGGTCACCGTCACGCCCGAGCCCTTGGCGATACGGGCCCGGCGGGAACCGTCGATCATCTTCGGGTTCTGCCGCTCGGCCGGGGTCATCGAGCGGATGATGGCGGCGATGCGGTCGAGGTCGCGGTCGTCGACCTGGTTGAGCTGCTCGCGCATCTGCCCCATGCCGGGCATCATGCCGAGCAGGTTCTTGATGGGGCCCATCTTCTGGACCATCATCATCTGCTCGAGGAAGTCCTCCAGCGTGAAGCCCTCGCCCGAGGTGAGCTTGCTCGCCATCTTGGCGGTCTCGGCCTCGTCGAAGGTCTTCTGAGCCTGCTCGATCAGGGTGAGGATGTCACCCATGTCGAGGATCCGGGAGGCCATCCGGTCCGGGTGGAAGGCGTCGAAGTCCTCGAGCTTCTCACCGGTGGACGCGAACATGATCGGCTTGCCGGTGATGTGGCGGACCGAGAGCGCGGCGCCGCCCCGGGCGTCGCCGTCGAGCTTGGTCAGCACCACGCCGTCGAAGCCGACGCCCTCCATGAACGCCTGGGCCGTGGTGACGGCGTCCTGGCCGATCATGGCGTCCACCACGAAGAGGACCTCGTCGGGCGAGACCGCGTCGCGGATGTCGGCGGCCTGCCTCATCAGCTCCTGGTCGATGCCCAGGCGGCCGGCGGTGTCGATGATGACGATGTCGTGCTGCTGCCGCCTGGCGTGGTCGAGGGACCGGCGGGCCACCTCGACCGGGTCGCCGACGCCGTTGCCGGGCTCGGGCGCGTAGACCGCGACACCGGCCCGCTCGGCCACGACCGAGAGCTGCTGGACCGCGTTGGGCCGCTGGAGGTCCGCGGCGACCAGCAGCGGCGTGTGGTTCTGCTCGCGCAGCCAGCGGGCGAGCTTGCCGGCCAGGGTCGTCTTGCCCGCGCCCTGCAGGCCCGCGAGCATGACGACGGTCGGGGGGTTCTTGGCGTACCGGAGCCGCCGGGTCTCCCCGCCGAGGATCTCGATGAGCTCGTCGTTGACGATCTTGACGACCTGCTGCGCCGGGTTCAGCGCCTGGGAGACCTCGACACCGCGGGCCCGCTCCTTGACCTGGGCGACGAACGCCTTGACCACGGGCAGGGCGACGTCGGCCTCGAGCAGCGCGATACGGATCTCGCGGCAGGTCGCGTCGATGTCGGCCTCGGACAGCCGACCCTTGGATCGAAGGGAGGAGAAGACCGATGTCAGCCGGTCGGAAAGCGTCTCGAACACGTGATTGGCCAGCCTCTGCGCTACAGGTCTGCGACTCGACCTCCCAGCCTATCCGCTGGGAGGTACGACTGACGCCCTCCTGGGGTCAGCGGCCCCAGCCGGGGACGGCCATCCGCACGGTGAGCGCGTGCTCGACCAGCGTGATGAGCGTGGCCTTGACCGCGTCGCGGGAGCGCGCGTCGGTGCGGGAGATGGGGATGTGCGGGGCCAGGGTCAGCGCCTCGCGTACCTCGTCCTCACCGTGCAGGTAGGTGCCGTCCCACCCGTTGACCGCCACGACGAAGGGGAGCTTGGCCTCCTCGAAGTAGTCGATCGCCGGGAAGCTGTCGGCCAGCCGCCGGGTGTCGACCAGCACGATCGCGCCGATCGCGCCGCGGACCAGGTCGTCCCACATGAACCAGAACCGGTGCTGGCCGGGCGTGCCGAACAGGTACAGGATCAGGTCGCGGTCCAGCGAGACGCGGCCGAAGTCCATCGCCACCGTGGTGGTGGTCTTGTTCGGCGTCAGCCCCAGGTCGTCGATCCCGGCGCTGGCGTCGGTCATGACCGCCTCGGTGGTCAGCGGCAGGATCTCCGAGACCGCTCCCACGAACGTGGTCTTGCCGACGCCGAACCCCCCCGCGACGACGATTTTCGTCGATGTCAGGCCGCCGCCGCGGCTAGAGCCTGCGAAGTCCACTGAGCACCCTTTCCAGCAGGTTGAGATCCGGCTTGCCCGCGTCCAGCTGCGGCTGGTGCAGCTGGACCAGACCCTCGGCGGCCATGTCGGCCACCAGGATCCGGGTCACGCCGAGCGGGATGCGGAGCATCGCGGAGATCTCAGCGACCGAACGCACTTGCCGGCACAGGGCGCTGATCGCCTGATACTCCGGGGTGCGGGTGGATAGATCGTGATGTACGGACGTCGCCGAGGAGACCAGGGCCTCCAGGGCGAGCTGGGTCCGGGGGGCGGTACGCCCCCCGGTCACCGCGTACGGACGGACCAGGGAGCTCTGCTCCGCCGGTGCCGGCTGCATGAGGTGTGACGGACCGCCCTGATGCCGGTGGGGGTCGTCCATTGATTGATAGGGGAACCCGCCGTGCGGGTCGCCCTCACCGGTCCAGCCGCGGCCTGCCACGGCAGCCTCCTAGCGTCGTCACCGTCACCGCGAATGGGAAGACTGCAGTTCCGCGCGCACGGCCGGGGTCAAGACCTGGCCGGCCCGCTCGACGAGCAGGGTCATCTGGTAGGCCACCAGGCCCATGTCGCAGTCGGCCGCGGCCAGCACGGCCAGACACGAGCCGTCGCTGATGGACATGATGAGGAGCAGCCCGCGCTGCATCTCCACCACGGTCTGGGTGACCGCACCGCCCTCGAACACCCGGGAGGCGCCCTGGGTCAGGCTGATCAGACCGGCCGCGACCGCGGCGAGCTGGTCGGCCCTGTCCCTGGGGAACCCGTCGGAATACGCCAACGGCAGACCGTCCGCCGACACCACGACCGTGTGCGCCACACCCGGGACGTTGTTCACAAAGTCGGTGATCAGCCAATTGACCCCCCGGGCGGCCTGGCTCATTTCGCGCACGTGTCATCCTCCTTGGCGACCATGATGAGCTCGCTCACCGGTCCTCCTTGTTTCCTTCGACGTCCCGGGTGAAGTCGGGATACGGCCGCCCGTCCCCTGTGGCCCCGCCCCTGGCGGCCGCCCGGCCCTGCCGTACTCCCTGCTGGAAGCTGGCCAGCCTGTTGCGCACCGCCTCTGGGGAGACGGTCGGCCTCAGGACGGGAGCTTGGGGGGCCGCACCCAGGTCGGGTGTGACCGTACCGGGCACCAGGTTCGCCTTGGGCACCCGCTTGGGCAGCCCGGAGCCGGTGATCCCGCCGAGGGAGGGGTCGCTGGCGGCCTTGGCCGCCTGCCAGCCGGCGTCGGCGGGCGAGGACCATCCGCTCGGCTGCGCCGGGGCTGCGGGCTGCGGGAGCTGGACGGTCTCCTGGGCCGAGGGGGCCGGCGCGGCCTCGGGGGCCTGGGCCGGCGGGGCCTCGGGGTGGTGTTCCTGGACCGCGGCGACCGGCTCGACCTTCTTGAACCAGTCGGACTCGACGGCCGCGAAGATCGGCAGGAACTCCTCCTTGGCCTCCTCCATGGGCGAGGAGTCGGGCACCACCGGCAGCGGGCCGGTGTTGTCGGCCGCATCGAAGGCGCGGCGCCCGAACGGCCCGGGGTCGCCGGTGGAGGGCCACCCTCCGGAGTCGCCGCCGCGCAGGGAGGAGTTCGACCAGACGTCGGAGCCGCCGTCCCTGTTCTGCCCGCCGGGCCAGACCGGGGCGTCGCCGCGTACCGGCGCGCCGGGACCGGCCGACCATCCGCCGGAGTCGGCGCGGGGGGCGCCCTGTCCCTGTCCCTGTCCCTGTCCCTGGCGCCAGGCCGAAGGGTCGGGCTGGGAGGTCTCGGGCCAGCCGGGGGCCGCAGGTCCGGTCCCGGGGGCCGGGGTCTGTCCCGGCCACGGGGTGTCGACGGGCGCCTGGCCGAACTGTCCCCCGCCGAACGGGGTCTGCGGGGCCTCGAAGGAGTTGAACTGCTGTCCCAGGTCGAGGGAGGCGAACGAGTTCTGGTGCGCGGCCTCGAACGAGGCGAAGGACGGCATCGGGGGGGCGGTGGGGCTGGCCATCACCGGTGCGCGGTCCATCGAGCCCATGGAGCCCATGGAAGCGCCCCAGTCGCCGCTCTGCGTCATGCCCGCGGGGGCGCCCGGGCGGGCGGTGACGGCGAGCAGGTTCTCCGGGAGCAGGACCATGGCGGTCAGGCCGCCGCTGTCCTGCTGCCTGAGCTGGACGCGGATGCCGTGGCGCAGGGCCAGTCGACCGACCACGAACAGTCCCATCCGGCGCGACACCGACACGTCCACCACCGGCGGGTTGGCCAGTCGCCAGTTCGCCTGGGCGAGTTCCTCGGCGGTCATGCCGATGCCGATGTCGGTCACCGAGACCATCACGCCGCCGCCGTCGATGCGGTTGCTGGAGACGATGACCTTGGTCTCCCGGGGGGAGAAGGAGATCGCGTTCTCCACGAGCTCCGCGATCAGGTGCACGACGTCGTTGACGGAGGTACCGGCCACGGACACGCCGGCGGACAGCTGCAGGTCGACCCGCTCGTAGTTCTCGACCTCCGACAGCGAGGCGCGGACCACGTCGATGAGCGGGACCGGCTGGCTCCACCGGCGCGCGGGTTCCTGGCCGGCGAGGACCAGGAGGTTCTCGGAGTTGCGGCGCATACGGGTGGCCAGGTGGTCCAGGCGGAAGAGGCTGCCGAGCCGGCCCTCGTCCTGCTCGCCCTGCTCCAGGCTCTCGATGAGGGAGAGCTGGCGCTCGACCAGGGTCTGGCTGCGCCGGGAGAGGTTGACGAACATCGCGTTGACGTTGCTCCGCAGCGTGGCCTCCTGGCCCGCCAGCCGTACGGCCTCGCGGTGGACCTCGTCGAAGGCCCGCGCCACCTCACCGATCTCGTCCTCGGAGGAGACGCCGATCGGCGTGATGTCGGTGGCCGAGACCTCGCCGGTCTCGCGCATCGTCTGGACGGTCTCGGGCAGGCGCTGCCCGGCGATGGACAGCGCCTCGGTGCGCAGCGTGCGCAGCGGCCTGACCAGCGACCGCGCCATGATCGCGGTGACGATCAGGACGAGGACGATCAGCAGGCCGATCAGCCCGGCGGCGATCAGCGCGCCGCGCTGCTCGGCGCTCTGCAGCACCTGGCTCTGGCCGATGAGGGTGGTGGCGACCTGCTTCTCGACCGTGCGCATCCGGCTGACGATGTCGCTGGAGACGTCGAACCACTGCGCCTGGTCGCTGGCCCTGCCGGCGGAGACGTCGACGTTCTGCAGAGGGACGATGTTGTTCAGGCCCATGAAGATGGCGCGGGCGCGCATGGCGGCCGCGCGGTCCTTCTTCTGGCTGCTGACCGTGTCGTCGTAGAGCTGGCGCTGGGCGACGGAGGCCTCGGTGCGGAAGGCGGCGAGCTCTCCCTCGAGCCGGGCGCGGGCGGCCAGCATGGCGTTCAGGCCCTCGGAGCCGAACTGCCCCGCGGCCAGCGCGATGGCGAGCTCGGCCCGTTCCCTGGACGCCTGTTCCTTGGCGCGGGCCAGCGAGCCGAAGGCGGCCGCGTTACCGGCGAGGTCCTGGTCGGAGATGCCCTGGATGATCTCGTCGTGCAGGGCCAGCAGGTCCGCGATCGTGCGGGAGTACATGTCGATCACGGGCTTGGCGGGCATCGCGCTGTTCGGCCCGGTCGCGGTCTCGCGCATGCTCTTGAACTCGGCGATGCGCCGGCGGATCTGGGTGAGCTCGGTCCTGCCCCGGCTGCCGAGGGACTCCAGCACGCCGCTGTCGAGGTTGACGGCGTCGACGCGGGTGGAGACCTCTCCGACGACCTCGTCCACGACCTCGTACTGCTTGCGGACGTTCGCCCTGCCGGTGCTCTGGCGGCCCTGGGCCGCGTGCCGCGCCGACAGGTCGCGTTCGAGCTGCAGCTCGTCGACCAGGCGGCTGAGGTCGTCGGCGAGCTGGGCGACGGTGTGCACCCGCTCGTACTCGCCGGCGGTGGTGAGCGAGGTGGTGACCCTCAGGCCGCCCAGCACGATCGCGGCGGCGGTGGGGATGACGATGAGCGCGATCAGCCTGGATCGCACCCGCCAGTTCCTGAGCGCGAACCTGCCGCGTCTCCGTGCGGGCCTGTCGGAATCGCTTCCCTCGGGGTCCGGGTCGGGGCCGCCCCGGGGCCCTGTCCCCCGGTTGGCGGATCCCAGGGCAGGTGCCAGCCCGGATTCGCGTTCGCTGGGGGTTGACGCTGTCCTCACTGGCCTCCGCTGCCTCTCCTCGGATCGTCTGCTTGGAGGGGATCGCGTCACGCAGTGATGTGCAAGTGACGCCGACGCATCCATGGGGTAGGGGTTATTGGAGCACAGCCGGATGAGATCGGCCAACAGCACATATCGCGCATCTCTCCATGAACGGGTACATAGCGCCCGCAACCGGGCAGCGCCACACCCCCCTATGACCACAAAATCCCACAAAGATGCGAAACAGCTTTCTTGACAACTTTCAACGCGCCCGCTAAGCCCTCCGCTGTTGTTGGTACGAGTGTGATGCGTGAGATGCATATGACCGCTTTGTGACTTAGGGACGATAGGGGCGAAAGGGGCGTTATTTATGATTTGACTGATCTACTCCGCTACTCTGATCCGCGGTCGGCATCCCCCCTCGACCGACATGCCTCCCGGGGCCTCCTTCATGTCGCCCGATGCGTTCCACGGCGAGTCCCGGACGGGGCGGTCAAACGCAGCTAAGGAGACCCATGAGGTTCAGACTTGCGAGCCGGGCCGTCATCGCGGGAGTCGCCGCGGCCCTGGCACTGAGCGCCTGCGGCGGTTCCGGCGAACCGGCCAAGACCGCCGCCGCGAACGCGAAGGGCCTGGAGAAGACCAGCATCAAGATCGGTGCGCTGCCCATCCCCGACTCGGCCTCGCTCTACATCGCCCAGAAGAGGGGCTTCTTCAAGGACGCTGGTCTGGACGTCACGATCGAGACCGTGGTCGGCGGGGCCCAGGCCCAGCAGGCCCTGCTCGGCGGCACCCTGGACGCCACCCAGACGAACTACGTGTCGACCTTCCTGGCCGTCTCCGCGGGCAACAAGCTGAAGATCATCGCCGACATGTACCAGGCGACCCCGAACTCCTTCAACATCATGGTGCCCAAGGGGTCCTCGATCACCTCGCCCGCCGGCCTCAAGGGCAAGAAGATCGCGGTCAACAGCAGGAAGAACATCGGCACCCTGGCGGTGACCTCGGTCCTCAAGACGCACGGGCTGAAGGAGAGCGACGTCTCCTTCGTGGAGTTCCCCTTCCCGGAGATGAGGACCCAGCTGGAGAACGGCACCGTCGACGCCGCCTGGATGACCGAGCCGCACCTGACCGCCGTGCAGAAGACCATCGGCGCCCAGAAGCTCGCCGACACGATGGTCGACTCCACCGCCGACTTCCCCATCGCCGGCGTGGTCGTCACCGAGAAGTTCGCCAACGACAACCCCAAGACCGTCGCCGCCTTCCAGGCCGCGATGGGCAAGGCCCAGCAGATCGCCGCCTCCGACCGCAAGGCGGTCGAGGAGGTCCTGCCGGACTACACCAAGATCGACGCCGCGACCGCGGCCGTGATCACCCTCGGGTCCTTCCCCACCAGCCTCGACGAGACCCGGCTGCAGCGGGTCGCCGACCTGATGGTCGAGCAGGGTTACCTGAAGGAGCCGATCCAGGCCAAGGTCATCCTCCCCGGAAACCCCGGGTGAGAACGTACCACCCGCTCGACAGCAAACTGCTCTGCGGCGCTCTCGGCGCCGCGGGGCTGTTCTGCGTCCTGGAGGCCGCCGGCCGGACCGGGCTCATCGACCCGGCCGCCTTCCCGCTGGCCTCCACCGTGCTGGGCCGGGCGGCGTCGCTCCTCACGGACGAGGCGTTCCTGTCCGACGTGGCCTCCACCCTCGGGGTGTGGGCCTCCGGCCTGCTGATCACCTTCGCGGTGGCCGTGCCCGCCGGGTTCCTGCTGGGCACCTCGTCCCAGGTGGAGAGGGCGTTGCGGCCCATCCTGGAGTTCCTCCGGCCGATCCCGTCGATCGCGCTGATCCCGCTGGCGCTCGCGGTGTTCTCCGAGAGATTCGACATGAAGGTCACCCTGGTCGTCTACGCGGCCACCTGGCCCGTCCTCATCAACACGATGTACGGCCTCAAGGACGTCGACCCGCTCGCCAAGGAGACGCTGCGCAGCTTCGGCTTCGGCAGGTCGGCCGTGCTGTGGCGGGTCTCGCTGCCGAGCACGGCACCGTTCATCGCCACCGGCGTCCGGCTGGCCTCGGCGATCGCGCTCATCGTGGCGATCAGCACGGAGCTGATCGGCGGCGGCAACGACGGCATCGGCAGCTACGTGCTGGAGAGCGCCGGCAGCGTGGACGCGGTGCAGTACGTCACCGCCGCGGCCATCTGGGCCGGGGTCATCGGGGTGCTCACCAACGGCCTGTTCGTGCTGGTGGAACGCCGGGTCTTCCGCTGGCACACCGCCCGTACGGAGGTGGTCTGATGAGCGGCGCGCTGCGCGCCGCCGCCCGGCTGTGGCCGGTGCCGGTGGCCCTGGTGCTGTGGGAGCTGGCCGCCCGCTCGGCCGAGGCGCTGACCTTCCCGCCTCCGTCGCAGATCGCCGCCAGCATGCACACCATGTGGCTGACCGGCCCTCCCGAGCGGCTGTGGCTCACCGACGCGGCGCTGACGAACATCCCGGTGAGCATCGGCCGGCTGCTGCTCGGATGGGTGCTGGCCGGGATCGCCGGGATCACCCTCGGGGTCGCGCTGGGCCGCTCCCCGCTGCTCTTCCGCTTCGTCGACCCCCTGATCCAGTTCGCCCGGGCCATCCCCCCGCCCATGCTGCTGGCGTTCTTCCTGGCGTTGTTCGCGATCGGCACCCGGATGCAGGTCAGCTTCATCGCGTTCGGCATCGTCTGGCCCGTCCTGATCAACGCCTCCGAGGGGGCCCGCCATGTCGACCGCCAGCACCTGGACACCGCCCGGGTCTTCGGGCTGTCCGGCCGCGAGCGCCTGTTCCGGGTCATCCTGCCCTCGGCCATGCCCAAGATCTTCGCCGGGCTGCGGGTCAGCCTGTCGCTGGCGCTGATCCTCATGGTGCTCTCCGAGCTGGTGGGCAGCGTCGACGGGATCGGCTTCCAGCTCCTGGACTCCCAGCGGTCGTACGACCTTCCGGGCGTGTGGGCGTCCATCGTGGTGCTCGGCGTCCTGGGATACGTCCTGAACTCGGCCTTCCTGGTGGCCGAGCGGCGTGTCCTGTCCTGGCACCGCTCCGCCAAGCAGACGACCTGAGGATCTGCCGTGCTTGAAATCACCAACCTGACCCACACCTACGGCAGCGGGCCGTCCGCCCACCACGCGCTGGGCGGCATCGACCTCAAGGTCGCCGAGGGCGAGCTGGTCTGCGTCGTCGGCCCGTCCGGGTGCGGCAAGTCCACCCTGCTGCGCTCCATCGCGGGGCTGCTCAAGCCCGGCGGCGGCCAGGTCGTCATCAACGGCACCCGCGTCGAGCGCACACCCGACAACCTGGCGGTGGTCTTCCAGGACTACAGCCGCTCGCTGTTCCCCTGGATGTCGGTGGCCGACAACGTCTCGCTCCCGCTGCGGCGCAGGGGGATGGACCGGCGGCAGCGCACCGGGACGGCGATGGAGGCACTGGCGCAGGTCGGCCTGGAGGGCGCCGCGGCCAAGTACCCCTGGCAGCTGTCGGGAGGCATGCAGCAACGGGTCTCCATCGCCCGTGCCCTGGCCTACCGTCCCGCCCTGCTGCTCATGGACGAGCCCTTCGGCTCGGTCGACGCCCAGACCCGCGAGGACCTCGAGGACCTCACCCTGCGGGTACGCGGCCTGCACAACATAACGATCCTGCTCATCACCCACGACATCGACGAGAGCGTCTACGTCGGCGACCGCGTCGTGGTCCTGTCCAAGGCCCCCGCCAGGATCGTCGGCGACCTGCGCGTGGACCTGCCCGGCCCCCGCGACCACATCACCACCCGCCAGCACCCCGCCTTCGTCCACCTCCGCGCCGAGGTCGGCCGCCTGGTACGCGGCATCCCGGCCCCGCCCGCCCCGGCCCCCTGACCCCCGGCCCCGGACCCCGGATCGCGACATCCCGATCCCGGGACCGGCGCCGTGAAGAGCACCCGCCGGAACCGGCGTGCCCCCCGCCCCGGGCACGCCGGCGTCCCGGCGTGGACGCCCGCCCCCTGGCGTGCCGGCCCCCTCACCCACCGGTACGCCGGAAAGAGAGGATCCTTCATGAGCAACCCACAGGCACCGGTCTGGGACGTGATCGGCGGCGTCTCCCGCTTCGCCGCCCTGGCGACGATGGCCGAGCTCGGCTGCGCCGACCACCTGCGCGACGGGCCCCTGGACGTCGACGAGCTCGCGCGGCGCTGCGGCGCCGACGCGCCCGCCCTCGGCAGGGTGCTGCGCGAGCTGGCCTCCATGGGCATCGTCGCGACGGTACGGCCCGGCGTGTACGAGCTGACCGAGGCCGGAGCCACCCTGCGCGACGACGTGCCGGGCTCGCTGCGCCCCGCGGTGCGGATGATCTCCGAGGAGGGCTTCTGGTACGGCATGGGCAAGGTCCCGCAGACCGCCCGTACCGGCAGGTCGGGGTTCGCCGAGCGGCACGGCCCGCTGTACGGCTACCTCAAGGCCAACCCCCGGGCCGGGGCCCTGTTCAACGACTACATGGTGGTCAGGGCCAGGCCCTTCGCGGACGCGGTGGCCGACCGCTACGACTTCTCCGGCGTGCGCACGCTGGTGGACGTGGCCGGCGGCAAGGGACACATCCTGGCCTCCGTCCTGAACAGGTATTCAAATGTGTCGGGCATTCTTTTCGACCAGGAACAGGTGGTCGACGACGCCAGGCGATTCTTCGCCGACACCTCTGTTGAAGACCGGTGCAGATTCGTCTCCGGCGATTTCTTCGTCTCTGTGCCCGAGGGCGCTGACGCCTATCTGTTGAGCAGCGTCATCCACAACTGGTCCGACGAGGACTCGGTGCGGATCCTTCGCAACGTCCGCAGGGCCGTCTCCGACGACGGCCGGGTGCTGCTGGTGGAGGCCGTGGTGCCCGAGGACGACCGGCCGCACATCAGCAAGGACATCGACATGCGCATGCTCGCCCTGTTCGGGGAGGGCATGGAGCGCAGCGCCTCGGAGTACGCCGCGCTGCTGGAGGCCTCCGGCTTCCGGCTCAGCCGGCAGGTGGAGCTGACCCAGGGGGCGTCCATCGTGGAGGCCCTGCCGGTGTGACGACCGGTGTGACGACCGGTGTGACGGCCGATGTGACGGCCGGGCCGGTGACGCGCTCCTCGCGCTCACCGGCCGCCCCCTACCCGGCACTGCGCCGGACGCTCCACGAGGGACGCGCGTTGAGGGCGCTCACGTCCACGTCGGTGATCCTCTGCTGGGCGGCCGCCATGTCCGCCAGCTCCCGGGGGGTGAGCACGTCGGCGATGTCGTCGAACCCGCCGGGCGCCCGCTCGGCGACCAGCGCGATGGTCCGCTCCATGGGCAGCTCCCGGTGGGCGAGCACCAGCCCGGTGGTGGCGGTCCTGCGCTCCTTCTCGTACGCGGCCAGTCCCGCGGCCGGATCGGCCGCCCCGGCCAGCTCCCTGGCCAGGACCCGGGCGTCCAGCACGGCCTGCGAGCCGCCGTTGGCGCCCACCGGGTACATCGGGTGCGCGGCGTCCCCCAGCAGGGTGACCCGGCCGGTCCCCCACTCCGGGAGCGGGTCCTTGTCCACCATGGGGTACTCCAGGATCCGTTCCGAGGCGGAGACGAGCGCGGGCACGTCCAGGTAGGGCAGCCTCCAGCCGTCGAAGTGCGGGAGCACGTCCCGCAGGCGGCCGGGCCTGGACCAGTCGGCGGCCGGGACGGGGCCGGGCCCGGCGGTGACCACCTCGGCCACCCAGTTGATCAGCGCTCGTCCCCGAGGCCGCGCCGAGACGGGATAGGCCACGAACTTGGCCGACAGGTTGGAGCCCGCGACGACCATCGTGGTGCCGTCGAGAAAGGGCTCCGCCTCGGCCGTTCCCCGCCACATCCGGATCCCGTTCCACAGCAGCGGCCCGTCGCCGGGGTGCAGCCGGGCACGCACGGTCGAGTGGATGCCGTCGGCGCCCACGAGGACGTCGGCCCTCTCCGTCAGGCGCTCGCCGGTCCGCACGTCGCGCAGCCACGCCGTGACACCGCCGACCCCGGCCTCACTTCGCCCGGAGTCCCGCCCGGAGCCCTGCTCGAAGCCCTGCTCGAAGCCCCGGCCGGAGCCCTGGCCGGGGTTCCGCTCCGCGGCCCGCCCGGGGTCCTGCTCGAAGTCCTCCAGCCGCAGCCCGGTCCTGACGGCGCCGGCGCCGAGCCGCTCACGCACCGCGGACAGGAGCAGCATCTGCAGCTCACCGCGGTGAACGGAGTACTGGGGCCAGTCGTACCCGGCTGCCCTTCCGCGCGGCATCGACAGGATCGTCCCGCCGAACCTGTCCGTGAACCTCATGGAGCTCGTCGGGACGCCGAGCCGCGCGAGCTCGTCCCCCAGGCCGAGCTCGGTCAGCTCCCGGACGGCGTGGGGTTGCAGGTTGATGCCCACCCCGAGCGGGCGCAGCTCCGCGGCCGACTCGGCGACTGCGCAGCCGATACCGGCGGCGTGAAGGCTCAGGGCGGCGGTGAGCCCCCCGACGCCCCCTCCGATGATCAGTACTCGCATGGCGTCCTCGATGTCCGTCGGGGGGTTCACGTCGCGCTCCGCGCGTTCAGATGCCACCTGAGCAGCCGCCTCTCCACCGCCACGAAGACGGCGTTGAGCAGGTATCCCAGGACGCCCAGGATCACGATCCCCGCCCACATCTCGGGCAGTTCGAAGCTGCGCTGGGCGCCGATGAGAAGCGAGCCGATGCCCACGGTGCTCCCGATGAGCTCGGACAGGACCATCAGGATCAGGGCGAGGCCCAGGCTGATCCGGAGCCCGGCCACGATCTTGGGGGCCGCGCCGGGGACGACGATCCACAGCAGCCTCCGGACCCCCCGCACCCCGAAGACCTCGGCGCTGTCCAGATGGAGCGGCTCCACCGTACGGACGCCGTCGATGGTGTTGAGCAGCACCGGCCAGACGACCCCGGAGACGATGGTCGCCACCTGCATCGGCGTCCCGAGCTGGAACGCCACGATGTAGAAGGAGATCAGGGTGGGCGGCGGAACCGCCCGGCCGAAGTGGATCATGGGCTCCACGTAGTCGGCCAGCGTGCGCGACAGGCCCAGCGCGATGCCGGCGGCGACCCCCGCGAGACCGGCGAGCGCCCAGCCTCCGAAAAGGTTGAACAGGCTGTGCCCGAAGTCGTCCAGCGCGTCCTGGGTGAGGAACAGCCGGCTCGCCGGACCGGAGAACCACAGCTCGTACATCGTGGCGACGATCCGCGACGGCGGCGGGAAGTAGCTCTCCCGGGCGAGCCGGGTGGCCGCCTCCCAGAGCGCGGCCAGCACGGCCGCGAGCCAGAGCCGGGACACCGCCCCGGTGACGACGTCGCGCACCGCCGCACCGGCCCGGCTCATCGTGCCGCCCCTTCGAGGCGCGCGAAGTGCCAGCGGAAGACGCCGCGCTCCAGGCGGACCAGCAGCGCGTTGACGACGAGACCGAGCGCTCCCGCCCAGACCGCACCGGCCAGTATCACGTCGGTGTTGCCCCCGGAGCTGCCCGCGGCGATCAGGAAGACGCCCAGGCCGCTCGCGCCACCGCTCAGCAGTTCGGCGCTCACGACCACGACCAGCCCGATGCCCGCGGAGACGCGCACCCCGGTCGCCACGAACGGCGCCGCGCTGGGCAGCGAGACCCGCCAGAGCACGGCCAGGGGACCGAAACCGAAACTGCGCAGCGCGTCCTTCGCCACGGGATCCACGTCCCGGAGCGCGTAGAGCGTGTTGAGCAGGACGGGCCAGGAGGCCGCGTAGAGGATCAGGGAGACCTTCATCTCGGTCTCCGCCCCGAACAGCAGGATCGCCAGCGGGATCAGCGCCACCGAGGGGATCGGGCGGAGGAACTCCACCACGACCCGGCTCGGCGCGCTGAGCCAGGGAACCGATCCGAGCACCACGCCGGCGACGACCGCCACGACGACGGCCAGGGCCAGCCCGGTCAGCCAGGCCAGGACCGTGTCCGCCACACCGGCGAGGAACACCGGGTCCCCCGCCAGCGTGACGGACCGCAGCAGCACGGCGGAGACCGGCGGGACGACCTCCGGGTCGGCGACCCCCAGCCGGACGACCGCCTCGGCCAGGCCCGTCGCCGCCAAGGCCCCGATCACCCCCCGGACGACGCGGGTCCTGTTCATGTGCCGGTGGCGATGAGGTCCCGCACGTCGAGCGTCTCGCCGAGGAGGCCGGACTCGCGCATGGTGTCGGCGACCCGCTGGAGGTCGGTGGCCTTCAGCGTGGCGGGGAAGCCTCCGATGGCGAGGCCTGCCGCCGCGTCCGCGGTGATGGTGGTGTACTTCGGGATGATCGCGACCACGTTCGCCCGGTCGGCCGCGAGCGCCTTGGCCTCCGCCATCGCCTGCTGGAACGCCGCCACGGTTCTCGGGTTCGCCGCGGCGAACTCCGAGGTCACCGCGTAGCCGGCGATCGGGAAGTCCGCGGTCGGGCCCTGGGAGAGGTCCCACAGGAGCCGGGCGCCGGTGGACCGGCCGATGAAGGTGCCGAACGGCTCCACGACCACGATCGCGTCGGCCGTGCCGGCCTTCAGCACGCCCTCCATCTCCGGGAAGGGGAACTCCACGAAGCTCTCGTCCTCGTCCAGCTCGACGCCGTGCGCCTTGGCGGCCACGCGGGCCAGCATCGTGCCGATGTTGCGCTTGGTGTTGATCGCGAGGGTCCTGCCCTTGAGGTCGGCCATGGTCCGGATCGGGCTGTCCTTGGCGACCATGATCGTGTGCGTCCCGGGAGCGCTCCGGAAGCCGTCGGAGACGATCTTGAGGTCGACGACGCCCTTGGCGTGGGCGCTGAAGAAGGAGACGTAGTTGCCGAAGCTGATGTCCAGGCTGCCGCCCTTGAGCTTCGGGACGGCCTCCGCGCCACCCGCCAGGGTGCTCAGCGTGACGTCGAGACCCTGCTTCCTGAACAGCCCCCTGTCCAGCGCGATCTGCAGCGGGGCCGTGTCGACGACCGGCATCGTGCCGACGTTGATCCTGGTCTTCTCGGGGCCGGAGGCGCCCGCGGCCCCGGCGGGCTCCCTGGCGCCGCCGCATCCGGTGACCGCGACGAGTACCAGCGCCGAAATACCGGCAATGAACGCACGTGATCTCATGGATCCCCCCGGGACGCACGGCGTGAGGGAGCCGTGCTCCACCCGAGAATGGCAGAATTCCATGCACGTGCATAGCTATTTTACTGCCATCGTCAACGCCGAATGTCCGATCAAGAACACCGTCCGCGACAGGTTACGGGAGAGACAACCGGGCATGGGCACCACAGGATGCCATGGGTCCCACAGGACTTCCCGCGTCCCCTCGGGAGAAAGCACGGCCCTTGGGCGAAAGCGCGGCCCCTCGGGCGAAAGCGCGATCCCTTCGGCGAAGCGCGGCCCGGAAAGGGCGCCTTTCAGGCGCGATTCGTCCGGGCGCGGTGACACCGATGGCGCGAACGGCGCCGGGACAGAACATTCGCCGCCACGTACGGATATGAACCGGGCACGGGGACGGCGTTTATTATCAGGTGCCCTATCCCGATATAAGTGACGCGTTTATCGGCCGTCCTCCGCCGCGCCGGACACGGCTCGCGTCCGGCGCGCGGCCGGCCTGCTCGCCGCCTCACGACCGTCTCGCCCGTGGGAACGACCGGGACCCCGTCCCGGGAAGGACGGGGCCCCGCGCCGGGGTGTCAGACCCGGAGTGTGAGGACGTGCTCGACCAGGGCGATCAGGGTCGACTTCACCGCGTCACGGGATCGGGCGTCGGTCCGCACGATGGGGATGTGCGGGGAGATCGTCAGGGCCTCCCGCACCTCCTCCTCGCCGTGGATGTGCGATCCGCCGAACCCGTTGAGGGCCACGACGAACGGCAGGCCTGCCTCCTCGAAGTAGTCGATCGCCGGGAAGCTGTCGGCCAGCCGCCGGGTGTCGACCAGCACGATCGCGCCGATCGCGCCCTTGACGAGGTCGTCCCACATGAACCAGAACCGGTGCTGACCCGGCGTACCGAACAGGTACAGGATCAGGTCGCGGTCCAGCGAGACCCGGCCGAAGTCCATGGCCACCGTGGTGGTCCGCTTCGACGGTATGTGCGAGAGGTCGTCGACGTCCGCACTGGCCTCTGTCATCACCGCTTCCGTGGTCAACGGCATGATCTCGGAGACCGCACCGACAAAGGTCGTCTTGCCGACACCGAAACCGCCGGCGACGACGATCTTCGTCGACGTCATTCCGGCGTCAGAGCCTGCGAAGCCCACTGAGCACCCTTTCAAGCAGATTGAGATCCGGCTTACCCGCATCCAGTGACGGCTGGTGAATCTGCACCAGGCCCTCGGCCGCCATGTCCGCGATCAGCACCCGGGTCACGCCGAGCGGCATGCGCAACAGGGCGGAGAGCTCGGCGACCGAGCGCACCTGCCGGGACAGCGAGATGATCGCCTGATATTCCGTGGAGAGCGTGGAGAGTGTGGCGGGATCCACGCTCGCGAACGTCGCCGAGGAGACCAGAGCCTCGAGAGCGAGCTGCATCCGGGGGGCGGTCCTGCCCCCGGTCACAGCGTACGGGCGAATCAGTCGATCTCGCCCGCTCTTGGCCTGAGGCGTGCTCAGGGGGTCGTCCCCCGGCCCACGCCAACCTGGTGCGTCCATATCACCCCCCTATCGCTGTACCGACTGCAGCTCGGCACGGAGAGCAGGCGTGAGCGCCTGACCGGCACGTTCTGCGAGCAGGGTCATCTGGTAGGCCACGAGGCCCATGTCGCAGTCCGGCGAGGCCAGGACGGCCAGCGCGGAACCGTCGCTGATCGACATCGTCAGCAGGAGACCCCGCTGCATCTCGATCACCGTCTGTGCCACGGGCCCGCCCTCGAACACGCGGGAGGCACCCTGGGTGAGGCTGATCAGTCCGGCCGTGATCGCGGCGAGCTGGTCGGCGCGGTCCCGGGGGAAGCCCTGGGAGTAGGCCAGCGGAAGCCCGTCCGCGGAGACGATCACCGCGTGCGCCACCCCCGGCATCTCCTTGACGAACTCGGTGATCAGCCAGTTGAAGCCGCGGGCGGCCTGGCTGAGTTGGTTGTTCACTGCTGGTTCTCTCCCTCGACGGCGTTGGCGCGCTCACTCATCTCGGCGCGTCCCTGCCGTACGCCTTGCTGGAAACTGGACAGACGGCTGCGCACGCGCTCGGCCGATATCGGCGGCATCGGCGCGGCGGGCGCCGGCGCGGCCGTCGAGGCGGACCCCGGGACGAGGTTGGCCTTGGGCACCCGCTTGGGCAGGCCCGCCCCGGTCACCCCGCCCTCCACGGGCTTCTTGGCGACCTCGGCGGCCGCCCACCCCTGGTCGGAGGGGCTGCTCCACGGCTGCCTGCCGGTGGGTGCGGCACCGAGCGGATCGGCCTGCCGCGGGGCCTGCTGGGAGGCGACCTGCTGCGGGGCCTGCGACGGCTGCTGGACCTGCCGGGGCTGGCGCTGCGGAAGCGGCCGGCCCTGCTCGGGCTGCGGGGAGGAGTGCGAGATCTGCGGGATGTTCTGGGTCTCCAGTCCCTGCGGGCCCCGCCTGACCCGCTGCTCCAGCGGCCGCGGCCTGCTCTCGGCGGCGGACCTGGCCGCGGGCTGTGCGGCGTGTTCGGTGTCGGACCGGTCCGGCTCGCCCTCGCCGTCGTGGTTCTGCTCCGCCTCGGAGGCGGCCTGCTGGGCGGTACGGAACCAGTCGGACCCCACCGCCGCGAAGATCGGCAGGAACTCCTCGGGTTCGGGCTCGGTCGGGGAGTAGTCCACCGCGGGCAGGGCCTGGGTGCTGTCCATCGGTTCGGGCCGCCGGCCCGCCCACGGGTCGGCCGAGGACGGCTCCGGCCAGGCCGAGGGGAACGACGGCGCCGGGGTCGGCGCCAGCGGCGACGACCACAGGTCCTCCACCGCGGAGGCCGACACCACCGGCTCCGACCACAGGTCCGCCGACGTCTGGCCCGGGGCGGGCGCCGGTGCGGGCTGCCCGGGCCCGCCCTGCGCCCGGCCCGCGCCCGCGAACGGGCCCGCGCCGGGCGCGGAGGCGAACGGGTCGTTGGCGGAGGCGAACGGGTCGGGATTCGCCGAGGCGAACGACCCGGCGTTCTGCGCCGAGGCGAACGGGTCGGGGTTCACGGAGGCGAACGACCCGGCGTTCTGCGGTGCGGCGAACGGGTCGGGGTTCTGCGCCGCGGCGAACGGGTCGGGACGCTGGGCCGAGCCGAACGAGTCCTGCCGCTGCGACGTGCCGAACGGGTCGGGGTTCATCGAGGCGAACGGTCCCGCGGTGGGGGCGGACCCGAACGGGACGCCGGACCCGCCGAAGGAGCCGGACGGCATGCCCTGCCCCGCCATGGCCAGCTCCGGCGTCGCGGTGGCCTGGGCCACCACCTGTGCCGGCAGCAGCACGACCGCGCTCAGACCGCCGGTGTCCGGCCTTCTGAGCTGGACCCGGATGCCGTGGCGCATGGCCAGGCGGCCGACCACGAACAGGCCCATCCGCCGGGAGACCGACAGGTCCACCGCGGGGGGCTCGGCCAGCCGCCGGTTGGCCTCGGCCAGTTCCTCGTCGCTCATGCCGATGCCGGAGTCGGTGACCGCCAGGATGACGGCGCCCATCTCGTTGCCGTTGCTGGTCACCGTGATCTTGGTGTCCTGCGGCGAGAAGAAGATCGCGTTCTCCACCAGCTCCGCGACCAGGTGGACGATGTCGTTGACGGCCTGACCGATGATCAGGGTGCCCGACTCGACCCGGAGGTTGACCCGCTCGTAGTTCTCGACCTCCGACAGCGAGGCGCGGACCACGTCGCTGAGCGGGACCGGCTCGCTCCACCGGCGGTTCTGCTCCTGGCCGGCGAGGACCAGGAGGTTCTCGGAGTTGCGGCGCATGCGGGTGGCCAGGTGGTCCAGCTTGAACAGGCTGCCCAGCCGGCCCTCGTCCTGCTCGCCCTGCTCCAGGTCGTCGATGAGGTCGATCTGGCGTTCCACCAGCGACTGGGTGCGCCGGGAGAGGTTGACGAACATCGCGTTGATGTTGCTGCGCAGGCGGGCCTCGTCGCCCGCCAGCCGGATGGCCTCGCGGTGGACCTCGTCGAAGGCCCGGGCCACCTCCCCGATCTCGTCGCGGGAGGCCACCCCGATGGAGGGCACCTCGATGTCGGGGGCGTGGTCGCCCGACTCGCGCAGCACCCGGACGGTCTCGGGGAGCCGGCTGCCGGCCACCTCGAGCGCCTCGCTGCGCAGCTTGCGCAGCGGCCGGACGAGCGTGCCGGCCACCCAGGCGGTGATGAGCAGGATCAGCACCAGCAGGACCAGGATCGCGGCGCCGGAGATGATGGCGCTGCGCTGCTCGGCGCTCTCCATCTCCTGGCTGCGGGCCACCACCGCGGCGCTCAGGCCGCGCTCGACGGTCCGCATGCCGTTCACCTCGGCCGAGACGGCGTTGTACCAGGTCTCCGCGCTTCTGTTCCAGTTGATCCCGACCCGCTCCAGCGGCTTGTTCTCCCGCATGAGCGACATGACCAGGGTGCGGATGGCATTGGCCTGGATGATCTGCGAGCCGCCGACCACCTCGCCGAACTGCTCGATCTGGCCGGCGGAGGCGGTCGCCCGGAAGGCGTTCTCCTCGCTCTGCTGGCTGCGGTACGCGCCCAGCAGGTCGGCCGGGTCGTCGAAGTCGAACTTGCGGTCCAGGAAGCTGACCAGCAGGGTGCCCCGCTGCCGGGCGACCTGCTCCTTGGCCCGGCTCAGCGCGCCCAGCGCGAGCGCGTCACCGATGAGGCGCTCGTCGCCGCCGCTGCGGCCGAGGTCGTCGTGCAGGGTGATGAAGTCGGCGATCATCCGGCTGTACATGCCGAGGACCGCACGCGGCAGCACCCTGTCGTTGGTCATCAGCCTGCGCAGGCCGGGAAGACCGTCGAGCCAGCGGCGGACCTGGGCGGTCTCGGTACGGATGCGGGCCGCCTGGGACTGGTCGAGGGCCTCGACCGCCTCGACGACCTCGTCGGCGCTGCGGTCGACCACCTCGCGCTGCTCCCTGACCTGAGCGAGCCGGGCACGGGTGCCGCTGGCGATGTACCAGGCGGTGCGGTCGCGTTCCTCGGCCATCTCGTGCGAGAGCGTGCCGAGCGACTGGACCAGCGAGGCGACCTCGCTCATCCGTCGGTACTCCCCTGCCGTGGACAGGGCGGTGGTCAGCTGGAGGCCGGTGAGCAGTACGGCGGCGGCGGTCGGGAGCAGGATCAGCGCGACCAGACGGGGACGCACGCGCCAGTTCGCCGGCAGAAGGCGGCTGCCCACTCCTGACGTCCGGTGGTTCCGGCGGTCTTGTGTCATCACTGGCCTACGTAACCCCTCGCCGGATTTGGAAGCGGCGGAAGCAATTTGAGCACATCCTTTATGTCACTTCGAATGGAGTAAATGCCGACAGACTCCCACAAAAAGGATCTATCGGTGCAAAAATCTCAGGCGGGCCGGAAGGAATCCCTCACCTCCGGAGCCTGGTGCTTGATCATCAGATGGCGGGTCACGGAGTACTCCCCGACCGCCTCCTGGCTCATGTCCTTGCCGAAGCCGCTGCCCTTGACCCCTCCGTGCGGCGCCTCCGAGGCGATGGGCAGGTGGTCGTTCACCCAGGTCACGCCCACGTCCAGGCGGTGCGAGACGCGCAGCGCCCTGGCCACGTCCCCCGACCAGACCGAGGAGGCCAGCCCGTAGGGGACGTCGTTGGCCAGCCGCACCGCCTCGTCCTCGCCGTCGAAGGGCAGGGCGACCAGGACCGGGCCGAAAAGCTCGCCCTGGACCACCTCGCTCCTCTGGTCGGCACCGGCGATCAGCGTGGGCGGGTAGTAGAAACCGGGCCCCTCACCGGGCACGCCCCCGCACAGCACCGAGGCGCCGTACGCGAGGGAGCGCTCGACGAACCCGTGCACGCGCTCGCGGTGACCGGCCGAGATCAGCGGCCCGATGTCGGAGGCCGGGTCCCAGGGGTCGCCCGGCCGGACGCGCTCCAGCGTCGCGCGCAGCGCGTCGACCGCCTCGTCGTACACCCCGCGGGAGATGTAGACGCGGGTCGCGGCCGTGCAGTCCTGCCCGGTGTTGTAGGTGGCGCCCATCGCCACGCCCGTGGCCATCGCGTCCAGGTCGGCGTCGTCGAAGACCAGCGCCGGCGCCTTCCCGCCGAGCTCCAGGTGGACCCGCTTCAGCGAGCCCGCGGCGCCGCGCATCACGGCGCGTCCGGTCTCGGTGGAGCCGGTGACGCTCACCATGTCCACGCCCGGGTCGGTGACCAGCGCCTGGCCCACCTCGCCGTCGCCCAGCACGACCTGGAACAGTCCGTCCGGCGCCCCGGCGCGGGCGAACAGCTCCGCCAGCCTCAGCGTGGTGCCGGGCGTCTGCGGGGCGGGCTTGACGATCACGGCGTTCCCGGCGGCGAGCGCCGGGCCGGCCTTCCACACCGCCATCACCAGGGGGAAGTTCCACGGGGCGATCGAACCCACGACGCCGACCGGGCGGCGCACCATGACCGAGGTGTACCCGGCGCTGAACACGCCCGCGCCGGTGCCGTCCAGCGAGCGGGCCGCACCGGCGAAGAAGCGGAGGTTGTCCGCGGCGAACGGCAGCTCGCCGTCGCGGAAGACCGCGGCGGGCTTGCCGGTCTCGGCGACCTCCAGCCGGGTGAGCTCCTCGGCGTCGGCCTCGACCAGGTCGGCGAAGCGCAGCAGCACCCTGGCCCGCTCGGCCGGGATCGCGGCACCCCACTCCTCGAACGCGGCCCGCGCCCGCCGCACCGCGGCCGGCACCTCGGCGACCGGGGTGTCGGCCGGCCGCGCCAGGGACTCGCCGGTCGCCGGGTTGATCAGTGTGCTGCCCATGGGACTTCTCCCGTCGTGGTGGTGCGGGAAGCCGTCAGGCTCCGGCCCGCTCGATCAGGTCGGCGGCCCTGCGCAGGCCGTCCCGCCCGCGGATCTCGGCGCCCGCGGCGGCGAGCCGCTCGCGCAGCGCGGTGTCGCCCAGGAGGCGGTCCAGCGCTCCGGTGAGCTCCTCGTCGGTGAAGGCGTAGGTGGACAGCCGCACGCCGTAGCCGAGCTCGTGCATGCGCTGCGCGTTGTCGTACTGGTCCCAGAAGAGCGGCAGCAGGATCATCGGCTTGCCGAAGTGCAGCGCCTCGGTGACGGTGTTGTTGCCGCCGTGCGTGATGACCAGGTCCACCTGCGGGAGGATCGCGGTCTGCGGGACGAACTCGGCCCCCCACATGTTCTCGGCCAGCTTGATCTCCTCGTGCAGCGGGCCCTTGGAGACGATGAAGCGGTACGGGGTGGTCGCCAGCACGTCGATCACCCGCTGCATGAGCGAGACGTCCGCCGAGCCGAGCGAGCCCAGCGAGAAGTAGACGAGCGCGCCCTCGCGCGAGGCGAGCGGCTCCGGGATCTCGAACGTCCCCTCGGTCTCGCGCACCGAGGAGTCCAGCCGGTGCCAGGTGGGGCCCAGCGGGCGGGCGTCGGTGTAGTCGGCGATCTCCGGGAAGACGTACA
Source organism: Streptosporangium sp. NPDC050855 (assembly GCF_044456585.1). Taxonomy (NCBI): domain Bacteria; kingdom Bacillati; phylum Actinomycetota; class Actinomycetes; order Streptosporangiales; family Streptosporangiaceae; genus Streptosporangium; species Streptosporangium sp. NPDC050855. The sequence goes on from NZ_JBITFY010000004.1 coordinate 106,635, forward strand.
GGTTCAGGTCGCCCTCGTGGATGAAGTCCAGGTCGGGCAGGGGCGGGGCGCCCTGGGCGACGACCCACTCGTTGAAGGCGGTCCAGATCTCGCGGTGGGTGCGGTCGTACTCGGCCTCGAAGGCCGCCCACTGCGAGCGGTCCCCGGCGGGCAGCCCGGAGAAGACCGGGGCCACGCCCTCGCCGCGCACCTCCAGCGGGTTGCACGAGACGATGCGGACGAACGGCTTCCCGGCCGTCAGCAGCGCCGGGAAGGTGATGACGTTGTCCTCGACGATGACGTCCGGCCGGACGCGGTCGATGATCTCCTTCAACTGAGGCTCGCTGTACCTGGCGCCGTCGATAAGGGCGTCCCAGATCGGCTTGGTGACCGTCTCCAACTGCTCCAGCGTGGACTTGCGGTATTCCGGGGCGGTGTCCCTGATGAAGTCCTTCCAGAACTGCCCGGCGTCCTGCTCCTCATCCGACGGAGGCGCGAGATCGACCAGATCCTCCTCGAATCCGAGGGCCTCCAATTTCCCCTTCCACGAGGCCTCAGCTGCGAAGACGACACGGTGACCGCGCTTACGAAGAATGTCACCGATGCCGATGCAGTTGTTCGTCGGCCCGTAGGCACTCTCCGGCATGAACAGGATCGTGAGAGACATCACGCCTCCTTGCGTCTAGGGGGTTGTGGCTTTTGAAAAACGGTTGAATTCCCGGCTGGTAAAAACCCCGGAAAAGGGTCACTATGGACCCCGGTACAGAACGCCGTCCTCAACGGGTGGCCTTCGACGAGCGGGGGAGCATGACGCGCAAGGGAAGGGCGGACCGGCGCCTGGATCTCATCGCGGCCGCGCACCGCGCGATCATCAGGTACGGCACCGAGGGCGTGCACCTCAACCATGTCGCCGAGGAGGCCGGGCTCACCTCCGGCGCCGTCCTCTACCACTACCCCCGCCTCGGCGAGCTGCTGGTCGACGCCCACCACGCCGGGATGGAGCGCTTCTACGAGCAGAGGCTCAAGCGGATCGCGGGCATGCGCGACCCCGCGGAGAAGCTGGTGGTCACCGTCCGCTCCGGGCTGCCGCACGGCCCGGACGACCCGGACGTGCGGCTGCTCAACGAGCTCGGCGGGGCCGCGTCCCGCAACAGGATGTACGCGCTCCTGCTGACCACCCTCTACGACCGCCAGGTCTCGCTCTACCAGAGCATCCTGGACACCGGCACCGCCCTGGGCACCTTCACCCTGTCCGGTGACTGCCTGACCGTCGCCCGCAACCTGGTCGCGCTCGAGGATGCGTACGGCTACCGCATAACGGCCCGCCACCCGGTGATCGGCCCGCAGGAGGCGGCGGACCTCATCCTCGACTACGCCAGGACCGCGACGGGTCACCCGCTCAAGTCGTCTCATTGAGGGATCAGCACCCCGTCCTCGTCCGTCCAGCCCAGCGCCACCGGCGAGCCGGCCTGGACCCGCGTGGCCCCCTGCACGGCCGCAAGCACCGGCGCCGGGCGCCCGGCCACCAGGACCGACACGTGCGAGACGCCGCCGTAGAAGCTCACGTCGACGACCTCGCCGCGCAGCACCCCGTCGGCGCCCAGCCGCAGCCGCTCGGGCCGCACCGCGAGCAGCGCGGGCGTGCCGTCGGGCAGCATGGACCTGCCGGGAAGGATGCCGAGCCCGTCCGCGGCCAGGCCGACCGAGCAGGCCCGGCCGGCGAAGAGGTTGTTGGCGCCGACGAAACCCGCGACGAACGGGGTGCGCGGGCGCTCGTACAGCTCGACCGGGGCGTCCACCTGCTCGACGCGGCCGGTGTCGAAGACCGCGATCCGGTCGGCCAGCGACATGGCCTCCTCCTGGTCGTGGGTGACCACGACGAAGGTGATGCCGACCTCGTGCTGCAGCCGCTTGAGCTCCAGCTGCATCTCCGCGCGCACCTTCTTGTCCAGCGCGGACAGCGGCTCGTCCAGCAGCAGCAGGCGCGGGCGTTTGACGATCGCGCGGGCCAGCGCGACCCGCTGCCGCTGACCGCCGGACAGCTGCTGCGGCCTGCGGGAGGCCATCGCGTCCAGGCCGACCTTCTCCAGCACCTCGCCGACCCTGCGGCGCACCTCGGAGCGGTCCAGCCGTTCCCGCTCCAGGCCGTAGGCCACGTTCTTGGCCACGGTCATGTGCGGGAAGAGCGCGTACGACTGGAACATCAGGTTGACCGGGCGGCGGTGGGCCGGCCTGGCGAGCAGGTCCTCGCCGTCGAGCGTGACGGTGCCCTCGTCGGGCGACTCGAAGCCCGCCAGGATCCGCAGGAGCGTCGTCTTGCCGCACCCGCTGGGGCCGAGCAGCGCGAAGAACTCGCCCTGCCGGATCTCCAGGGAGACGTCCGACAGCGCCGTGACGTCGCCGAAGCGGCGGCTGACACCCGTGATCTTCAGCATCAGGACAGGGACTCCGTCAGTCGGGTCATCCGCTGGGCCACGATCACCACGGTGAAGCTCACGAGCAGCAGCAGCGTGGCCAGCGCGTTGATCTCAGGGGTGACCCCGAAGCGGACCATTGAGTAGATGACGATGGGCAGGGTCGGCGTGGTGGGGGCCGCCGTGAAGAACGCGATGACGAACTCGTCGATGGACAGCGTGAACGCCAGCAGCGCCCCGGCCAGGATGCCCGGCGCGAGCTGCGGCAGCGTGACGCGGGTGAACGTGGTCAGCGGGGTCGCGCCCAGGTCCCTGGACGCCTCCTCCAGGGAGGTGTCGGCGTGGGTGAGCCGGGTGCGGACCACCGCGGTGACGAACGCCATGCCGAACACGGTGTGCGCCAGCAGCACCGAGTGCAGGCCCAGGGTCGAGCGGATCGTGGCGTAGAAGACCAGCAGGCCGATGCCGAGCACCAGGTCCGGCAGGACCGCGGGCAGCACGCTGAGCGCGTCCAGCGTCCGGGAGCGGGTGTGGCGGGCCAGGCCCACGGCGAGCAGGGTGCCCAGCACCGTGGCCAGCGCGGTGGAACCCGCGGCCACGATCAGCGTGTTGACCAGGCCCTCGCGGATCCTCTCGTCCTGGGCGAGTACGCCGTACCAGTCGAGGCTGAACCCCTCGTAGACGTAGGGGGACTCCCCGGCGTTGAACGACATCGCCACCAGCACGACGATCGGGGTGTAGAGGAAGAGGTACGAGAGCCAGAAGGGCACGTACAGCAGTCGGGATCTACGCACGTCGGGCACTCCAGGCCTGCAGCAGCAGCAGGACGACCAGCACGGCCAGCAGCGCCAGCACGAGGGTGGACCCGAACGGCCAGTCGCGCGCCTTGAGGAACTGGTCCCTGATCAGGTTGCCGACCATGATGGAACGGCCGCCGCCGAGCAGCTCGGGGATGATGAAGTTGCCGAAGCTCGGCACGAACACGAACAGGCAGCCGGTGAACACTCCCGGCAGGGTCAGCGGCAGCGTCACCGACGCGAACGTGCGCGCCGGCGAGGCGCCGAGGTTGGCCGAGGCCTCCCGCAGCTGCGGGTCCAGCCGCTCGATCGCCGCGTACAGCGGCAGCACCATCAGCGGCAGGTAGGAGTAGACCAGTCCGGCGACGATGGTGCCCCGGTTGTAGAGCAGCTCCAGCGGCCGGTCGATCAGCCCCAGGTCCAGCAGCGCGCTGTTGACCAGCCCGGGGCCGCTCAGCAGGACGATCCAGGCATAGATGCGGATCAGGAAGTTCGTCCAGAACGGCAGCACGATCGCGACCAGCGCGACCGTCTTCCACCTGCCCGGCAACCGGGCGATCAGGTAGGCCGTCGGGTAGCCGACCAGCAGGGTGATCAGCGTGGCGGCACCGGCCAGCTTCAGCGAGCCGACCAGCACCTCCAGGTAGAGCGGGTCCACCAGCCGGGTGAAGTTCTCCCCGGTCACCTCGTAGACGATCCCGCCGAAACGGCCCCTGCGGAACAGCGTGAAGGTGATCAGCAGCGCCAGCGGGACCAGCAGCAGGACGATCAGGTACGTCAGGCCCGGCCCCAGGAAGACGAGCCTGCCCAGGGCGCGCGACCGGCGCGTCCGTGACCTCACGGACGCGCCGGAAACGGTGGAACGTGTCACTGCTTGGTCGCGACCTCGGTCGCGAGCCTGGTGAACTTCACCGAGTCCTCGCCCAGGTCGATGATCGACTCACCCTTGAGCAGGTCGGACGGGGTCATCTGGAGCGGGGCGTTGTCGGCCTTGAGCTTGGCGTCCATGGCGTCCATGGCGGCCTTGTTCGGGACCTTGTAGAGGATGTTCTCCGCGGCCCAGCCGTGCACCTTCGGGTCCAGGATGTAGTTGATGAAGGCGTGCGCCGCCTCCTTGTTCTTGGAGGACTTCAGCACGACCATGGTGTCCACCCACAGGTCGCTGCCCTCCTGGGGCACCACGAACTTGATGTTCTTCTCGGTGGTCGGGCACCAGCCGTCCCACGCCTCGACCATCACGGCCTCGCCGCTCTTGAGCTTGTCGCCGAAGGTCGTGTCGTCGTAGCCCAGCAGCTTCGGCTTGGCCTTGAGCAGCTCGGCCTTGACCTTGGCGATCTCCTCGTCGCTGCGGGTGTTGACCGAGTAGCCCAGGGCCTTGATGGCGGGCAGGGCCAGCCAGCGCTCGGTGGTCATCATGGTGACCTTCTTGAGCGCCTCGGCCGGCGGGTCGAGGAGCTGCTTCCAGCTCGTCGGGGCGGTCTTCATCAGGTCGGACCGGTAGCAGATGCCGGTGGTGCCCCAGGTGTAGGGGACCGAGAAGACGTTGCCCTTGTCGTAGGAGAGTTCCTTGGCCTCGGGGTAGAGGTTCGCGAGGTTCGGGATCAGCTCGGGGTGCAGCGGCTCCAGCAGGCCGGCCTCGTTGAGGGCCTGGGCGTACTGGCCGGAGACGAAGGCCACGTCGAGGCCGGTGTCGGCCCCGCTGGTCAGCTTCGCCATGGCCGCTTCGTTGGTGTCGTGGAGCGTCACCTTGAGGTCGGTCTTGAGCTTGCTCTTGACCTCGCTCGCCAGTTCCTTGGGGGTGTACCCGTCCCAGACGGTGATGGTGACGCTCTGCTTGGACAGGTCGGCGTTGGGGTCGAGCTGCGCCGACGAGGCACCGGCGGCCGGGGCCGCCGCGGTGTCGGCGGGTTCCCCGCCACAGGCCGAGATCGCGAGCGCGAGGCCGGCGGCCAGGGCGGCGGCCGGAAGACGACGGATGTGAGTGCGGGGCACGGCCGCTACTCCTTAAGAATTCAGTGTAATTGGGGTAGACCGGCCGTAGGGGACACGGCAGACCAAAGCAGGAGTGTTGCAGTCAACATTAACTTGAGCAAGACTGCCCCCGACATCACCCCTGGAAAGTTTGATCCGTTTGTTAAATCCATGTTCAATCTGGGACAGGCTGGACACGGTTCCCGAGGCCGGCGACGGGCGGACCGCCGCCCTCCTCACCGCTCTGACCTGCGAGGACACCACTCCCTTCGCGGTACGGCACTTCCGGCCCCTCCCCGGCGAGATCGCCGGACGTCTTTCAATCGACACTCAATCGTCATCGGCCGCCGGGCCCTCCGGAACGGCCGAGCGGGGCTTCGACGTCGATCAGACCAACCGCTCCGTGGTCGTCGGCGAGCGGGTGGTGGTCAAGTGGCTCACCCCGCCCGCGCCGTTCCCCCAGCCCGCCCCGGACGTGTTCGCGCACCTGACGTCGGCCGGTTTCACCGCGACCGCCACGCCGTACGCGTCCGTGTCGCGCCGCGGCGCCGACGGCACCGAGTCGCTGGTCGCCCTGGTCACCGCCTACCTGCCCGAGGCCAGGGACGGCTGGGAGTGGTGCGTGGACGAGGCCGCCGCCGGGCGTACCGGCTTCGCCGCCGGCCTGGGCGCCCTCGCGGCCGACCTGCACGCGGCCCTGGCGACCCCCTCGCCGACCTTCCCCGACCCGGTACGGCACGCCGCGCCCGTGCCCGCCCCGGGGAAGGGGCCCTGGTGGCTCCGGGCGGACGAGGCGCTGCGGGAGGCCCTGGCCCTGACCGGCGGCGAGGACGGCGACTGGCTGGCGGCTCGCGCCGATGCGCTCCGCGCCGGCCTGGCCCCGCTGGCCGCCCCCGCCGCCGCCGCCGGTGGGACCGCCGGGGGCACGCCCGCCGGCACCCCGCTGATCCGCATCCACGGCGACCTGCACGTCGGCCAGGTGCTCCGCTGGCGGGACGGGTACGCAGTGATCGACTTCGACGGGAACCCGACCGTCACCGGCGCCGACCCCTTCCAGCCCGCCGCCCGCGACCTGGCCCAGCTCACCACCAGCCTGGAGCACGTCGGCCAGGTCGCGGTCCGGCGCCGCGACGCCCCCGCGCCGATGATCGCCGAATGGGCCGCCACGGCCCGCGCCGCCCTCCAGGCGGCCTACCTGGAGCGCCTGACCGCCCTGGGCCACGCCGCCCTGCTGGACCGTTCCCTGCTCGGCGCGTTCGAGATCGAGCAGGAGTGCCGCGAGCTGGTCTACGCCGCCCGGCACCTGCCCCGCTGGCGCTACGCCCCGATGGGCGTGCTGCGCTCCCGATACCCGTGACCGGCGCCGTTCCCCCGCGACCCGCGCCCTCGGCGTCTCCGGGGTCCCCGGGGGCCCCGCCCGCGTCCTCGTCCCCGAGACCCGCGTCCCCGTCCCCGTCCCCGACACCGGGGGACCCGTCCCCGCCGAAGGAGAGCACGTGATCCCCGACCTCTACCTCGCCGACCTGGAGGCCAAGCCCGCCGCGCTGGCCGGGCTGGCGGACGCCCTCGCGGCCGCGGACCCGTTCTCGGCGATCCCCGCGCGGATCCGGCGGGTGCTCCTGCTGGGCATGGGCAGTTCCCGCTACGCCGCCCGGGTGGCCGCGCTGCGCCTGCGATCGGCCGGGGTGGACGCGGTGGCCGAGTACGCCTCCGCCGCCGCCTCCTACCCGCCCGACCCCGGGACGCTGGTGGTCGCGATCTCCGCCACCGGCGGCAGCAGGGAGACCCTGGACGCGGTCGCCCGCCACCGGGGACGGTCCTTCGTGCTCGCGCTGACCAACGCCCCGGACTCACCCGTCACCGAGGGCGCCGACCTGGTGGTGCCGATGCTCGCGGGCGAGGAGCGCGGGGGCGTGTCCTGCCGGACGTTCCAGCACACCCTGGCCCTGCTGCTGGCGCTCGCCGACCGCCTCTCCCCCGCGGACCTCGGCCCCTCCGGCGATCCGGCCGTTCCCGCTGACCCCGTCGCTCCCGGTGATCCGGCCGCTCCCGGCGGTCTCGTCGCCTCCGGCCGGGACGTGCCCGGCCTGCTGCTGCGTACCGCCGAGGCCACCGCGGACCTGCTCGACCGGCGTGACGAGTGGCTGGCACCCGCGGCGGCCCTGCTCGACGGCCCGCACGGCGTCTACACGATCGCCCCGGCCGAACGCCTGTCCTCGGCCGAGCAGTCGGCCCTGATGTTCCGGGAGGGCCCGCGCAGGCCGGCCGACGCGTGCGAGACCGGCGACTGGGCCCACGTGGACGTCTACCTCACCAAGACCCTCGACTACCGCGCCGTCCTGTACCCCGGTTCCCGCTACGACGAGCAGGCCATGGACTGGATCCGGCAGCGCGGCTCCACCGTCCTGGCCGTCGGCGGCGAGGTGCCCGGCGTCGCGGACCGTGTCCGCTACCGGCACGACGACGAGCCCGACGTCGCGCTGCTGACCGAGACGCTGGTGGCCGAGCTCGTCGCGGCCCGCTGGTGGCTGGCCCAGGGCTGACGCCCGCCTCGGCGCCGGCGCTCGGCTCGGCGGCAACGCGCGGCTCGGCGCCGGCGGGCGGTATGGCGCGCGGCTCGGTGCCGGTGGGCGGCCGGTGGGCGGCCGGTGGGCGGCCCGGTGCGCGGCGCCGGTGGCCCGCGCGCCCGTCACAGGCGGTCCAGGCCGTTGAGGACGCGTTCCAGCAGGTCGGGACCGGGCCCGGCCGCGTCGAGCCGGGGACGATGGACCCGTACCAGGCCCTCGGCCTCCATGTCGGAGACCAGGACGCGGGTGACGCCCAGCGGGACGCCCAGCAGCGCGGAGATCTCCGCCACCGAGCGGATGCGCCGGCACAGGTCGCCGATCAGGCGGTACTCCCGCGCGTAGGACAGGCCGAGCCGGACCCCGGCCGAGGTCGAGACCAGCGCCTCCATGGCGAGCGTGGCACTGGGAACGGTGCGCCCGCCGGTCACCGCGTACAGCCGGACCAGCGAGCTCTCCTCCTCGACCGGCTCCCCGTACGCGGGACCGAGGCCGGAGGGGGAACGCTGCCCGGTCCCGTGGACGTCGCCCCACACGGTCACTCCTCCCGGTTCGTGAGCTCGTCGCGGGCCCTGCGCACGCCCCGCTGGAAGCCCGACATCCGCTCGCGCATCCGCTCGGCCGCGACCGGGGCCGCGTCCCGCTCCCGCGGCTGCGCCGGCCGGGCCCCGGGCCCAGGATGTGCGGGCTGTGCGGGCTGTGCGGGCTGTGGCACCGAACCCGGCACCAGGTTGGCCCCGGGAGTGCGCCGGGGCAGGCCGGCCGCGGTCGTACCGTCCCGCACGGGAGCGTTCGCCACCCGGGCCGCCCGCCAGCCGCCGTCACCCGGTGAGGACCAGGGCCGGGGCTCGGCGCGGGGCCCGTCCGGAGCGGCACCCGGACGCGGCGACGGCCCTGTGCCCGGACGGGACGGCGTCCCGGCACCCGGCTCGGACGGCGGGCCGGCCGCGTGATCCCCGGCGGGCGGAGCGACCCGGAACCAGCCCGACTCGACCGCCGCGAAGATCGGAAGGAAGTCGTCCTCCGCCGGTGGGACCCGCACCCTGGGCAACGGCCCGGTGTCCACCGAGTCCGGTCCATCGGCGGGGTCGTACAGGCCCGGGAGAGCACCGAACGGGTCGGCGAGGGGCGCGAACGGGTCCGGCGGCTCCCCGGGTCCGCCGGACGGGCGGAACCGCTCCACCGGCGGGCTCCACACGCTCGGCCCGGCAGACTCGGCGGCCCCGCCCCACGGGGGCATCGGCGGCGTCCGTACGCCGGGGCCGGCGGAGGTCACCGGCGCGGGGAGCGGCGAGCCCGGACCGTACGGGAACGACGGCCCGCCCACCCCCGCCGGGTCCCCGGGGAACGGCCCGGCCGCGTCCACCGGCCGGCCCGGGAACACTCCGGCCACATCCGCGGGATACCCCGGAAAGGGCCCGGCGTCGCCCGGGCCGTCCCCCGCCGGGAGGGCGGTCACCCCCGCAGGCAGGGCCACCGGGGGCCGCGCGGGGTCGTCCGGCAGGGCCGTGGCGGGTGGCTGGACGAGCAGCGACTCCGGGAGCATGACCATCGCGGTCAGGCCGGAGCCCTGGGGACGCAGCTGGACGCGGATGCCGTGCCTGGAGGCGAGGCGGCCGACCACGAACAGGCCCATGTGCCGGGCCACCGAGGCGTCGGCGGTCTGCGGACCGGCCAGGCGGTGGTTGAACCGCGCGATCTCCTCCGGGGTCATGCCGATGCCCTGGTCGGTCACGGAGACCATCACGCCGCCGTCCCCGCCGATCCTGGTGCTGGAGACCGTGACGCGGGTGCCGGCCTGCGAGAACGAGACGGCGTTCTCGACCAGCTCGGCCAGGAGGTGGACCACGTCGCTCACCGCGGGGCCCGCCACGGCCACCTCCGTCCGGACCAGGTTCGTCACCCTGTCGTAGCCCTCGACCTCCGACAGCGCGGCCCTGATCACGTCCATGAGCTCGACCGGCCTCCGCCAGCGCCGCGCCACCTCCTGCCCGGCGAGGACGAGCAGGTTCTCGCTGTTGCGGCGCATCCGGGTGGCGAGGTGGTCGAGCCTGAACAGGTCGGCCAGCCGCTGGTCGTCGCGCTCGCCGCGTTCCAGCCGCTCGACCAGGCTGAGCTGCCGCTCCACCAGTGTCTGGCTCCGCCGGGAGAGGTTGACGAACATCGCGTTCACGGTGTGGCGCAGCCTGGCCTCGTCCCCCGCCAGCCGCACGGCCTGCCGGTGGACCTCGTCGAACGCCCGGGCGACCTCGCCGATCTCGTCACGGCCCGGCACGCCGATCGGCGACACGTCCGCGGCGACCTCGCCGTCGCGCGACTCGCGGACCTTCTGCACGTACGCGGGCAGCCGCTCCCCCGCGACCTCCAGCGCCTCCCTGCGCAGCCGCCGCAGCGGCCCGACCAGGGAGCGCACCACGCCGACGGTGATGGCCAGCACGAGGGCCAGCAGGGCCGCGACGGACCCGGCCACCAGCAGCGCGTGGCTCCGCTCGGCCTCACCGAGGTACCGGCTGCGCGCCACGATCTCCTGGGCGTGCCGTTTCTCCACCTCGCGCATGGTGTCGACGACGGCGCCGGCCGCGTCGTACCACCCCTTGGCGTCGTCCTTCTCCGCGGGGTCCAGCCCTCTCAGGGTGGCCCCCGAGGCCGCGCGGAGCCGGACCAGCCCGCGCAGGCGCTCGGCCCGGTCGGCGACGGGGCCGTCGACGGTCTCGTCGAAGAGGCGACGCTCGCGTGCGGTGGCCTCGGCGGCGAAGGCCGCGCGCTCGTTGCGCTCGGCGGAGACGGCGCCGAGGAACCGTTCCAGCCGATCCTGCTCGAACCGGCCGGCCACGAGCACCACGGTCAGCAGCGCCCGCTGGAACGACAGGGCCTCCTTGGCGCGGGCGAGCGCGTTCAGGGTCAGCGCCTGCCCGAACAGGACGTCGTCGGCGCTGCCCTTGCCGAGCTCGCCGTACACCGAGAGCAGGTCGGTGATGACCGCGGTGTAGGCGGTGATGACCGCGTCGGACCGCATGGGAGCCCGCAGAGTCTGGTCGCGCAGCGTGCGCAGGCCGTCCAGGCGGGTGATCACGGTCTCGATCTCGGCGCGGGTACGGCCGCTGACCTCCTCCGCGAGCAGGACGCCGCTGTCGCGGACGCGTTCGGCCGCGCCGTCGACCAGATCCATCTGCGCCCGTACGTCCTCCAGGCCGCTCGCCGGGCGGTCGAGGGCGACGAACCACGCGGTGCTGCCGCGTTCCTCGGCCAGTTCATGGGTGAGGGTGCCGATATGGCCGCAGAACCGGGCCAGGTCGTTGACGCGCCGGTAGTCGTCGGCGGCGCGCATCGAGGAGATCACCCAGGCGGCACCGAGCAGCGCGGCGGCGATCGTGGGCACGAGGATGAGCGCGACGAGCCGCCGTCGCACCCGCCAGTTCCGCATGCGCAGGCTCTCGCCCACCGCATGGATCGTGTATCCGCTCACCGAACGCTGCCTCTCGGTGGATGAACCTCCTGGCCGAATTCCCTGATTCCGGCAATTCGAGCACATATCAACCTGTGAGGCCAAGCGAACACGAGCCAACAAACACGCATTTTTCTTGAAATGCATACTTCAGCCGATAGGCCCACCCACACCGGAAGTACTAATTCCGGTTGACCCAATTCTCCGATGAGGTGTTTTCGGACCGGGAACCTCTTTCCCTCCTTTCCCGATCGTCACAGGAACACCATCGGCGCACTCCTCTTCGGCGATCACAATGGCGCGGTTCCCGCCATTCCCCCGCGGTGACCGGCGGCGTCCGCCCTGGTCGGGCGCCACCCACCGCACCCGGCCCACGAGGTCACGCCCCCGAGGAGACCGGGACCGCCCCCGGCGGCACCGCCGGGAGGAACGGACCCGCGTCACGCGGGGAAAGGATCGCCGCCCGCGCGGGCCGGACCGGGAACAAGGGCGTCATCGGCGGTACGTCCCCGGCGGGCGGCGCAGGAAAGCCCCGGCGTCACCTCGACGCTTACACCCGTCGCCGGTCACCCACCGCCCGAAAAGAGCGGGCGGGACGAGCCGATTCCTCACCGGAGATCCGCGACGACGAGTTCCCGGCTCGCGATCCCGGCCTCCACGCCGAGGGCGTTCACGGGAACGGCGGGAAAGCACCGGCCGAGGTCACGGAACGCGCTCCGCGCCCCGTCCCGTCACCGGACCCGCCCTCGGACCCGCCACCGGACCACGCCATCGGCACCCGGCCGACGGCCCCCTCCCCGGAAGGCCCGTCCCCGTCCCGGCCCCGGCGTCACGTCCGGTTCCGGGACCTCCTACACCGACGTGCCGTACGCCGTGCGGACCCGCAGGACGTGCTCGACCAGGGTGATCAGGGTGCCCTTGACGGACTCGCGGGAGCGCGCGTCGGTCCGCACGACCGGGACGTGCGGGGCCAGCGTCAGCGCCTCGCGCACCTCGTCCTCGTCGTGGGGGAACTCCCCGTTCCAGCCGTTGATGCCCACGACGAAGGGGAGCCTGGCCTCCTCGAAGTAGTCGATCGCCGGGAAGCCGTCGGCCAGCCGCCGGGTGTCGATCAGGACCACCGCGCCGATCGCGCCGCGCACCAGGTCGTCCCACATGAACCAGAACCGGTGCTGGCCGGGCGTGCCGAACAGGTACAGGATCAGGTCGCGGTCCAGCGACAGTCGGCCGAAGTCCATCGCCACCGTGGTGGTGGTCTTGTGCGGCGTCAGCCCCAGATCGTCGACCCCGGCGCTGGCGTCGGTCATCACGGCCTCGGTGGTCAGCGGCACGATCTCCGACACCGACCCGACGAACGTGGTCTTGCCGACACCGAACCCGCCCGCGACAACGATCTTTGTTGACGTCAGGCCACCCTGGTTAGAGCCTGCGAAGTCCACTGAGCACCCTTTCGAGCATGTTGAGATCCGGCCGCCCCTCGTCGAGGTGCGGCTGGTGGATCCGGACGAAGCCCTCGTCGACCATATCCGCCACCAGTACGCGGGCCACGCCGAGCGGGACCCTCAGCAGCGCCGAGATCTCGGCGACCGACCGGTACGAGCGGCAGAGTCTGATGATCGCATCCTGCTCCGGCGTGAGCAGCGCCAGATCCTCCTCCATGATGAAGGAGGAGGAGACCAGTGTCTCGATCGCCAGATCGAAACGGGGTTCGGACCTGCCACCGGTGACGGCGTACGGGCGGAAGAGGGGCTCCTCGTCCCCGGTGGTGTCACCTCCGAGCACGGTCCCCTCCCGACGGCAGGCCGGACGCGGTCACTACCGGCCCCGGAAGGACTGCAGCTCGGCGCGGAGCGCGGGGGTGAGCACCTGGCCCACCCGCTCGACGAGCAGCGTCATCTGGTACGCCACCAGGCCCATGTCGCAGTCGGACGAGGCCAGCACGGCGAGGCAGGAACCGTCGCTGATGGCCGTCACCAGCAGCAGGCCGCGCTCCATCTCCACCACGGTCTGGGTGACGGCGCCTCCCTCGAACACCCGGGAGGCTCCCACGGTCAGGCTGAGCAGCCCGGCCGCGACCGCGGCGAGCTGGTCGGCCCGGTCCGCGGGGAACCCCTCCGAGCTCGCGATCCTCAGGCCGTCGGCGGAGACGCACACCGCGTGCGCGACGCCGGGCGTGCCACGGACGAACTCGGTGATCAACCAGTCGAACCTGCGCGCCTCATGACTCAGGGGCGTCACGAATCCTCCTCCTTCTCGTCCGGTCGCCCGGTGACGGTCTCGACCACTTCGGCACGGCCCCGCCGTACACCCTGCTGGAAGCTCGACAGGCGGCTGCGCACCCTCTCGGGTGAGAGCGACGGCACGGGGGAGGACGGCGCGACGGCGGCTCCCGGCACCAGGTTCGCCCGGGGGGTGCGCTTGGGCAGGCCCGCCGCGGTGATCCCGCCGAGCGAGGGGTCGCTCGCCGCCTGGGCGGCCCGCCACCCCGCGTCGGCGGGGGTGCTCCAGCCGCCCGGCCCGTCGTCGTCCGCCCGGGCCGCCTCCCGGACCGGCCCGGAATCCGGCGTACCGGCCGAAGGGGTGCCGCCCTCCCCGGCGGCCCCTTCCCCCGCGTGCCGGTCCTCGTCCGGCGCCGTCCCGTTCACCCCGGGCCCGCTCTCCGTCGTCCCGTTCGCCGTCGGACCGGGGAGCGCGTCCCTTCCGCCCTCCGGGCCCGGCCCCTCCGACGGCCGGCCCGGTCCCTCCCCGGCCGCCCGCTCATCCGGCTCGTCGGCCCGTCGGAACCAGGCCGACTCGATCGAGGCGAAGATGGGCAGGTACTCCTCCTGCTCGTTCTCGAACGGGGAGAGCCTCGCCGTAGGCATCGCCTCCGCGCTCCCGTCGTAGGGGAGCAGGTCCGGGCCGGACGGGACGGGAACGGGACCGTTCCCGCCGTCGATCTGGCGCTCGGGAAGGGGCGGACCGCTCACCGGGCCCGCGGGAGCCGCCCAGCCCTGCGGGGTGTGCTCCGCCGGCAGCGGGACCGAGCCGAACGAGGAGGCGTCCGGCAGTGACGCCTGCCCGAACGGATCCCCTCCGAGCGGGTGACGCCCGAACGGGGAATCCCCGGACGAATCGTGCCCGAACGAGGGATGCCCGGACGAGGAGAGCCCCGAAGGCACCTGCCCGGCCGGTGGCCGCCCGTACGGGTCCTGCTCGAACGAGGGGTGCCCTGGGAAGGGCTGCGCCGACGTCCGGGTCGGGAGGTCGTACGAGGCGTCCGGCTCCGCGCCCCAGGAGGGGGTCCGCACCGGCCGGACCTCCTGGATCACGATCTCCGAGGGGAACAGCACCATGGCGACGAGGCCGCCCCCCTCCTGCGGGCGCAGCTGGACCCGGATGCCGTGCCGCAGCGCCAGTCGGCCGACCACGAACAGTCCCATCCGGCGCGACACCGACACGTCCACCACGGGCGGGTCGGCCAGGCGGCGGTTCGTCTCGAAGAGCTCGTCGTGCGACATGCCGATGCCCTGGTCACTGACCGCGAGCAGCGCGCCGCCCCCCTCGATCATGCTGCTGGAGACCGTGATCCCGCCCTGCCGGGGCGAGAACTGGATGGCGTTCTCCACCAGCTCGGCGACCAGGTGCACGACGTCGTTGACCGCGCTGCCCGCGATCGAGATCGTCCGGTGCACCCTGACCTGGACGCGCTCGTACCCCTCGACCTCCGACAGGGAGGCGCGGACGACGTCGATGAGCTCGGCAGGCCGGGTGCGCCTGCGGGCCGGCTCGTGACCGGCGAGGACCAGGAGGTTCTCGGAGTTGCGCCGCATCCGGGTGGCGAGGTGGTCGAGCCTGAACAGGTCGGCCAGGCGTCCGCCGTCCTCCTCGGTCTTCTCCAGGCCGTCGATGAGCGAGATCTGCCGTTCGACCAGGGTCTGCGTGCGGCGCGACAGGTTGACGAACATCGCGTTGATGTTGGAGCGGAGCTCGGACTCCTCCGCGGCCAGCCGGATCGCCTGCCGGTGGACCTCGTCGAACGCCTTGGCGACCTCGCCGATCTCGTCGGTGGTCCCGACGGAGATGGGGGCGATCTCGGGCGCGCGCGCCTCACCGGAGAGCCTCAGGTGACGTACGGCCTCGGGAAGCCTGAAGCCGGCGACCTCCAGCGCCTCGGCCCGCAGCCGGCGCAGCGGCGTCACCATCGACCGGGCGATGACGACCGTCAGGCCGAGGACCAGCAGGAGCAGCAGCAGGATCAGGGCGGACGCGATGATCGTGTTGCGCTGCTCGGTCTCCTCCAGCATGCGGGCCCGCAGGACCACGGAGGCGGCGACCTCGGTCTCGACCTTCCGCATCCGCTCCAGGATCGTGGAGTTGTCCGAGAACCACTGCCTGACCTCGTCGAAGTCCGAGAGCAGCCGCCCGGTGTGGTCGGGATCCCCGGCCAGGACGATCGCCCTGGCCTTGGTCAGCTCGGCCCGGTACACCCGTTCGTCGACCAGCGCGGCGGCCAGGAGCCGGGCGTTGGCCGGGCTCGCCTCGACGCTGAAGTCCGTCCTGTACTCCTCCATCCGGGAACGGGAGGCGATGAACTTCTCGACCTCCTGCGCGTTGACCAGCGCGGGCGCGTAGTACCCGGCCAGCAGGCGGGCGCGCTGCCGGGAGACCTCCTCCTTGGCGTACGCCAGCGCGCTGAGCGCGCGGGTGTCACCGATGATCTCCTCGTCGTCGCTGACCAGCGTGAGCTCCTCGTGGAGCCGGAGCAGCGGGGAGATCATGAAACTGTATCGTTCCAAACGCGTCGTGCCCGGCAGCCGGCGCAGTTCCTCCAGGCCCTTGAGCTGGTAGGTCACGTCCTTTGCCGCATCGACGACCCGGGACCCGTAGGAGTCGTCGATCGTCGCGACGGCGGGCAGCACCTTCGCGACCAGCGCGTCCACGGCCGCGCGCTGCGCGTCGGCGCTCTCCTTCAGGCTCGCGGTGGAGGGCTGGAAGGAGGCCCACGCTCCCTTGTCACGTTCCGATCCGAGGGCCTGGGCGAGATCGCGCAGGGCTCCCGAGTGCTCGGCCGCGACGGCGGTGCGCCGGTATCCGGCCACACCGTCGACGGAGGCCGCCACGCGTGTGCCGGCGAGCACGACGCCCACCGCGGTCGGCACCAGGATCAGGGCCGTGAGACGCGAGCGCACCCGCCAGTTCCTCAGGCCGAAGCGGGCGGCAGGCCGCCTGCCGCCGTCGGACGCCGGGGGCCGGGGGCTCTCGGATGTGGCCGTCGTCACCGCTCTCGCTACTCCTCAATCACGACACAAGTGGACAATATGAGACCACAAGGTCACGCATAAGAATCAGCAAAACCGACATACCGACTTTAATCGTTACGAAGGCGACGAGAAGTGGGCCGTCCCGCTCATCGCAGGGCGGCCAGCACCTGATCTCGCACCTGCGCCCGCTGGACCTCGTCGGTCAGCGGGCGACCGGCTCTGTCGACCACGTAGAAGACGTCAACCGCCTCTGCGCCGAGAGTCTCTACACGGGCAGCCCGTACGTCAAGGCCACATTCACCAAATGCTCTACCTATCCTCCACAAAAGCCCCGGACGGTCATGCGCGCGCACCTCGATGACGGTCGCCGTGTTCGACGCGTCGTCCACCAGGTTCACCCGGGGCGGCGCCACCGGCACCCGGGTCGGGCGCATCGACCTGGTCCTCCTGGCCAGGCGCTGCTCGATGTCGAGCCTGCCGGCCAGGACCAGCCTCAGATCGGCCTCCAACGTCGCCGGATCGGGCGGGGAACCGTACTCGGGGATCACCGAGAACTCGATCACCGCGGTCGTCCCGGCCGACGCGGCCGACGCGGCGCGGACCACCATCCGGTGCGCGGCCAGCACCCCGGCGGCACGCCAGAGCAGCCCGGAACGGTCCGGCGCGACCACGGTGACCGCTCCCCCGTTGACCCGCACGGCGCCGCCACCGTGACGCGCCAGGGACGCCTGCTCCACCGAGAGCGAGGGCGCCGGCCGCAACGGGGTGCCCGCGAGCGCCGAACGGACCCGGCGCACCAGGTCGGCGACCAGGGATGCCTTCCAGGAGTTCCAGGCGGCGGGACCGGTGGCGTGGCCGTCGGCCACGGCCAGGGCCGCCAGCAGTTCGAGGACCTCGCGCGAGCCGACCGCCCCGGCCACCCGGGAGATGGTCACCGGATCGTCCAGGTCACGGCGGGTCGCGGTCTCGGGCAGCAGGAGGTGGTGGCGGACCACGGTCTCCAGGACCTCGACGTCCGCCGAGGACAGGCCCATCCGGGTCCCGATGTCACGGGCGACCACGGCACCGGTGGTGGAGTGGTCCCCGGGATAGCCCTTGCCGATGTCGTGCAGCAGCGCCGAGATGAGCAGCAGGTCCGGCCGGGACACCTCGCGGGTGAACGACGCCGCCCCGGCCGCGGTCTCGATCAGATGCCGGTCGACGGTGTAGCGGTGCACCGGGTTGCGCTGCGGGCGGTGCCGGACCCGCTCCCAGTCGGGCAGCAGGCGGACCAGCATCCCCGCCTGGTCCAGTTCCTCCCAGACCGGCACGGCCGCGCGCCCCGCGCCCAGCAGCGCCACCAGCGCGTCGCGCGCCTCGTCCGGCCAGGGGATGGGCAGCGGCGGTGACTGCGTGGCCAGGGCCGTGACCGTGGCGGGCGCCAGCGGGAGCCCGGCCTCGGCCGCCGCGGCGGCGGCGCGCAGCACCAGGACCGGGTCCTTGCGCGGGCTGACCCCGCGGGCGAGCACGACCTCCCCGCCGTGCTCGACGACCCCGTCGGCCAGCGGACGACGCCCGCGCGGCGTGGGCCCGGCCAGCAACCGGTCGACGGTACGCCAGGTGGCGTCGAAGGAGTGCCCGATCGTCCTGGCCGCCTCGGCGAGCCTGCGCATCAACGCCTCGGCGTCGAGCAGTCCGAGCATCCCGGCCACCGCGTCCTGCTCCTGGAGCACCAGCCGGTCGGCGCCGCGCGCGGTCACCAGGTGCAGGCCGTGCCGGACGTCGAGCAGGATCTCGTACGCCTCGCGGACCCTCGGCCCCGGGGCCGAGGCGACCCAGGCGGCCGCGACCGCCTGCATCGCCTGCACGTCGCGCAGGCCGCCGCGGGAGTCCTTCAGGTCGGGCTCCAGCAGGAACGCCAGCTCCCCGCTGGCCTCGGCCCGCTTGTCCGAGGCGTCGCGCAGCTCGCCCAGGCGGCGCCGGGAGTCGGCCCGCCACTCGGCGAGCACGATCTCGCGGGCCGACCGCGTCAGCTCCGGGTCCCCGGCCACGTGCCGGGCCTGGATCAGCCCGAGGACGGCCTTGAGATCCTCCCGGGCGACCTTGGCCGCCTCGTCCACCGTCCGTACCGAATGGTCCAGGCCCACCCCGGAGTCCCAGATGGGGTACCAGATCCGGTCGGCGATGCGCGCCACGTCGTCCCGCCCGTCGTGCAGCAGGACCAGGTCCAGGTCGCTGCCGGGGGCGAGCTCGGACCGCCCCAGGCTCCCGACCGCGACGAGCGCGACCCCGCCGAGGGCGCCGCGCTCGTCGTTTCTCGTCGTTCCCCCGCCTGCCCCGTACGGTGTGCCGCAGGCGGTCCGGACCAGGTCCGTCAGCCAGCGGTCGATGTCCGCGGCCCGCTCCCTGCGGGCCGCGGCGTACGAGCGAGTGTCGCCTCTCACCGGCTAGAGCGCCTCGGGTCCGCGTTCCCCGGTGCGGACCCGGACCACCGAGTCCACCGGGACGGACCAGACCTTGCCGTCACCGATCTTGCCGGTCTGCGCGGCCTTGACGATGACGTCGATCACGTCGTCGGCGTCCTCCTCCTCGGCGAGCACCTCCAGGCGGACCTTGGGCACCAGGTCGACCTGGTACTCCGCGCCCCGGTAGACCTCGGTGTGCCCGCGCTGGCGGCCGTAGCCGCTGGCCTCGCTGACCGTCATTCCCTTGACCCCGAACTGTTCCAGGGCCGCCTTCACGTCATCGAGCTTGAACGGCTTGATGATCGCGGTGATGAGTCTCATGCGTCCACCTTCTTAGACGCCGGGGTGGGGACCGGTCCGTTGACGGCGGCCACACCCGAGGAGTGGATGGTACCGAGGTCGTAACCGGTCTCGGCGTGGGAGGTGATGTCGACGCCGGTGATCTCTTCCTCGACGCCGATCCTGAAGCCCATCACCTTATCGATGATCTTCGCGATGATCCAGGTGACGATGAAGGAGTACGCGCCGACCGCGACCGGGCCGAGGATCTGCAGGCCCAGCTGCTTCAGGCCACCACCGTAGAACAGGCCCTTGCTCTGCTGGTCGAGGAAGGGGTAGGCCGCGAGGAAGCCCAGGGAGACCGCGCCGACCACACCGCCGACCAGGTGCACGCCGACCACGTCGAGGGAGTCGTCGTAGCCGAAGCGGTACTTCAGGCCCACCGCGAAGGCGCAGGCCGCACCGGCCAGCAGGCCGATGACCAGGGCCGCCCACGGGTCGACGAAACCACAGGCCGGGGTGATGGCGACCAGGCCGGCGACGGCGCCGGAGGCGACGCCGAGGCTGGTGGCGTGCCCGTCGCGGATCTTCTCGACCAGGATCCAGGCACCGGCGGCGACCGCGGCGGCGATCTGGGTGTTCATGAAGGCCAGACCGGCGGTACCGTCGACCGCGAGCTCGGAACCGGCGTTGAAGCCGAACCAGCCGAACCACAGCAGGGCCGCGCCCAGCAGGACCAGGGTCAGGTTGTGCGGCCGCATCGGCTCCTTGCGCCAGCCGGCGCGCTTGCCGATCACGAGCGCGAGGGCCAGTGCCGCGGCTCCCGCGTTGATGTGGACCACGGTGCCACCGGCGAAGTCCTCGATGCCGAGGTTGAACAGCCAGCCGTTGCCCCAGACCCAGTGGGCGACGGGGAAGTAGACGATCGTCGCCCAGACCACGGTGAACAGCACCCAGGCGCCGAACTTGGCGCGGTCGGCGATGGCACCGCTGATCAGCGCGACGGTGATGATCGCGAAGGTGAGCTGGAAGGCCGAGAACACCAGGCTCGGCATGCCGGTGCCGTCATCCTTGGTGGCGGTGTCCACGAGGCTCTGCAGCCCGAGTGCGTCGAAGCCGCCGACGAACTTGTTGACGATCTCGCTGCCGTTGTCCGTGAAGGTCAGCGAGTGCCCGTACAGCACCCAGACGGTGGTCACGGTGATGATGCTGGCGAACGACATCATCATCATGTTCAGGACGCTCTTGGCCCTGGTCATGCCCCCGTAGAAGAACGCAAGACCCGGCGTCATCAGCAACACCAGCGCGGTGGCTGTGAGCATCCAGGCAGTGGTGCCGCTATCGATCTTCATTCGACGCGACCCTCCCTTACAAATGGCGTTTGGCCGGTTTCACAAGTCGCAGTGATCGCTTCCTGGGCTCCATCGACCGGCCGCGCACTGACGTTGCGCCACAGCGTGTTCTTCCACCGTTTCAGGGTGCGACCTTGCGTGTTTCGCATCTGTGAATCTCAGCCCCATGGTGTTTCGGGAGCGTTTCGGACGATACGCGGCTTGACTTTGAGATGACCCGAAGAGCGCCTTGCGAGTGTTCCCTCCAGGTTCCGGCGACCGTGCGCGACCGGTTCCCCGGCAGCGGCCATTCCTTCCCTACCCAGGGGAGCGGCCCGGCGTACCCCTGGTGAGCAGTGGGGATCTCCGAACGGAACGATCACCCGGGAACGGCCGGATGGCTCGTCCCGTCGGTTTCCTTCGGGCATGTTCGGAAACGTCACACGGGGTTTCGGTCCTTGCTGATCCGCGCTCGGTGGTTTCGGTCTGCCGATCACCGTGGTTCGTGGTCGGTGTTCGTGGTCGGTGTTCGTGGTCGGTGTTCGTGGTCGGTGTTCGTGGTCGGTGTTCGTGGTCGGTGTTCGTGGTCGGTGTTCGTGGTCGGTGTTCGTGGCCGCTGCGGTGGGCGGGTGTTCCGGCCGGCCGTTCGGGTGGGGCTCTGGTGGTCTCGGCCTTCGGCCGTTCGGGCGCGGTGGTCGCGGGCTTTTATACGCCGGCCGGAACACCCGCCCACCTCCGCTTCACGGCGTCGGTCGGTGGGGGTGCGGGCCGTAGTGGCTTTCTTTCGGGCCGCCCAGGGGGCCGTGGGTGGCTGAAGCGATCCGTACGGGCCCTTGAGGGTGGGTCGCCGTGGCTGAAGCGCGGGTGCGGAAAGGAGCGCAGGGCCGGGCCGCGTGAGAGCGGGTGCTCCACTGCGCCGCCCTTTCTCGCCGCACGACGCATCCACGAGGTGCAGGGCACCACGGGTGGCAGGGCACACGGATGGCAGGGCACCACGGGTCGCAGGGCTGCAGGGCCTACGGGGCCTACGGGGCCGACGGGACGCGGAACATGGAGAACGGGATGCGGAACGTGGTCTGAGACTTGTTCACGACGGAGGAAGACTCCCCTTCTCGAATTCCGCCGTCCTCGCCCACATCCTCGGCACCGCCGAGGCGATCGATGGGTGGGCCGAGCGTTCACGGGTCGGAGGTGCGATCCGCATGGTCGATCGGTGACATGACGAGGGTGGGGGCTGCGCGCCGCCGCCCGCACCCTTGGATCCATGAAAACCAAAACGGACATCACCGCAGCCGACACGTCGCGCCCCCCGGGCGCCCGCCCCTCCTTCCGGACCTCAGGCCGCTGGCACTTCGCGTGGCACTTCGCCGAGATGGTGATCGCGATGATCGCCGGGATGCTGCTGTTCGGCCAGGTGTGGGAGGTCGTCTCCCCGCTGCTCGGCTGGTCCGACGCGCTCGCACGCGCCGACCTCGCCGCCCTGGTGATGGCCACCGACATGACCCTGGGCATGGCGATCTGGATGCGCGTCCGCGGCCACGACTGGCCGCGCATCGCCGAGATGGGCGCGGCGATGTTCGTCCCGTTCCTCGTGCTGCTCGTCCCGTTCTGGACCGGGGCGCTGTCCGGCGACGGTCTCATGATCGGCGGGCACCTGCTGATGCTCCCCGCCATGCTCGTCGCGATGCTGCTCCGCCGGAAGGAGTACAGCCGGCCGCACCGCCGTCCCGCCTGCCCGGCGCCGCCGGCCGACGCCGGCACCGGCCGGCGGATCACGGCCTGGCTGGTGCACCGGTGGCCGTCGTGGCTGGCCCTGGTGATCACCATCGACAGCTGGGGCTCGTCCTCCGCCCCGCCGCCGTGGATACTCGTGATCCTCGCCGGCGCCTACCTGGTCATCGGCGCCGCCCGGAAGCACCTGCGGGAGCCGGGCGTGCTCGCGCGCCAGCTGGGGGTGTTCGCCGTCTACGTGGCGCTGGCCGCGGTGGCGACGTCGGTGGGCGGAAACCTCTCCCTCTACCTGGTGGCCGCCGGCTGGCTCGCCCACGCGGGGTGGGACATCATCCACTACCGTGCCGACAAGGTCGTCCCGCGAGCGTACGCCGAGGCGTGCATCGTCATCGACACGATCATCGGCCTGACCATCCTCCTCATGCTGTGGTGAGGGCCGCCGCCCCGGCCTCCCCACCGGTCGCCGCCCGCGCCGGTACGGTCCCCGGACCGGCGCGGGGCCGTACCGGACCGAGATGACCGTCCGCACCGGCCCAGGGAAGAACCATGCGACGAACTACAATCACCGGTGTGTTCCAGCAGCGGCTGCGATGGGTCAGGGTGGCGACCCTGGGCTCGCTGGCCACCGCCGTGCTCATGACTCTGATCATGCCGAGCATCGGTCTCGGCAGGGAGACCGATCCGCTGCGGATCGCGCTCGGCGCCACGGGCATCCTCGTCTTCGCCGCGGCGCAGGCCGCGGTCCTGTACGCCGCGGTCACGCCGTCGCTGTCGCAGGCCGTTCACCGCCGGCTGCTGGCGGGGTTCGCGACGGCGGCGGCGCTGTCGATCCCGATGACCGCCCCGCTGGGGGGTGGCGACTGGAGGACGTGGGCGTGGGTGGGCGCCTCGATCGTCGGCACCGCGCCCCTGCTCGGCGGGCGGGCCACGGCGGGCGCGGTCATCGCCGCGGCCGTCGCCGTCTCCGGCGCCGTGAGCTGGTGGAGCGGCGGGTCCCTCGTCGAGTATCTGGTGATAACCGTCGGCTTCGGGATGATGACCGTCGGCGTCACCGGTCTGCACGCCTGGCTGTGGAACATCCTGATCGCCACCCAGGAGGAACACTCCGCGCAGGAGCGGCTGACCGCCGCCCGGGAACGGCTGCGGTTCGGGCGCGACGTACACGACCTGCTCGGCCACACTCTCTCGGTGATCGCCCTGAAGGCCGAGCTGGCCGAGAGGCTCGTCTCCGTCGACGCCGCCCGCGCCGAGCGGGAGGCCGCGGACGTGCGCCTGCTGGCCGCCTCCGCGCTCGCCGACCTCCGGAAGGCGGTGCACGGGTACCGCACGGTCGATCTCCGCGGTGAGCTCGACGAGGTCTCGCGGGTCCTCCGTTCCTCGGGGATACGGTGCACGGTCACCGACCGGACCGGCGACCTGCCGGTCGACGTCGCCGTCCCGCTCAGCATGGTCCTGCGTGAGGCCGGCACCAACGTCCTCAGGCACAGCACGGCGAGCTGGTGCTCGATAGAGCTGTCCCGCCACGATGACGAGGTGCGGATGACCGTGACCAACGACGGGGCCGCCGCCGTGCGGCCCGACCGTCACAGCTCCGGGCTGCGCGGCCTGCGGGAACGCCTCGCCGAGACGGGCGGCACGCTGGACGTCCGCGCCGACGGCGGATTGTTCGTCCTGGAGTCGGCCATGCCGGTGACCTCATGATCAGAGTGCTCCTCGCCGACGACGAGGAGCTGATCAGAACGGCCCTGGCCGCCCTGGTGTCCCTCGAGGCCGACCTGGAGGTGGTGGCCCAGGCCGGCGACGGTCGCGCGGCCGTGGAGGAGGCGCTGGCCCACCGCCCCGACGTCGCCGTGGTCGACCTGCAGATGCCCCGGCTGGACGGCGTCGGCGTCGCCGCCGAGATCTCCAGGGCGCTGCCCACCTGCGCGGTGATCATCCTCACCGGGTACGGCAAGCCCTCGATGCTGAAGCGTGCGCTGGACGCCGGGGCCAAGGGCTTCCTGCCCAAGGGCTCGCCCGGCGGACAGCTCGCCGACGTGATCAGACGGGTCCACCGGGGGAGCCGGTACGTGGACCCGGCGATGGCCGCCGACGCGCTGACCGCGCCCCCGTGCCCGTTGACCCCGCGGGAGCTGGAGGTGCTGCGGCTCGCGGAGCTCGACACCCCGGTGGCGGTGATCGCCCGGCGCACCCACCTGTCCCCCGGAACGGTCCGCAACCACCTGAGCGCCATCGTGACCAAGCTCGGCGCCGCCGGCCGCGCCGACGCCGCCCGGATCGCCGTCGACAACGGCTGGCTCCCCTGACGGCCTCACCACCCGTCGTGATCACCGTCAAGGACCCACCGCCACTGCTCGACGAAGCCCGATGCCCTGCACCTCGTGGATGCGTCGTGCGGCGCGAAAGGGCGGCGCAGTGGAGCACCCGCTCTCACGCGGCCCGGCCCTGCGCTCCTTTCCGCACCCGCGCTTCAGCCACGGCGACCCGCCCTCATGGGCCCGTACGGATCGCTTCAGCCACCCACGGCCCCCTGGGCGGCCCGAAAGAAAGCCACTACGGCCCGCACCCCCATCGACCGACGCCGTGAAGCGGAGGTGGGCGGGTGTTCCGGCCGGCGTATAAAAGCCCGCGACCACCGCGCCCGAACGGCCGAAGGCCGAGACCACCAGAGCCCCACCCGAACGGCCGGCCGGAACACCCGCCCACCGCAGCGGCCACGAACACCGGCCACCCCAAGAGCCGTGAGACAAAAAGATCCGGCACGGTCCACAGGAACCGTGCCGGATCAGGAACCGCTCAGGCGGCCGTGGCCATCTTGCGCAGCCGGGCCAGCGCGTCGCGCTCGATGCGCCGGGCGCGGTCACGGCCGATGCCATAGCGCTCGCCGACCTCGGTGAGCGTGTGCTCGCGACCGTCCATCAGGCCGTACCGCCAGCGGAGCATCTCCCGGGTCTGCCCCTCCAGCCCGGTCAGCCACTCCTCCAGGCGCTCGCGCTCCAGGATGTCCATGGCCTGCTGCTCGGGGTCGGCCCACGTGTCGTCGGCGATCATGTCCCCGAGCTCGGTCTCGTCCTCGTCCCCCACGCCCAGCTGCAGCGAGACGGGGTCGGAGGCCCAGCGCCGAAGCTCGCGCACCCGCTCGATGGGCAGCTCCAGCACCGCCGCGAGGTCGGCGTCGGTCGGCTCCTGGTCGAACTCGGCCAGCATGTCCCGCCGGACCCGCATCAACCTGGTCATCTGCTCCCCGGCGTGGGTGGGCAGGCGCACCGGGCGGGCCTGCTCGTGGATGGCACGCCCCACGGACTGCCGGATCCACCAGGTGGCGTAGGTCGAGAACTTGTAGCCGCGCCGGTAGTCGAACTTCTCGACGGCGCGGACCAGCCCCAGGTTCCCCTCCTGGACCAGATCGATCAGCGGCATTCCCCGGCCGGAATATTTGCGCGCGACGGCCACCACGAGACGTAGATTGGCCTGGATGAATTCGTCCTTGGCCCGTCGCCCGGAAACCGCCAGCCGTTCGAGCTCCTCATCGGCGGCGTCCGCGATCCGCGGCTCCGTCGACCCACCGTCCAGCAACTGCTCCGCGAACAGGCCCGCCTCGATCCGCTTGGCGAGCTCGACCTCCTGCTCCGCGGTGAGCAGGGGCACCCGTCCGATCTCTGCCAGGTAGGTCCCGAGCAGGTCCCGATCCGAGACGTGCTGATCCTGCGTCCGATTCCCCGTCGGCCTTGCCATCCGATGGCACCTCGCTCCGCCTGCTTATGACGTGCCCACCCGCTCGTTCAACGCCCCGTGCGTCAAGACACATCGCTTGTCTTTTCAACGGGCGGATCATGGCAAAGATTCCCTCAAGAAGTACGCCTGGAGAATGGTTTTGGATTTCCTCCTCAGGGAGGATGCCCGCCATACCCCGACACTCCGGGAAAGTCGATCAGACCAGGCGCCGGCCTTCTTTCCACACCTGCGTCACCAGCGGCACTCCCGGCCGGTAGGCGAGGTGGACGTACGTCGGGGCGTCCAGGATCACCAGGTCCCCCCGGGTCCCGACCCGCAGCGTGCCGACGTCGCCGCGGCGCAGCGCCCCGGCTCCGCCGTGGGTGGCGGCCCTGATCGCCTCCACCGGCGTCATGCCCATCTCGCGGACGGCCAGCGCCACGCAGAACGGCATGGAGGAGGTGAAGGAGGAGCCCGGGTTGCAGTCGGTGGCCAGCGCGACCGTCACCCCGGCGTCCAGCAGGCGGCGGGCGTCCGGGTAGGGGGAACGGGTGGAGAACTCGGCACCGGGGAGCAGGGTGGCCACCACGCCCGAGGAGGACAGGATCGAGACGTCGTCGTCGGTCAGGTGGGTGCAGTGGTCGGCCGAGGCGGCGCCCAGCTCTGCGGCGAGGCGCACCCCGGGCCCGGGGCCGAGCTGGTTGGCGTGGACGCGCGGCATCAGTCCCGCCTGCATCCCGGCCCGCAGGATCTCCGCGGACTGGTCGGCGTCGAAGGCGCCGCGCTCGCAGAACACGTCGACCCAGCGGGCGTGCGGCGCGCACGCCTTGAGCATCTCCCCGGTGACGAGGCGGACGTACTCCTCGGCCGAGGGGGCGTCCGGCGGGACGACGTGCGCGCCCAGGTAGGTGGTCTCCGGGGTGAACCCGCTCGCGATCTCCAGACAGCGGCGCTCGTCCTCGACCGTGAGGCCGTACCCGCTCTTGATCTCGACCGTGGTCGTCCCCTGCGCGAGCATCTCGGCGACCAGCGTGGTGGTGCGCGCCACCAGCTCGGCGTCGGAGGCGGCGCGGGTCGCCGACACCGTGGTGCGGATCCCGCCCGCGGTGTAGGGGCGGCCGGTCATGCGGGCGGCGAACTCGGCCGTACGGTCGCCCGCGAAGACGAGGTGGGCGTGGCTGTCGACGAAGCCCGGGATCACGCAGCGGCCGTCCACGTCGATCCGCTCGTCGGCCTCGGGCGCCGATCCGGCGTGCCCGACCCATGCCACGTGGCCGTCCTCGACGACCAGTGCGGCGTCGTGGATCTCCTCCCGCGCGGGGTCGCCCGTGTAGAGCAGCCCGATGCGGTCGAACAGCGTGCTCCCGGACGGCCGTTCCCCGTCTGTGACGCTCCTCATGACGCGCTCTCCTGTCGTGTCGTGGCGATCGCCTCGGCGAGCAGGGCTCCGACGTCGCCCAGGACGTGCCGTCCGTCCGAGACCACGTGACGGCCGCCCGAGACCACGGAGTGCACGTCGGCGGCGGTGGCGGCGAAGACCACGGTCTCGGCGAGGTGCCCGGGGTCGGCGCCGGCCGTGCGGGGCGAGTCCAGGCGTACCGAGACCAGGTCGGCCCAGGCGCCGGGGACGAGCACGCCCGCGCCGGGGAAGCCGAGCGAGTCGTGCCCGGCGGCCGTGGCGGCGTGCAGCAGCTCCGCGGCCGGCCAGTGGCCGCGCCGCTCGCTGGCCAGCCGCTCGTTCAGCTCGACCGCGCGGGCCTCCTCGAACAGGTCGACGACCGCGTGGCTGTCCGAGCCGAGCGTGATCGGCGATCCCGCGTCGAACAGCGTCCTGGCGGGCCCGATGCCGTCGGCGAGGTCGCGCTCGGTCGTCGGGCACATGCACACGCGGGTGCCGGAGCCTGCGAGCAGCGCGATGTCGGCCTCCGACAGGTGCGTGGCGTGCACCGCGGTCGTGCGGGGCCCCAGGGCACCGTGGGTCTCCAGCAGCCGCACCGGGCTCATGCCGTACGCCTCCTCGCAGGCGGTGTTCTCGGCCCGCTGCTCGGAGACGTGGGCGTGCAGCGGTACGGCGTGGCGCCTGGAGACGTCGGCCACCACGTGGATCCGGTCGGCCGGGACGGCGCGGACCGAGTGCACGGCCACCCCGATCTCCACGTCCCGCTCCCCGCGGTGGCGGGACGTGAGCTCCTCCACCCGCGCGGCCCACCGGTCGGCGTCGCCGTCGCCGAACCGGAGCTGGACGCCGCTCAGCGGGACGCCGGCGCCCCCGGTCAGGTAGCAGGCGTCCAGCAGCGCGATGCGCAGCCCGGCCTCGCGCGCAGCCTGGATCAGGGCGTGTCCCATGACGTTCGGGTCGTCGTACGGCCTGCCGCCCGGGGCGTGGTGAAGGTAGTGGAACTCCCCCACGCAGGTGATCCCGGCCAGTGCCATCTCGGCGAAGACCGCCCTGGCGAGGGTGAGGTAGGAGTCGGGGTCGAGCGTCCCGGCCACGGCGTACATGCGCTCGCGCCAGGTCCAAAAGGTGCCCCTCTCGCGCTGCGTCACCCCGCGCAGGGCGCGGTGGAAGGCGTGGGAGTGGGCGTTCGCCAGGCCCGGCAGGGTCAGCCCCGCCAGCCGGACGGCTCCGCGGGGCGGGGACGGCACGCCGGTGTCGATCCGGGTGATCACCGTGTCCCGGACCGCGACGAGCACTCCCGCGACCGCCCGTCCCGGTGGCAGCCAGGCCAGCTCGCACCAGTAGGTCAGTTCCCGCACAGATCCTC
The DNA here is from genome assembly GCF_044456585.1 of Streptosporangium sp. NPDC050855. Classification (NCBI taxonomy): domain Bacteria; kingdom Bacillati; phylum Actinomycetota; class Actinomycetes; order Streptosporangiales; family Streptosporangiaceae; genus Streptosporangium; species Streptosporangium sp. NPDC050855. The sequence goes on from NZ_JBITFY010000004.1 coordinate 135,312, forward strand.
CAGGACGGCGGCGAGGACGGTGACCCCGGCGTGGCAGTCCGTCCTCTCGGCGTGTTCTTCCGGAGAGTGGGAGATGCCCGTCGGGTTACGGACGAACACCATCGCGCTGGGCACACCCGCGGACGCGAGGATCCCGGCGTCGTGCCCGGCGCCGGTCGCCAGGACGGGGGCGTCTCCGGCGACGGCGGCGATCCGGTCCCGCAGGGCCGCGTCGAAGTCGACGAGCGGGGTCCAGGACTCGACGGTCACCTCGGCCCCGGAGAACTCGGTGACCTCGGCGACCAGCGCCCTGACCGCGTCCTCGTCGCCGCCCCTGGCGTCCAGCCAGGCGCTCACCAGGCCGGGGACGGCGTTGGCGTTGTTGGGCGACACGCGCGTCCTGCCGAAGGTGGCGACGACGCCGCCGTCGCGCTCGGCGGCCTGGCGGGCGTGCAGCACGGTACGGGCGAAGGGCAGCATCGGGTCGTCGCGGTCGGCCAGGCGGGTGGTGCCCGCGTGGTTGGCCTGGCCGTGGAAGTCGAAGCGCCAGCGGCCGTGCGGCCAGATGGCCGAGGCGACGCCGACCGGCGCGTCCCGGTGGACCAGGTCCCGGCCCTGCTCGACGTGGAGTTCGACGAAGACGCCGATGTGCCGCAGGGTCTCGTCGTCGCGGCCCAGCTCGGCGGGGTCGCGCCCGGCACGGCGCAGCACCTCGGCCAGCGAGTCGCCCTCGTCGTCGGTCAGTGAGCGGGCCCTGTCGGGGTCGAGGACGCCGGTCAGCAGGCGGGAGCCGATGCACGGGACGCCGAAGCGGGCGCCCTCCTCGTCGGTGAAGCAGGCGATCCCCAGCGGGCGGGCGGGCCGGAAACCCTTGGCCCGCAGCAGGTCGAGCGCGGCGAAGGCCGACACCACGCCGAGGGGGCCGTCGAAGGCGCCGCCCTGGCGTACCGAGTCGAGATGGCTGCCGGTGACCACTCCCGGCCGGGCCGACGGGTCGCCCCACCAGGCCCACAGGTTGCCGTTGCGGTCCTGCGCGGTGTCGAGGCCGCGCCTGGCCGCCTCCTGCTCGAACCAGAGGCGGAGCTCCAGATCGGCGGGCGACCACGCGTCCCGCAGGTAGCCCCGGGTCCGGTCGTCACGTCCGAGGTGCTCGATGGCACCCCACATCTCGTCGAACACCCTCCCATTATGTGAATGAACTCATTCATTGGCGAGCCCGCGAGACGTCCGCCCCGGCTCGTCCCGCCCGTACCCGGCCAGGACGAGCCGGGACAGGCCGCGGCGGCCGGGAGCCGCCCTCAGCTCGGCGGGCCCGCGGCGGGACGGACGGTGATCTCGGTGACGTGGGCGTCGGGGGACGCGGTCAGGGCCGCCAGCGCCGCCCGGGCCACCGAGTCCGCGTCCAGGTACTTCTCCGGCTGATAGGGGCCGCCCTCCTGGTCGCGCACCCCGCGCTGCATGTCGGTGTCGACCCGCCCCGGGTAGATCGTCGTCACCCGCAGGCCCGGCTCCTCCAGGCGGAGCACGTCGGCGAAGGCGCGCAGCGCGTACTTGCTGGCCGAGTACGACCCCCAGCCGGGGCTGGTCCGCTGCCCCGACCCGGAGTTGATCAGCACCACGTGACCGCCCGTGGCGCGGAGCGCGGGGAGCAGCAGCCGGGTCAGCTCGGCCACCGCGATCAGGTTGATCTCCATGGTGCGTCGCCACACCTCGGCCGGGGTCTCCTCGACGCGGCCCAGGGTCACCACTCCCGCGCTGTGCACGAGGACGTCGAGCCGGTCGACGTCGGCGACGTCGGCCTCGGTGACGGCGGTGAGCTCCACCGGCCAGGGACGCGCGCCGGGCAGGCCGGAGGCCACCGCGGCCAGCGCCCCGGTGTCGCGGCCGCCGAGCAGCAGGTCGTGGGTGGGGGCCAGGGCGCGGGCGATCGCGGCGCCGACCCCCCGGGAGGCGCCGGTGACCAGCGCGACGGGGCGTTCGGACATGACGATCACCCTACTCGGACCACCGGTCGTCCTCTCCGGCCGCCCGGATCACTCGGGGCGGAACGTCTCGGGCCCCGGGCGCTCCAGCGTCACCGCGAGGACGTTCTCGCGCGGGTACCCGATGTCGTTGGGGCGGACCCTGACCGCGCCGGCCGCCGCCTCGACGATCACACACCGGTACCACTCCCCCTCCTCCAGGAACAGCCAGGGGCGCATCAGCACCTCCAGCCCGGACCGGTGGACCTCCTCCAGCGCGTCGGCCTCCGGACGGGGCTCTCCGAGCGGGTAGCCGAACACGGTCAGGGGCTCCCACCCCTCGCCCGAGGGGCGAATGAAGCCCAGCAGGGCGCCGTCATCGTCACGTCTGATCTCTCGCATGTTGACAGCATACTCAAACTTGAATACAAATTTGAGCATGTCTTCCACCCGGACCCTGTTGCTCGGCGTACTGCTCGACGGCCCGCTGCACGGCTACGAGGTACGGCGCCGCCTCGAACTGTGGGGCGCCGACACCTGGGCCAACGTGGCCTACGGCTCGATCTACCACGGCCTGGCCAAGATGGCCGAGGAAGGACTCCTGGAGGTCGTCGAGCAGGGCAGGGGCGGCAGGACCGTCTACGGCGTCACCGAGGCCGGACGGGCCGACTTCCACCAGCAGCTGATGAACAGCTGGTGGTTCGTGAAGCCGATCGTCGACCCCTTCCAGGTCGCGCTCACCTTCATGGACCGGCTCCCCCCCGCCGACCTGGTCAACGCCATGGAGGCGAGGGTCGAGCAACTGCGGGCGTCCATCGCGATGATGGAACGGGCCCTCGGCGGCAAGCAGGCCTACGGAGCCCCCCGGCACGTCGACGAGTGCCTGCGGCTCAACATCCGCCAGTTCCAGGCGCAGCTCGACTGGATCGAGGAGACCGTCGGCGACGTCAGGTCCGGCAAGCTGCCCTGAGCCCCGCCCGCGCCACACCGGAACGACCGGAAGACCGCCTGCCCGGAGAACCGGCCGGGTCCGCGCGCCCGTTCCCGGGCCCCTCCCACATCCCCCACGACGGAGATTCATGATCATCGAAGCGCACGACCTGCGCAAGACCTTCACCGCTCGACGCGGCAGGGGCGGCACCCAGGAGGTCGAGGCCGTCAAGGGCGTCGACCTGTCCGTCGCCGAGGGCGAGATCTTCGCCTTCCTCGGCCCCAACGGCGCGGGCAAGACCACCACGATCCGGATGCTCGCCACCCTCGTGGCCCCCACCTCCGGCACCGCCCGGGTGGCGGGCCACGACGTGGTCACCGAGGCGGCCCGGGTCCGGGAGAGGATCGGCTACGTCGGCCAGGGAGGCGGCGTGGACGAGAACGCCCCCGGCCGCGAAGGGCTGATCCTCGCGGCCCGGATCGGCGGCATGTCCCGCGCGCGGGCGAAGGCGCGCAGCGAGGAACTCCTGGCCGCCTTCGACCTGGCCGAGCTGGCCGACCGCCCCGTGCGGACGCTGTCCGGCGGCCAGAAGCGCAGGTTCGCCCTCGCCCTCGGCCTGGTCAACCACCCGCCGCTGTTCTTCCTCGACGAGCCCACCACCGGCCTGGACCCGCAGAACCGCGCCCACCTGTGGGACGAGGTGCGCGCCCTGCGCGAACGGGGCACCAGCGTGCTGCTGACCACCCACTACCTGGAGGAGGCCGACGCGCTCTGCGACCGGCTCGTCATCATCGACCACGGCCGCGTCGTCGCGGAGGGCACCCCCGCCGAGCTCAAGAAGGAGGTGGCGGGCGACGTCGTCACCCTGCGCCTCGACCGGGCCCCCGAGGCGCGGGTCCTCCTCGACGCCGAGCCGTACGTCAGGGAGATCCATGAGGAGGACGACGTCCTGCGCGCCTACCTCGACGACGGCGAGCACAACCTGCCCGCCCTGCTCCGCCTCCTGGAGGGCGCCGGGCTGCCGATCCGGTCGATCTCCCTGGACCGGGCCACGCTCGACGACGTGTTCCTGCGTCACACCGGCCGCTTTCTGCGCGACGAGAACTGAACGACGAGGACCCCCCATGTTCCGACACACGATGCTGTTCCTGGGTCATGAGCTCAGGACCACCCTGCGCAATCCGGTCTGGCCGCTGTTCGGCCTGATGCAGCCCGTCCTGTACCTGCTCCTGTTCGCACCGCTGGTGGCCAACACCACCGCGGGCGGCACCATGGCCGACACGCTGCGGATGTTCACCCCCGGCGTGATGATGATGATCGCCCTGTTCGGCTCGCTCTTCGTGGGCTTCGGCATGATCAACGAGATCCGCAACGGCTATCTGGAACGCCTCGCGGTCAGCTCCGCCTGGCGTCCCGCGATCGTGCTCGGCCGCACCCTGCGCGACGTGATCGTGCTGGTGCTCCAGGCCCTGCTGGTGATCGCGCTGGCCACGCTGATGGGCATGCGGGCCAGCCTGCCGGGGCTGGCGCTCATGCTGGTGCTGATGGCCGCCACCGGGCTGCTCGCCTCCGGCCTGTCGTACGGCACGGCGCTGGCGTTGCGCGACGAGAACGGCATGTCGCAGATCATGCAGTTCTTCGCGATGCCGCTGATGCTGCTCACCGGCATCATGCTGCCCATGTCGCTGGCCCCCGACTGGATGCGGGTGGTCGCGCAGTTCAACCCGCTCTACCACGCGGTCGAGGCCGGCCGGGCGCTGTTCGACGGCGACTTCGCCGACGGCTCGATCCCGCTGGCGTTCGGCCTCATCCTGGTCCTGTCCGCGGCCGGCCTGCGCTGGTCGGTCGCCTCGATGAAGCGGCTCGCGGGGTAGCGGCGCGGATCCTCACCGGGACGCGCCGTCAGTCGAGCTGCTCGGTGAAGACCCCGGCCCGATCGGTCATCCGCTCGTACTCCTCCAGCCGGGCCTGCGTGCGCAGCGGCGCGGCGTCGGCCATGGCCTCGACCAGCACCATGGCCAGGGCCAGCGGCGCGGCGTGCGAGTCGAAGACGAGCCGCTCGCCCACCGGGGCGGCCAGGATCACGTCGGCCTCGAAGGGCACGTCCGGCCGGTCGGTGATCACGGCGACCCGCAGGCCCAGGTCACGGGCGTCGCGCAGGGCCTGCACGGCCTCGGCCGGGTAGCGGGGCAGGATCACCGCGAGCAGCCAGCCCGCCCCCGCCCGGCGCGCGGCGTGCAGGCCGTCGGCCAGTTCCGATCCGCCGTGGGTGAGCAGGCGGACGTCGGGATGGATCCTGCGGGCGAAGTAGGCGAACATGGTGGCCAGCCCGCTGGAGACCCGCAGGCCCAGCACGGGCAGGGGCTCGCATCCGGCCAGCCGGGTGCCCAGCTCCACCAGGGCCGAGGGGTCGCCCAGCGTCTCGCGTACGTTCCGCAGGTTGTCGATCTCCGCGTCGATCGCGGCCTGCAGGTCGTTGGCCCGCGACGTGCTCCGCCCTCCCACGACCAGGGGGCGCAGCGCCTGCCTGAGCTCGGGGTAGCCCGCGAAACCGAGCACCATCGCGAACCTGGTCACCGAGGGCTGGCTCACCCCGGCGCGCTCGGCCAGCTCCACGCTGGACAGGAAGATGGCCTCGGACAGGTGGTCGCCCAGGTAGCGCGCGATCCTCCGCTGCGCGGGCGAGAGCCGCCGCCCCTCCAGAAACCGATCGAGTCCGTCCGCCACGCCCCCTCCAACCGCTCGACGCACCACGGGCATTCCCCCGTCCCGCCGTCGTCCGTCCCCGGCCGGGACGCCGGAGGGGCACCGTGTGCCCGGCCCGGGCATGCGGCACCCCGGCAGGACGGTCAGGACTCGCGCATCGGGACGCGCACGCCCCGCTCGGAGGCCACGGTGACGGCCTCGTCGTACCCGGCGTCGACGTGGCGGACGACGCCGGTGCCGGGGTCGTTGGTGAGGACCCGCTCCAGCTTCTCCGCGCCGAGCCGGGTGCCGTCGGCGACGGTGACCTGGCCGGCGTGGATGGAGCGGCCGATGCCGACCCCGCCGCCGTGGTGGATGGAGACCCACGCGGCACCGGAGGCGACGTTGAGCATGGCGTTCAGCAGCGGCCAGTCGGCGATCGCGTCGGAGCCGTCGGCCATGCCCTCGGTCTCCCGGTACGGGCTCGCGACGCTCCCGCAGTCGAGGTGGTCGCGGCCGATGACCAGCGGGGCCTCGATCTCCCCGGAGGCGACCATGTCGTTGAACCGCTCCCCGGCCAGGTGGCGCTCGCCGTAGCCGAGCCAGCAGATGCGGGCGGGCAGGCCCTGGAAGTGCACCTTCTCCCCCGCGAGCCGGATCCACCGGGCGAGCGGCTCGTTGTCGGGGAACAGCTCCAGGATCGCCCGGTCGGTCCTGGCGATGTCGGAGGCCGACCCCGACAGCGCGGCCCAGCGGAACGGCCCCTTGCCCTCGCAGAACAGCGGCCGGATGTAGGCGGGCACGAAGCCGGGGAAGTCGAACGCGCGGGTGCAGCCCGCGAGCCGCGCCTCCCCCCGGATCGAGTTGCCGTAGTCGAAGACCTCGGCCCCGGCGTCCTGGAAGCCGACCATGGCCTCCACGTGCGCGGCCATCGACTCGCGGGCCCGGAGGGTGAAACCGGCCGGGTCCTTGGCGCGCTCTTCGGCCATGTCCTCGAAGGCGACCCCGGCCGGCAGGTACATCAGCGGGTCGTGGGCCGAGGTCTGGTCGGTGACGACGTCGATCTCGGCGCCCCTGCGCAGCAGTTCGGGCACGATCTCGGCCGCGTTGCCCTCCACCCCGATGCTCAGCGGCTCGCGCCGGTCGCGGGCGTCGTACGCCAGGCGCAGCGCCTCGTCCAGGTCGGCGGCGCGGACGTCCAGGTAGCGGTGCTCGATACGCCGGTCGATCGACCGGGGGTCGCAGTCGACGCAGATCACCACGCCGCCGTTCATGGTCACGGCCAGCGGCTGGGCGCCGCCCATGCCGCCCAGCCCGGCGGTCAGCGTGATCGTCCCGGCCAGGCTGCCGCCGAACCGCTTGGCGGCGACGGCGCCGAAGGTCTCGTAGGTGCCCTGCAGGATGCCCTGGGTGCCGATGTAGATCCACGAACCCGCGGTCATCTGCCCGTACATGGTGAGCCCGGCGGCCTCCAGCCGCCGGAACTCCTCCCAGTTCGCCCAGTCGGGCACCAGGTTGGAGTTGGCGATGAGCACCCGCGGGGCCCACTCGTGGGTACGGAACACGCCGACGGGACGGCCGGACTGCACCAGCAGCGTCTCGTCGCCCTCCAAGGTGGTCAGGGTTCGTGTGATCGCGTCGAAGGACCGCCAGTCACGGGCGGCCTTGCCCGAGCCGCCGTAGACGACGAGCTCCTCGGGATGCTCGGCGACCTCGGGGTCCAGGTTGTTCTGGATCATGCGGAGCGCGGCCTCCTGCGGCCACCCCTTGGCGGTGAGCGTGGTACCGCGCGGCGCGCGCACAACCCTGCTGCCGGTCATGCCCGACCTCCCCATCGGAGATGAATGAACGCATTCATACTTGGCCACGCGGGGACCGCGGGTCAACCCGGAGGACGGGGTGCCGCGGGCAGCGCGCCCACGACACCCCTGGTGGTGGCCGTAACGATCGTCACGCCCCGGCTCTCGTCCCGCACGGACGGGGTCGGGAGATCGAATGCGGCGCGCGCCCGATGGGCGCCCCGGTGCGAAGGAGAGGCTTCGCACTGGCGGGATGCCCGATTCACCGGACGGCGAATCAGTCCACCGGGCCCACACGAGCGTTATTCCTTGGGAAGGATATGAATTTGCCCAATCGAGCCGGTGACCGTGCGATGCGTTCACCCGCCGTGGGCGCGGTCAGGTGGGCAGCAGGAACTGGGTGGCGGCCAGCTCGCGGTACAGGGCGTCGTCGGCGAGCAGCTCGTCGTGGGTGCCCACGGCCCGCACCCGGCCCGCCTCCATGACCACGATCCGGCCGGCGCCGGTCACCGTGGAGAGGCGGTGGGCGATCACCAGCACGGTCGTCTCCGCCGCCACCTCCGCGATCACCTCGCGCAGCCGCAGCTCGTTGACCGCGTCGAGCTGGGAGGTGGCCTCGTCCAGCAGGAGCAGCCGGGGGCCGCGCAGCAGGGCCCGGGCGATCGCGACCCGCTGCCGCTCACCGCCGGAGAGCATGATCCCGCGATGCCCGACCCGGGTGTCCAGCCCCTCGGGGAGGCGGGACACCAGGTCCTCCAGGTGGGTGCGGGCGAGCACCCGCCAGATGTCGGCCTCGTCCACGTCCGGCGCGGCGAAGACGAGGTTCTCCCTGAGCGTGCCGTCCAGGACCGGCGCGTCCTGCTCGACGTAGCCGAGGCAGGCGCGCAGCTCGGCCAGCGGCCAGTCGTCGATGTCGCGGCCGTCGATCCTGATCGACCCGGCCTGGCGCTCGTAGAACCTCTCCAGCAGGGAGAAGACCGTGGACTTGCCCGCCCCGGACGGTCCCACCAGGGCGGTCAGGCCGCCCGCGGGCACCTCGAAGGAGACGTCGTCGTGCACGACCGGCCTGTCGTCGCCGTAGCGGAAGGCCACGTTCTCGAAGACGACCCCGGCGGGACTGCCCCCGGCCCGGTAGACGGCACCGTCGGCCACCTCGCCGGGAAGCTCCTCGATCTCGCGGATCCGCTCGGCCGCGGCCAGGCCGTTCTGCAGCTGCGTGACGCCCTGGACGAGCTGACCGATGGGGGCCACCAGGTAGAACAGGTAGAGCAGGAAGGCGATCAGGGAGGAGACCTCCAGCGAGCCGGAGGCTACCCGGGCGCCGCCCACGCCGAGCACGGCCACGAAGGCGAGCTGCGCGGAGACCCACGCCGAGATGCCGGCGATGGAGTTCAGCCAGGCGACGGCGATCCCCCGGTCGCGCGCCTCCCGGGCCGCCACGCCGACCGTGGCGATCTCCCGCGCCTCGGCGCCGCTGGCCTTGACCGTACGGAACGCCTGGAGCACCCGGTCCAGGACCGCGCCCATCTCACCGACCGCGGCCTGCGCCTGGACGGACGCCTCCCGGATACGGGGCATGATCAGGCCGACCATCCCGCCGACCACGACCAGCACGCCGAGCGTGATGAGGAGCAGCATCCCGTCCATGATCGCCATCAGCACGATGGCGCCGACCAGCATGAACACCGAGCTGATCATCTCGACCACGCCGTTGGTGAACACCGCCCGCATCAGCGTGGTGTCGGAGGTCACCCGGGACATCAGGTCCCCCGGCTTGAGCCGGTCGACCTCCGGCACCCGCAGCCGCAGGATCCGGTCGACCAGGCGGCGGCGGGCCGAGAAGACGATGCCCTCGCCCATCCGTTCCATCACGTAGTTGCCCAGCGCGCCGATGGCCGCGCCCGCGAGCACGGCGGCGGTCAGGCCCAGCACCGGGCCGAGCAGGGAGCCCTGCTCGCCGAAGGCGTCGATGACCGCCTTGGCCAGCAGCGGCATCGCGAGCCCGGCCAGCGAGCCGACCAGGGTGAGCGTCCCGCCCAGCAGCAGTGCCCCGCGGTGCGGCCGTACGTAGGCGAACAGCAGCCGCCAGGACGCGGTCGTGGGCAATGCGATCCCCTCCGAAACGACATGATCGGTCTTTGGCCGTTCTTCTTGTCTACCGCGCATGCGCTCACTCCGGGCGTCTCGTCGCTGTCCCGTGATCGGGAATCGATGATGTCAACATAAGTTGACGGAGCGATCGCTGTCAATTTCGGTTGACGGGAGAGGGTGAGAGGAGGCGCGGTGCCCGGTGCTCGTCGGATCAGCACGGATCGGCACGGGTCGACACGGGTCGACACGGATCGACACAGGTTGGCAGAGATCAGCACGGGTCGGCACGGGTCGGGGATGCGGCAGGGCGAGGCGTGCGGGGGCGGTGGTCCGCCGGAACGGCGTGATCCACGAAAGGCCGGGCGTCCGGCGCGGAGGCCAGAGCGGGAGGGGCTCACCGGCCTGACGCCGAAGAAGCCGGGGGCATGGGCGAGGCCGGGCGCGGGAGGGGCCGGGCGGGCTCGGCCGGAACGGCCGGGGCTCGTGGTGGAGAGGCCAGAGCTCGCGGTGGAGGAGGCCGGGGGTCGCGGTTCGTGAGACCGGGGCGGGCCGCCGGTGAGGTCACCGGTGATGTCGGTGGAACCGGGCCCCCGCGGGCCCTGAGCATGACGGTGGCCCGTGGACCGTCGCGGTCCCGTGGGTTCGCGGGTCCCGTGGGCCGTCGCGGCGTCCGGGACACACCCGGGAAAGGCGGGCTCGGGGCGGCCGGGGCTCGTGAAGGACGGGCGGGGCTCGTGAAGGGCGGGCGGGGCTCGTGAAGGGCGGGCGGGCCGGATCACGACCCGGGCCGCCCGGTGGCCGCCTGATGCCGGTGTCCCGCCGACGCGGAGTCGGCTCCGAGGTGAGCCCGTCGGCGGGACACCGGTGGCCGGTGCGGCGGGCGGGGGTCAGCGGCGGCGGGCGCCGTACTCCTTACGCATCTCCGCGACGGTGTCCAGGATCTCGTCCTGGGTCTTCAGAAGCTTCGCCTCGGCCTCTTCGGTCCTCGCCTCGGCCACCAGACGACGGTTCCCCGTCCGGCTGCCCAGCTTCCGCTTGGCCTTGGCCTTCATTTCGCGCAGGTTGAGCTTCTCCATGAGACCCATGATCAGCACTCCTTCGGCAGAGAGGACCTTCGACTGCCCGGAACGGGACCGAGTATGCGTCACACGAACCTTCCCCTCTCACCCGGGTCCCAGAACTCACCGTCGATCCGCCGATCCGCCGATCCGCCGATGCGGTGATGCGGTGACGCGGCGTCCCGGGCCCGCTCCACGCCCCCGGCCGGGGAGCGCGCCTCAGTCCGGGTCGGGAACGTCGTCGTACTCCACGTCGCCCTCCTCGGCGCGGCGCAGGCCGATGTCCTCCACCCAGGCACGGACGAACCGGCGGATCTCGGCGATCCGCTCGCCGTCCACGCCGTAGGCCTCGAAGTCCTCGTCGGCGATGAGGTCGACGAACTCCAGCCGCATCACCAGCTCGGCGATCGAGAACTCCTCGTTGTGCAGCCGGGCGAGGTGCTCCAGCTCGCGGAAGCCGTACAGGTGGGAGACCGAGGCGATGTCGATGACGTCGCGGGCCAGGCTGCGCTCGTGCAGGGCCCGCATCTTCAGGCCGACCGCGTCGTCCAGGGAGACGACGGAGACGTCGCCGACGATCACGGGCTGCTGCTGGAACGCCTCCCTGAGCAGGTCGAACTCGCAGCTCTGCTCGGTCACCGGGTCGCTGACCACGAGGCGGCCCATCCTGGGCGTCACCTCCGTCAGGGTGACCTCCAGCCCGGCCTGCCGGAACGCCTCGGCCATGCCCTCGGCGACCTCGGGAAGCGGCGTCTCGGCGGCGGTGGCGAAGTCGAGGTCGTTGCTCGGCCGTTCGGTGAACCCGTGGGCGTTCATCGCGTAACCGCCTGCCAGGACCAGCCCGAACCGGGCACAGGCGGGGAGCGCGGCCTCCAGCATCCGCTGCTGGAAGGGGGGCAGGATCACCGCGGCCACCCCGGCGCCCCGGTCCCGTACCCCAGGGCGCTGATCTTGGTCTCCCAGGCCCTGCGGTAGCTCGGCCCGATGCCCCGGCGCAGGGTCGGCCAGTCGGCCAGCAGCAGGTCGGCGTTGAGGTAGGACTCGGCGTCGGAACGGCCGCCCCCGGTGATGACCGTGCGATACAGGCTCATCCGCAACAGCGGGTTGACCAGGTCGTACTCCGTCAGCCCGGACCAGCCCAGGTGCCCGGGCAGGGCGACCTTCCCGGTCGCCGGGCCGCGCAGGTCGGCCAGCGATTCGGGGACGCGCTGTTCCACGCCGTCCCAGCGGGAAGGAAGCGTACTCACGTTCCCCAGTATGCCCGTCCTCGGCGCGCGGGTACCGGCAAGCGCGCCGTCCCGCGCCCCCGCGTCCGTGCGCGGTTCAGCGGCGGGAGCGGCGGCGGGTGGAGGGCAGGTCATGGCGGCCGGAGAGGAACTCCTGAAAGGAGATCTTGGCCCGGATCACCGGGCGGCGCCAGCGTTCCTCGCGGCGCTCGGCCCTGGCCATCTTGGCCGGGCGCGGGTGCCGGGCGCCGGGGGCGAGGAACCAGTGGGCCCAGGGCGACCCGGGCCGGGCCAGCCGCACGGCTCCGGGCACCAGCAGGATCGGCACGAACAACCCGGCCAGCCCCGTCCAGAGCTTGCCCTTGAGCAGGGTGATCACGGCGAGCCCGAGATTGACCACGATGAGGCCGGCGGTCAGCCAGGTGTCCGGCGTGGTGCCGTCGGAGTCGCCCCAGCCCAGGGGGCGCAGGCCGACCAGGAGCAGGCCGGTGATCGCGACGGCCATGAACACCGCGTCGACCGAGGCGCGGCCCTCCTCCTCCCAGTAGACGTCGCGCAGGTGCAGGATGAGCGCGAACTCGTCGAGGATCAGGGCGGCCCCGGCGCCGAAGACGGCCGCGGTCACCGCGTACCAGCCGTCGGACACCCCCGAGACGATGAGGCCCGCGACCCCGCCCAGCAGGGTCAGCACCACGCCGAACACCACGTGGTGGATGTGCATCTCGCCGACGCTCACGTTGCGGAACCAGCCGACCCTGGCCCGGATGAGCCGGACGTTGGCCCTGGTGAACAGGAAGACGGCGATCAGCGCGACGAAGAAACAGAACAGCGGCAGCCGTCCTGTGTCCATGATCCTTTCTTGGAACAAATCTCCCACCGACTCATCAGGCTATGCGAGAAACTCTCGCGTCAGGCGAGGAAACCGCGCAGCAGGGCGCCGGTGCCCTCCAGGTGCTCGGCCACGGCCCGGCGCGCGGCCTCGGGGTCCCGGGCCAGGATGGCGGCCACGATCGCCGCGTGCTGGACCCCGGCGTGCTCGATGTTGCGCTGCAGGATCGGGATCGCGTCGAGCAGGTCGGTGATCCGCAGCCGGGCGTCGGCGCAGGAGGCGGTCAGCAGGGCCGAGCCGGTCAGCTCGGCGATGGCCAGGTGGAAGGCCGTGTCGAGGTGGCGGTAGTCGTCGGGGCTGGCCGAGTTGACCGCCTGCAGCCGCTCCCGCAGGGTGTCGCGGCGCTCCCGGGTCAGCTCGGTGGTGGCGAGCACCTGGGCGGCTCCGCACTCCACGGCCATCCTGAAGGTCAGGGCGTCCTCCAGGTCGTCGGTGCCCATGTCCACGACGGCCCGGCGCAGCTCGTCCTCCTGGCGCGGGCGCGGCGGGGCGTAGGTGAGGAACGCGCCGCCGTACCTGCCACGGCGTACGCTGAGATAGCCGGCGTCCTGCAACGCCCGGATGGCCTCGCGCAGGGTGACCCTGCTGATGCCCAGCTGGGCGGCGAGTTCCCGCTCGGGCGGCAGTTTCTCGGTCACCAGACCCAGTTTGATGACCTGGAGCAGCCGCTCCACGGTCTCCTCGAACGCGTTTCCGGCGCGTACCGGCCGAAGCACGGTCACCAGCCGCGACACCTCGTCCAAATCTCACCTCCGGGCCTTGACAAGGCTCCCCCCGCTGCACGTCAATGGTCTAACACTAGCCCAATAAGACTCCGGCGAGGAGGGCGCGTGGACATCGACGAGCTTCACGACGAGGTGCGGGCGGGACGGATCGACACCGTGCTGCTGGCGGTCGCCGACATGCAGGGGCGCCTGCAGGGCAAGCGGCTCTCGGCCCGTTACTTCCTGGAGGAGGTGCTGGGGCACGCCTCGGAGGGGTGCAACTACCTGCTGGCGGTCGACGTGGACATGAACACGGTCGACGGTTACGCGATGTCCTCCTGGGAGCGGGGGTACGGGGACTTCACCATGAAGCCCGACCTGCCCACCCTGCGCCGCGTGCCGTGGCAGGACGGGACGGCCCTGGTGATGGCCGACCTGCTCTGGGAGGACGGCTCCGACGTGACCGCCTCGCCGCGTCAGATCCTGCGCCGCCAGCTCGACCGGCTGGCCGGGCGGGGCTGGGGCGCGTTCGTCGGGACCGAGCTGGAGTTCGTCGTCTTCGCCGACACCTACGAGGACGCCTGGCGCCGCGGGTACCGGGACCTGACCCCCGCCAACCTCTACAACGTCGACTACTCCCTCCTCGGCACCGCCCGCGTCGAGCCGCTGCTGCGCCGGATCAGGCTCGGCATGGAGGGCGCCGGGATGTACGTCGAGTCCGCCAAGGGCGAGTGCAACCTGGGCCAGCACGAGATCGCCTTCCGCTTCGGCGACGCCCTGGCCGCCTGTGACGACCACTCGATCTACAAGAACGGGGCCAAGGAGATCGCCTCCCAGGAGGGCATGTCGATCACCTTCATGGCCAAGCCCAACCACCGCGAGGGCAACTCCTGCCACATCCACATCTCGCTGCGGGACGAGGGCGGGGAGCCGGTCATGGCCGGGTCGGGGCGGCACGGCCTGTCGGCCGTCGGCGAGCACTTCATCGCGGGCCAGCTGGCCCTGATGCGCGAGCTGACCCTGCTGTACGCGCCGAACGTCAACTCCTACAAGCGCTACGTCCCCGGCAGCTTCGCCCCCACCGCGGTCAAGTGGGGGGTGGACAACAGGACCTGCGCGCTCCGCCTGGTCGGCCACGGCCCGTCGCTGCGGATCGAGAACCGGGTGCCCGGCGGCGACGTCAACCCCTACCTGGCCGTCTCGGCGCTGATCGCGGCCGGGCTGCACGGCATCGAGAACGAGTTGCCGCTTGAGGACGCGTTCGAGGGGAACGCCTACTCCTCAGGGGCGGAGACGGTCCCGCACACGCTGCGGGACGCGCTGGGGCTCTGGGAGGGCTCCTCCTTCGCCCGGGACGCCTTCGGGGAGGACGTGGTGTCCCACTACGCGAACAACGCCCGGGTCGAGCTGGCCGCCTTCGACGCGGCCGTGACCGACTGGGAGCTGTTCCGGGGATTCGAACGGATGTGAACGTGAAGATCATCAATCCGGCGACCGAAGAGGTGCTCGCCGACATCGAGCCCGCGGACGCCGCGGAGATCGACAGGGCGGTGGAGCGCGCCGGTCGCGCCTACGCGGACTGGCGGAGGGTCTCCCCCTCCGACCGGGCCCGGCTGCTGCGCCGTTTCGCCGCGCTGGTGCGCGAGCACGCCGAGGAGCTGGCCGGGCTGGAGGTCGCCAACTCCGGGCACACGATCGGCAACGCCCGCTGGGAGGCGGGCAACGTCGCCGACGTGCTCGACTTCTACGCCGGGGCGCCGGAACGCAACCACGGCCTGCAGATCCCGGTGCCCGGCGGGCTGGACGTCACGTTCAGGGAGCCGCTGGGCGTGGTCGGCGTGATCGTGCCGTGGAACTTCCCGATGGTCATCATGACCTGGGGCGTCGCCCCGGCGCTGGCCGCGGGCAACACGGTGATCGTCAAGCCCGCCGAGTGGACGCCGCTGACCGCGCTGCGGGTGGCCGAGCTGGCGCTGGCCGCGGGCCTGCCCGAGGGGGTGCTGCAGGTCCTGCCCGGCGCCGGGGAGGTCGCGGGCGCCCGGCTGGTCGAGCACCCTGGCGTGTCGAAGATCGTGTTCACCGGGTCGACCGAGGTGGGCAAGGAGATCGCCGCCGTCTGCGCCGGTCAGGTCAAGAGGCTCACGCTGGAGATGGGCGGCAAGAGCGCCAACGTGGTCTTCGCCGACGCCGACCTGGAGCGGGCCGCGGCGACCGCGCCGTACGCGGTGTTCGACAACGCAGGCCAGGACTGCTGCGCGCGCTCCCGGATCCTGGTCGAGCGGAGCGCGTACGAGGAGTTCCTGGCCCGGTTCGGCGAGGCGGTGCTGGGCGTGCGGGTCGGCGACCCGCGCGACGAGGGCACCGAGATGGGCCCGCTGATCAGTTCCGAGCACCGCGAGCGGGTCGCCTCCTACGTCACCGAGGAGCCCCACCTGCGGGGCTCCTGCCCCGACGGGCCGGGGTTCTGGTACCCGGCGACCGTCCTGACGCCGCGCTCGACCGGCGACCGGGCGTTCACCGAGGAGATCTTCGGGCCGGTGGTGTCGGTGGTGCCGTTCGACGACGAGGCGGACGCGGTACGGATCGCCAACGACACCCCGTACGGGCTGAGCGGGTCCGTCTGGACCCGTGACGTCGGCCGGGCGCTGCGGGTGGCCAGGGCCGTCGAGGCGGGCAACCTCAGCGTGAACTCGCACTCCAGCGTCCGCTACTGGACGCCGTTCGGTGGCTTCAAGCAGTCGGGGCTCGGCCGTGAGCTGGGGCCGGACGCGCTGGCGGCGTTCACCGAGACCAAGAACGTCTTCATCTCCGAGGAGGAGTAGAACGATGCAGCGTCTGCAGGACCGGGTGACCGTGATCACCGGCGCCGGAAGCGGGATCGGCCTGGCCACCGCGCGCCGGTTCGCCGAGGAGGGCGCCCGCGTCGTCTGCGTGGACCTGGACGAGGAGACCGGCCGGGCCGCCGCCGCCGAGGTCGGCGGGCTGTTCGTGAGGGCCGACGTGACCGACGAGGACGACGTCGCCCGGGTGTTCGCCACCGCGTTCGACACCTACGGCAGCGTGGACGTCGCGTTCAACAACGCGGGCATCTCGCCGCCGGACGACGACTCGATCCTGGAGACCGGCATCGACGCCTGGCGCCGGGTCCAGGAGGTCAACCTCACCTCGGTCTACCTGTGCTGCAAGCACGTCATCCCGTACATGCGGCGCCAGGGCAAGGGCTCGATCGTCAACACCGCGTCGTTCGTGGCCGTGATGGGCTCGGCGACCAGCCAGATCTCCTACACCGCCTCCAAGGGCGGGGTGCTGGCCATGTCGCGCGAGCTGGGCGTGCAGTTCGCCCGCGAGGGCATCCGGGTCAACGCGCTCTGCCCGGGGCCGGTGAACACGCCGCTGCTGCGGGAGCTGTTCGCCAAGGACCCCGAGCGGGCCCAGCGCCGCCTGGTGCACGTCCCGCTGGGGCGCTTCGCCGAGGCGTCGGAGATCGCCGCCGCGGTGGCGTTCCTGGCCTCGGACGACGCCAGCTTCATCACCGGCTCGGAGTTCCTGGTGGACGGAGGCATCTCCGGCGCGTACGTCACCCCGCTGTAGGGGAGTCCCGGCCGGGCCCGCGGCCACCGGGCCCGGCCCCGTGAGAGCAAGGCAAGGCAAGGCAAGGCAAGAGATCATGTCCCGTCCCGTCATCGGCATCACCTGCTACGTCGAGCCCGCCCGGTTCACCGTCTGGGAGGTGACGACGGCGCTGCTGCCCTACGACTACGTCGACCATGTGGCCCGCGCGGGCGGGCAGCCGGTGATCGTGCCCCCGGCCGGTGACCCCGCGCCGCTGGTGGAGCGGCTGGACGGGCTGATCCTGGCCGGTGGCGGTGACGTCGGCCCGGAGCGGTACGGGCAGGAGCCGCACGCGAGGACCGGATACGTGCGGCCGTTCCGCGACGACGCCGAGCTGGGCCTGGTCCGGGCGGCGCTGGAGCGGGGACTGCCCTTCCTGGGGGTCTGCCGGGGCATGCAGATCCTCAACGTCGCCCTGGGCGGCACCCTGCACCAGCACCTGCCCGACGTGGTCGGTCACTCCGGGCACGCCCCGGCCCCCGGCAGCCACGGCAGGATGCCGGTGCGCCTGGCCCCCGGCAGCCGGACCTCGAAGATCTTCGGCACCGAGACCGTGGACGTGGCCCACTACCACCACCAGGCCCTGGACCGGCCGGGCGAGGGCCTGACCGTGACCGCCCACGCCGGGGACGGCACGATCGAGGCCGTGGAGCTGGACGAGCACCCGTTCGCCGTCGCCGTCCAGTGGCACCCCGAGGCCGACGACGAGTCGGCCCTGTTCGAGGCCCTGGTCCGGCACACCGCCTGACCGGCCTTCGAGCCGGGCCCACCGGCGAGGGCGGCGGGGGATTCCGCTCGGCCGGTGCGGGCGGTTAGGCTGGCGGTGACACCGATGAATCCCGTGCGGGAGAGCGTCCTGACATCCAGGCCAGGACCCCTGAAGGAGCAAGCCCTCCCCGCGAACCTCTCAAGGCAAAGGACCGTGCGGGTAGGTGCTCTCTGGAAAGCAGGCCCCGTGGCCTCGCCGAAGGTGAAAGTCCGGCAAAAACCGGATGAAACTCTCAGGCACCCATGACAGAGGGGGAGGATGATCTCATCTGTCCCCTGCCTGAGGTGCGCACATGTCCCGACCTACGCCGTTGCGCGGCGTCCACGAGGCCCTCGGCGCGACGCTGACCGACTTCGCGGGCTGGCTGATGCCGCTCCGCTACGGCAGTGAGTCCACCGAGCACAACGCGGTCCGCCGGGCGGCCGGCCTGTTCGACCTCTCCCACATGGGCGAGATCTTCGTGACCGGCCCGCAGGCCGCCGAGGCCCTCGACTACGCGCTGGTCGGCCACCTGTCCGCGCTGGAGCCCGGCCGTGCCCGCTACACGATGATCGTCGACGCCGGGGGCGGCGTGCTGGACGACCTGATCGTCTACCGGCTGGCCCCCGCCGAGTTCATGGTCGTCGCCAACGCGTCCAACTACCCGCGGGTGGCCGCCGAGCTGACCGGCCGCGCCAAGGGCTTCGACGCCGCGGTCGACGACCGTTCCGAACGGTACGCGCTGGTCGCGATCCAGGGCCCGCGCTCGGCGGAGATCCTGGCCGGTCTCACCGAGGCCGACCTGGACGGGCTGAAGTACTACGCGGGCCTGCCCGCCGTGGTCGCGGGCCACGAGGCCCTCATCGCCCGTACCGGGTACACCGGCGAGGACGGGTTCGAGCTGTTCGTCGCGGCCGAGGACGCCGAGGCGATCTGGTGCGCCCTCAGCGAGGCGGGCGCGCCGCACGGGCTGGTCCCGGCGGGCCTGTCCGCGCGCGACACCCTCCGGCTGGAGGCGGGCATGCCGCTCTACGGCAACGAGCTGTCGGCCGAGCTGACTCCGTTCGACGCCGGGCTGGGCCGTGTGGTGAGGTTTGACAAGCCGGGCGACTTCGTCGGCCGGGCCGCCCTCGAACCCCTCAGGGACGTCCCGCCGGGCCGCCGCCTGGTCGGCCTGGTCACGAGCGGCCGCAGGGTGCCCCGGCACGGGTACCCGGTGGTGGTCGCCGCCGACGGCACGGTCGTCGGGGAGGTCACCAGCGGGGCCCCCTCGCAGTCGCTGGGCAGGCCCATCGCCATGGCCTACGTGGACAACGGCCTGGCGTCGGGACTGGCCGTCGACATCCGGGGCAGCCGCGAACCGGTCGAGGTCGTCGCACTGCCTTTCTACAGGAGGACAAAATGAGCAGCATTCCCGAGGACCTGCACTACACCAAGGAACACGAGTGGGTCTCCGGAGTGGATGACGGCCTGACCCTCACCGTGGGGATCACCGCCTACGCGGCCGAGGCGCTGGGGGACGTGGTCTACGTGCAGATCCTCCCCGAGGTCGGCAGCACGGTCACCGCCGGTGACACCGTCGGCGAGGTGGAGTCGACCAAGTCGGTGAGCGACATCTTCGCGCCGGTCGGCGGTGAGGTCGTCGAGGTCAACCAGGCCGTCGTGGACGACCCCTCGCTGGTCAACGGCGACCCCTACGGGGAGGGATGGCTGTTCCGCATCCGACTGGAGGGCTCCGCCGACGACCTGCTGTCGCCGGAGGAGTACACCTCGCTCACCTCGGGTGAGTCCTGAGCCTCCGGCTCACCGGTACCCGGGCCACGCGCGTCCCCGGGCGCGCGTGGCCGCCCTCGCTGGGAGGATTCAGATGACGATCAGCGTCTTCGATCTCTTCAAGATCGGAATCGGCCCGTCCAGCTCGCACACGGGCGGCCCGATGGCCGCGGCCCACAGGTTCGCCCGCGGCCTGCACCGTGACGGCCTCCTGGAGAAGACCGCCCGGGTGAGCGCCGTCCTGTACGGCTCGCTCGGGCTGACCGGCAAGGGACACGGCAGCGACAAGGCCGTGCTGCTCGGCCTGTCCGGCGAGAAGCCCGAGCTGGTCGACATCGACACCGTGGACGAGCGGCTGGCCGCCATGCGCGAGTCCGGCACGGTCTCGCTCTACGGCTCCCGCGAGATCCCGTTCGTCATCGGCGAGGACCTCGTCTTCGAACGCAAGATCTCCCTGCCCGGCCATCCGAACGGCATGCGCTTCACCGCCCTGGCGGAGTCCGGCGAGACGCTGCGCGAGCGGGTCTACTACTCGGTGGGCGGCGGCTTCGTGGTCGACGAGAACGCCACCGGCGCCGACCGGATCAAGCCCGACGACACGGTCGTCCCGTACCCGTTCGGCACGGCCGCCGAGCTGCTCGCCCAGTGCGCCGAGACCGGGCTGTCGATCTCGGGGCTGATGCTGGAGAACGAGCAGGCCTTCGGCCGCAGCGAGGCCGAGATCCGCGAGCGGCTGCTCGTGCTGTGGCGGGTCATGACCGAGTGCGTGAACCGGGGCATCGGCAAGGAGGGCGTGCTGCCCGGCGGCCTGAAGGTGCGCCGCCGCGCCCACCAGCTCCACCGGCAGCTGCGGAGCGAGACGCAGGAGAAGGACTCGCTGCAGACCATGGACTGGGTCTCGCTGTTCGCGCTGGCCGTCAACGAGGAGAACGCCGCGGGCGGCCGGATCGTCACCGCCCCCACCAACGGCGCCGCCGGCATCATCCCCGCGGTCCTCACCTACTACGACCGCTTCACGCCCGACGCCGACGACGAGGGCGTGATCCGCTTCCTGCTGACCGCGGGGGCGGTCGGCGTACTGTTCAAGGAGAACGCCTCGATCTCCGGCGCCGAGGTCGGCTGCCAGGGCGAGGTCGGCTCGGCCTGCTCGATGGCCGCCGCCGGGCTCACCGAGGTGATGGGCGGCACCCCCGAACAGGTGGAGAACGCCGCCGAGATCGGCATCGAGCACAACCTGGGGCTGACCTGCGACCCGATCGGCGGGCTGGTGCAGATCCCGTGCATCGAGCGCAACGCGCTGGCCTCGATCAAGGCCATCGCCGCGGCCCGGATGGCGCTGCGCGGCGACGGCCGCCACTTCGTCTCGCTGGACAAGGCCATCAAGACGATGCGCGACACCGGCCGCGACATGCTCGACAAGTACAAGGAGACCAGCCGCGGCGGGCTCGCGGTGAACGTCATCGAGTGCTGAACCCGGGCCGCCCCACCGTCTCCGTGCTCCCCCGTCGTCCCCACCGCCTCCACCGCCTCCACCGGCGGGGGCGGCGGCGCGTCCGGTGACGCCTCGGCCGGGGGCGGTCGTCGCCCCGCGTCCCGGCCGCGACATATGGCCCGATCGACACCAAATCTCGTATCCCGGACGGGATGCCGTGATCCCGCGCCTATGCTGGGTGGCCTCAGCCGCAGGACTCGGGAGGTCGTGGTGGGGACGGGAACGCACGCGGTGAGCCCTTCCCGCCGTCCCGGCCCGGCCGCCCCCTCCCGTGGCCGGCGGGCGCTGCGCCTCCTGGCCTCGCACTGGGTCTTCGCGCTCGCCCTGCTGGCCGGTGGCGGGCTGCGCGCGCTGGCCGTGCTCGGCTACCGCCCGGCCCTGTGGTTCTGGGCCGACTCCTTCGTCTACCTGAACGCCGGGCTCTCCCCGCGTCCCCTGGAGTCGCGCCCCGCCGGGTACGCGCTGTTCCTGTGGATCCTCAAGCCGCTCTCCAGCGTCCAGGCCGTGGTCGTCGTCCAGCACCTCCTCGGGCTGGCCGTGGCGGTCTGTGTCTACCTGCTGCTGCGCAGGCTGGGCGGGCTGCCGGGGTGGGGGGCGACGCTGGCCGCGCTGCCCGCGCTGCTGGACGTCCACCAGGTCCAGCTCGAACACCTCGTCATGGCCGACCTGCTCTTCCAGTTCCTGGCGGTGCTGGCGGTGACGCTGCTGCTGTGGCGGCGGCGCCCGGCGACATGGGTCGCGGCGCTGGCCGGCGCGCTGCTGGCAGCGGCGACCGTCACCCGGACCGTCGGGCTGCCCCTGATCGCCGTCGTCCTGGTCTGCCTGCTGGTCCGCCGCGCCGGGTGGCGGGCGGTCGTCGCGGCCACGCTGACCGCCGCGATCGGCCTGGGCGGGTACGCGGCCTGGTTCGCGTCCGAGCACGGCACCTACGGGCTGACCCGGGGGAACGCGTTCCTGTGGGCGCGGACGATGACCTTCGCCGACTGCTCCGTCATCCGGCCTCCCGGCCCCGAGGCCGCCCTGTGCCCGGTCGAGCCCGCGGGGGCGCGCAAGGCACCGCCGGTCTACATCTGGGACGGCGACTCGCCGCTGAACAGGATCAAGGGGAGCTGGGCCGAGCGCGACGCCCTCGCCGGGGCCTTCGCGACCCGGGCCATCACGGCCCAGCCGGTGGACTTCCTGCGGACCGGCCTGCAGGACGTGGCCCACATCTTCGACTGGACGCGGCGCGTCTACCCGACCCCCGGGCCGCAGAGCGCCTATGTCTTCCCCGACACCGCCCGCCCCTTCCCCGCCGGGACCGCCTCGCAGGGCAGGACCGCAGAGGAGCTGACCACGGCCTACCAGGGCGCCTCCGGGGCGCCCGTCCTGGTCGAGCCGTACGCGGGGCTGCTGCGCGGCTACCAGGAGTACGGCTACGTGCGGGGGCCCTACCTCGCGGTCATCTGCCTGATCGGGCTGATCGGCGTGCTGATGCGGCTGCGCCGGTTCGGTGGCGCGGTGCTGCTGCCGTGGGCGGCCGGGACCGTGCTGCTGGTGCTGCCCCCCTTCATCGCGGCCTTCGACCACCGCTACGTCGTCCCCGCCCTCCCGCTGGTCTGCCTGGCCGCCGGGCTCGCCTTCGGCTCCCGGCGGCACGAGGAGCGCGTCCTGGGCGAGGTGCGCCCCGGGGACGGCGGTCCCGCCGACGACCCCGCGGACGACCCAGCGAACGGCCCGGTGGACGACCCGGCGGACGATCACGGCCGGGACCCCCACGGGGAGCCGCCGTACGGGGAGAGCGAGGAGGACCACCGCTGGGCGTCCGGGCGGCCGGTGTACGCCAGCCCCGTCCCCGACCCCCGGGACCGTGCGCCGCGTCACGACGACGCGGTCGGGATGCCGCTCTTCGGGCGGCAGGGCCACGGCGGGTCAGCGACGCCGGACGTGCAGCCGCACCAGCACGCCGAGTTCTACCTCCCCGAGCGCCCGTCGGACCTTCCCCACGGCGTCCCGGTTGAGCCGCGCCACCAGCTTGCCGACATCGGTCCCTGGGGCGCAGACCACCGTGACGCGCAGCCGCTCGTCCCGTACATGCCTGACCCCGACCCGGGTGAGCCCTTCGACTTCTTTAAGGGCAACGGCGAGCACGGCCGTCCCCGTCCCGGCCCGCCTGCCGCACCGCCCCCGTCCCAGGGCGTGTAGCAGCCACCGCACCGCCAGGACCGCCAGCACCGTCAGGACCAGCGCGGCCGTCCAGCCCTGCCAGGGATGCTCGGCCAGCCACCCCGGAAGGCCGCGGTGCACGAGCCGGGCGCCCGGCCGGTGACCGGGGAGGTCGCCGCGTCCCCGCAGGAAGGCGTACAGCCCGGTGCAGCCGAGCACGGTGCCGGTGACGGCCAGGCCGATCCGGTTCCCCGTGTACGGCCTCACCGGCCCCTCCGCCTGCACAGGCGCACCATGACGTCGCCGCCGTACATCGAGCCCAGGCCCGCCAGGCGGTCGCCCACCGCGGTGCCCACCCGGCGCAGGACCGGCCCGGTCCGCTCGGCGTCGGTGAAGACCGTGACCTCGACGACCCGCGAGGCGAGCCGGACCCGCGCCCGGTTCACCTCCTCCACCGACTCGGCGGCCTCGCGCAGCGTACGGCGGAGCCCGGAGCGGGTGATGCCGATGACCAGGTGCGGATCGCCGGGCTCCAGCGGGACCAGCCGGGGCCGTCCCGGCAGGGCGGCGAGCGCGACCATCGTCGCGCCCGCCAGCATGGCGAGCGCCGCGACCGCGAAGACGGCGGGATCGGACCATCTCCACGAGCCCACGCCGTCGACGAGCAGGCGGTAGGGCTCGCGCGCGACCGGTGACTCCATCAGCAGGCCCACCGTCGTCGAGGCCGCGGCCGACAGCAGCACGGACACCGCCAGGGCCACCGGGACGCCCGCCGGGGTCCTGCCCGGCCGCAGCAGCCGCAGCGACCTGCGGCGGACCTCCTGGAACTGCTCGCCCGCGGCCTTGCCCGGCGAACCGCCGCCTCCCGAACCGCCGCTCCCCGAGCCGCCACCGCTTCCCGAGCCCGCCAGGATGTCCTGGAGAGTAGTCGTCATTCGTTCAGGTGTACGCGTCCCCGGGATCCCGGACGGGGCCTCCCCCGCCCACTTGCCCGATCTTGTGCTGTCACCGGCGGGAGCGTTGACCGTCCTCCGAAGCAATGTGAATATGGCTCATATTCGATGCGACCGGGTTATCCTGCGGACATGGACGACCGCCAGCGCTACGACCGGGCCACCGCCCACCTCGATCCCCCCTTCGCCGTCGTCGACCTGCCCGCCCTGCGCGCCAACGCGGCGGCGATGGTCCGGAGGGCCGCGGGCAAGCCGATCAGGGTCGCCAGCAAGTCCGTCCGTTCCCGGGCCCTGCTCGAACGGATCCTCGCCATGGACGGCTTCGACGGGATCATGGCCTTCACCCTTCCCGAGGCCCTCTGGCTGGTCTCCGGCGGGATGCGGGACGTCCTGGTCGCCTACCCCACCGCCGACCGCGCCGCGCTCGCCGAGCTGGCCGCCACCCCCCGCGCCGCCCAGGAGATCACCGTCATGGTGGACCGGGCCGAGCAGCTGGACCTCGTCGAGTCCGCCGTCGCCGGTGTCCGCGACCGCCAGGAGATCCGCCTCTGCCTGGACGTCGACGCGGGCTACCTCGCCTTCGGCGGCCGGTTCCGGGCGGGCGTCCGCCGCTCCCCCGTCCGGGACGCCGTCCAGGCCGCCGACCTGGCCACCGAGATCGCGAAACGGCCGGGCTTCCGCCTGGTGGGCCTGATGGCGTACGAGGCGCAGATCGCCGGGGTCGGGGACGACCTTCCCGGCAGGTCGGTCCGCACCCGGGCCGTCCGCTGGATGCAGGCCCGCTCCCGGCGCGAGCTGATCACGCGCAGGGGGCGGATCGTCCAGGCCGTACGGCAGATCAGCGACCTGGAGTTCGTCAACGGCGGCGGCACCGGCAGCATCGAGAAGACCACCCGGGAACGGGCCGTCACCGAGATCGCCGCGGGCTCCGGCTTCTTCCATCCCCGGCTGTTCGACTTCTACCGGGGCTTCACCGGCCGGCCCGCCGCGCTGTTCGCCCTGCCGGTGGTGCGCCGCCCGTCCCCGGGGGTGGTCACCGTCCTCGGCGGCGGCTACACCGCCTCCGGTCCCCCCGGCGCCGACCGCCTGCCCCAGCCCTACCTGCCGTGCGGGCTGCGCTACGACCCGGACGAGGGGGCGGGCGAGGTGCAGACCCCCCTGATCGGCCAGGCCGCCGAGGACCTGCGCCCCGGCGACCGGGTGTGGTTCCGGCACGCCAAGGCCGGCGAGCTCTGCGAGCGCTTCACCAGCCTGCACCTGATCGAGGGGGACGAGGTCGTGGACGAGGTCCCCACCTACCGGGGCGAGGGTCACGCCTTTCTCTGACCTGCGGGCCCCGGCCTCCCGCGCCGGGACCACGACCAGGCCTTGGCCGGTGGCGCCTTGCCGGGACGCCTCAGGCTCCCTACCGCGACGCCTGCCGGGACGCCCTACCGCGACGCCTTAGTGCCTTATCGGGACGCCTTACCGGTGGCGCCCTACCGGTGGCGCCGCCTCCACAGCATGACCATCGCGCCGAGCGCCAGCACCGCCCCCACGCCGATCAGGACCGGCGCCAGGTCCGGCCGGTCGTCCTCCCACAGGTCGTCCGGCTCACCGGCGGCCCGCACCGGCTTCGGCCCGGCGACACCGCCCACCAGGTCGCCGACCTGGGCGACCAGGTGCTCCGCGTTCGCCTTGACCTTGGCCACGCCACGCTCCGCGACCCGCTTCGGGCTCACCCGGTCCGCGATGGCGTCCACCGTCTGGGCCAACTCCGCGCGCGTGCGCTCGATCTGCCGTTCCAATTCCGCGGGATCGGTGTCCGCCATGGCTATCCTCCCCTACACCTCGATGTCGATCAGTCTGTCAGGTCCGGTCCACCCGCGGCACTTCGGGCAGGCCGGTAAGTTGACCCGGGAACCATTCCTCGGAGGAACACCATGAAACTCGAGCCGGGCGACGCCGCCCCGGACTTCACGCTTCCCGCCGCCGACGGCACCACCGTGTCGCTGGAGACCTACCGCGGCAGGCGCGTGATCCTCTACTTCTACCCCGCCGCGATGACCCCGGGCTGCACCAAGCAGGCCTGCGACTTCCGCGACAGCCTCGACTCCCTGACCTCGGCCGGGGTCGCCGTCCTCGGCGTGTCGAAGGACACCCCGGCCAAGCTCGCGAAGTTCGCCGAGCACGACGCCCTGACCTTCCCGCTCCTGTCGGACCCCGGCCTGGAGGTGCACAGGGCCTACGACGTCTACGGCGAGAAGACGATGTACGGGAAGACCACCATGGGGGTCATCCGCTCCACCTTCGTCATCGACGCCGACGGCAAGATCGAGAAGGCCCTCTACAACGTGAAGGCGACCGGCCACGTGGCCCGCCTGCGCCGCGAGCTCGGCCTCGACTGAGGGCTCCCGCGGCCGTTCGCCGGGACACGGACGCAGGAAACGCGGGCGCGGGAACACGGGCGCGGGAACACGGGCGGGGAAACGCGCGCACGGGAACACGGCGGGGAAAACGCGGTCGCGGGAACACGCCGGGGAAACGCGGGCGTGCCCCGGGAGTCGCCGCGCGTTTCCTTTCCCGGGCGTGCCGGGCGCATGGGAACGCATCCAGGAAACGCCCGCGAAGGCGGGCGTCCTCTCTCCCGCGTCGTCCGCGTCCCGTGCCGCCCTGGCGTCGTCGGCACGGGTGGCGCCCATTGTCCTCATCGGACGCCCGCCGAAGCTTTCCGGAATGACATGTCCCGCTTTCGCGCGCCGTCCCCGTCCGGTGAAACCCCCGTCGCGACGCCGTCGCCCGGAAGGGGTTCCCGGGATACGTCCCGAAGGTGGCCTCTTCCGGTTTCCGGGCAGCTCAGAGGGGCCCTGATCACAATCGGGATGCCGTACGTCCGGCCGGGATGTAGGATCGGGGACGTCCGGCGGGGCCGGGCATCGGTATCGCACGGCGGTCACGTCAATGGCGACCGGCTCGACAACAGAAAAGAAGACCCGCGTTTCGTCCACCCGGTCCGTCGTTCATGGGAACGGGGATTCCGCGGGAGCGTCAAGGGGCCGTAGTCCAATGGCAGAGACACACGGTTTAGGTCCGTGCCAGTTCGGGTTCGAATCCCGACGGCCCTACAGAAGAATCACGTTCATTCCGCCGAGGCGGATTCGACCGGCGCGGGTGTGACGATGCCGTCCCGGAATCCGTTCTTCACAGAACATTTCCAAAGGGGAAGAACGAAAGGTCGCGCGGCCCGTCCTCATGGCCGCGCGACCTGTCGCCGTTGTGACTGATCACCACAAACTGCTCCCTTTACTCACCCCGGAAGGTGCTCCCGGAAACCATCGTGCCGTAGCGGCCGTAAGGCCGGTGTAAGCGGTGCCGGGTCTGCGACCTGGGTCGTACGCCGGGTTCCCCCCTCAGGGGGAAGGGCGGGGACCGGGCCGTACGTATCGTGGTGGTGTGTTCGGCAGACTACGCGCCTGGAGCGGGCGCCATCCCAGGATCACCGACGCCCTCTGGCTGGTCCCGTTCCTGCTGTTCTCCCTGCAGAACGTGATGTCCGCGGGCGTCGGGAGCACCGCCTGGGAGGCGGCGGGCCTGGACGTGTGGTGGTTCGCGGGGCTGGGGGTCCTGCTGTTCGCGCCGCTGTTCTGGCTGCGCGAGCGCCCGCTCACGGTCTTCACGATCATCTCGATGACCTGCTTCCTGCAGTGGCTGCTCGGGGTGCAGCCGCTGTTCTTCAACGTCTCGGTGCTCATCGCCCTGTACGGGGTGGCGTCACGGCGTTCGTTGCGCTGGGCGGTCGGGGCGGGCCTGGTGGTGGAGCTGGGGCTGCTCCTGGCGTTCCTCCAGTCGCCGCCCTCGGAGGCCGGGTTCGGAGCCGCCTTCGCCTCCGCGTCGGCGTTCTCGGGCACGGTCTGGATGGGAGGGATCTACGCCAACACCCGGCGCCGCTACCTGGAAGGGCTGGAGGAGCGGGCCGAGCGGGCCGAGCGGGAACGTGACCAGCAGGCCAGGCTGGCCGCGGCGGCGGAGCGGGCCAGGATCGCCCGCGAGCTGCACGACGTGGTCGCGCACAACGTGAGCGTGATGATCGTTCAGGCCGACGGGGCCGACCATGTGATCGGCCACGACGCCGAGCAGGCGCGCCAGGCGATGCAGGCGGTCTCGGCCACCGGGCGCAGGGCGCTGGCGGAGATGCGCCGGATGGTGGGGGTGCTGCGGGACGACGGCGTGCAGGGGGAGTACGCGCCGCAGCCGAGCCTGTCGCAGCTCGACGAGCTGGTGGCGCAGGTACGGGCGTCCGGCCTGCCGGTGGATCTGCGGGTCTCCGGCGTCCCCAGGGAGCTTCCCGAGGGGGAACAGCTCACGGTCTACCGGATCGTCCAGGAGGCGCTGACCAATACCCTCAAGCACGGCGGCCCGTCCAGCAGGGCCTGGGTCGAGATGGAGTACGGCGTGCGGGAGCTGCTGCTGCGGGTGACCGACGACGGCCGCGGCGCCTCCGCGCCCGAACGCGAGGGCGGGCACGGCCTGGTGGGGATGCGCGAGCGGGTGGCGATGTTCGGCGGGAGCCTGGAGGCCCGGCCCGAGACGGGCGGCGGGTTCCGGGTGGTGGCGCGGCTGCCGATCGGAGCCGGGGCGGAGCGGGCGGCATGAGGGAGCACGGCGCGGACGGGGCCGGCGGCGCGGGAGAGCACGGCCGGGGCGACGGCCCGGGTCGCCGTCCGGCGGGCGGGCCGGATCGCCCGCGGGGTGGCGGCGCGGGTGGCGGGCGGTGAGCGACCAGGTGATCCGGGTCATGCTGGTCGACGACCAGGAACTGCTCCGTACAGGGTTCCGGATGGTGCTCGGTTCCCACCCCGACGTCGAGATCGTCGCGGAGGCCGGCAACGGCGCGGAGGCGGTGGAGGCCGCGCGGAGGGTCGCGGTCGACGTGGTGCTGATGGACGTGCGGATGCCGGTCATGGACGGGGTGGAGGCCACGCGCCTGATCTGCTCGGTGCCCGCAGGGCCCCGGGTGCTGATCTTGACCACGTTCGACCTGGACGAGTACGCGTTCGCGGCGCTGAAGGCGGGCGCGTCGGGGTTCCTGCTCAAGGACGTGCCCCCCTCGGACCTGGTGAGCGCGATCCGCTCGGTGCACAGCGGGGACGCGGTGGTGGCTCCCAGCACGACGCGGCGGTTGCTGGAGCGTTTCGTCGTGCACCTTCCGGCGTCGGGCCCGGCGGGAACGGCGGAACCGACGGCGCTGGCCGGGGTGACCGCGCGGGAGCGGGAGGTGATGGTGCTGGTGGCCAGGGGGCTGTCGAACACGGAGATCGCCGGTCGACTGCAGCTGGCGGAGGCGACGGTCAAGACGCACCTGGGCCGGGTGCTGGCCAAGCTGAACCTGCGGGACCGGGCGCAGGTGATCGTGTACGCCTACGAGTCCGGCCTGGTGACGCCCCACTCGGCCG
Source organism: Streptosporangium sp. NPDC050855 (assembly GCF_044456585.1). Lineage (NCBI taxonomy): Bacteria > Bacillati > Actinomycetota > Actinomycetes > Streptosporangiales > Streptosporangiaceae > Streptosporangium > Streptosporangium sp. NPDC050855. The sequence continues at coordinate 164,790 of NZ_JBITFY010000004.1, forward strand.
ACTGACCCCCGCTCCGGCCCTGCCCTGTCCGTCCCGATCGCCTCGGCCGTTCCGATCGTCCCGGTCCCGGTCCCGACCTGCCCTGCCCGCCCCGATCGCCTCGCGCGCCTCGGCCGAACGGCCGAGGCCGCGGTACGACGAAAGTGGCGCCGCTCCTCCCCCGGGTGCTCTCCGCACGACCGCAGGTCGGGCCTAATGCCTGATGGATCCGTTCTTCCAGGTCAATAGCGTCTTCCGTGTCGTGACGTCGTACGTTGTCGAGGAGAACTGACATGACCATCACCGGAGAGGCCGGCGCGCGGGGCACCCGAAGAGGCGTGACACCGGCCGTGACGGCCAGGGGGCTGACCAAGGTGTACGGCCGGGGGGACACCGCCGTGCACGCGCTTCGGGGTGTGGACGTCACGTTCTCCACGGGCGCCTTCACCGCCATCATGGGGCCGTCGGGGTCGGGCAAGTCCACGCTGATGCACTGCCTGGCCGGGCTGGACACGGTGAGCGGCGGGCAGGTGTGCATCGGGGACGTGGAGCTCACCGGGCTCGACGACAAGAAGCTCACCCTGCTCCGCCGCGAGCGGATCGGCTTCATCTTCCAGGCGTTCAACCTGCTGCCGACGCTCACGGCCGAGCAGAACATCCGGCTGCCGCTGGACATCGCCGGGCGGCTCGCCGACCCCGCCCTGTTCGACCAGGTGGTGGACACCGTGGGCCTGCGCGACCGGCTGGGGCACCGGCCGTCGGAGCTCTCGGGCGGGCAGCAGCAGCGCGTCGCGGTCGCCCGCGCCCTGATCAGCGCGCCACAGGTCATCTTCGCCGACGAGCCCACGGGCAACCTCGACTCGCGCAGCGGCGCCGAGGTGCTGTCGTTCCTGCGCACGTCGGTACGCGAACTCGACCAGACGATCGTGATGGTCACCCACGACCCGGTGGCCGCCTCCTACGCCGACCGGGTGATCTTCCTGCGGGACGGCCTGCTGGTCGACGAGCTGGCCGGGCCGACGCCGCAGTCGGTGCTGGACACGCTGATGAAGCTGGAGGCGTGAGGTGCTGAGGACCACGCTGGCCGGACTGCGCGCGCACCGGCTGCGCCTGGCGCTGACGGCACTGGCGATCGCGCTGGGCGTGGGGTTCATCGCCGGCACGTTCGTGCTGACCGACACCATCGACGCGGGCTACACCCAGAGGTTCTCGGCGGCGGCCGACCGGCTGGACGTCGCCGTCCTCCCCGCGAGCGCCAAGGGCGACGAGGAGGCGCTCGTCTCCGACGCGACCCTGAGGAGGATCCGCGCCGTGGACGGCGTCGCCGACGCCCAGGGACTGGTGCGGGGGACGTCCGCCCTGATCGGCAAGGACGGCAAGGCCGCCGGCGACTACCCGACGCTGGGGATCTCGCTCCCCGAGGGGACGCTGAACCGTACCGTCGTCGTCGAGGGGCGGGTCCCTCGCAACGGGCGGGAGGCCGTGCTCGACGAGGGCACCGCCAGGAAGCGGGGGTTCCGGGTCGGCGACACCGTCACCGTGCTGGACGCCGGTGACAGGCGGCACACGTTCGCCCTGGTGGGACTGTTCGACGGCGGCCTGGACCAGGAGATCGGGTACATGGGGGCGGTGGGCTACACCACCGCCACGGCCCGCGAGATGACCGGGACGCGGGGATTCACCGAGGTCGACGTCGCCGCCGCCGAGGGGGTCTCCCAGGAGACGCTGCGCGCCTCGGTCGCCGCGGCGGCCGGGAAGGGCCACCTGGTCAAGACCGGTGAGACGTACGCCGCGGACCTGGCCAGGGTCAACGGCGGCGACAACGAGATCATCGGCGTGGGGCTGCTGATGTTCGGCGTGGTGGCGATGTTCGTGGCCGCGCTGGTCATCTACAACACCTTCACCATCCTGGTGGTGCAGCGGACCCGGGAGATGGCGCTGCTGCGGTGCATCGGCGCCACCCGCGGCCAGGTCTTCGGCTCGATCCTGCTGGAGTCGGCCGTGGTCGGCCTGCTCTCGTCGGTGATGGGCCTGCTGCTCGGCTACGGCCTGGGCACCGGAGCACTGGCCGTGCTCGCCGCGCTCGACGCGCCACTGCCCATGGCGAGCGCCTCGCTGGCGCCGCGCACGATCGTGCTGGGCCTGGTCGTCGGCCTGGTCGTGACGGTCGGCGCGGCCCTGCTGCCGGCCCGGACGGCGACGCGGGTGGCGCCGGTCGCCGCACTGGGCGCCCAGGTGGAGGAGCCCGCCTTCCGGGCCGGTGTGCTGCGGACGGTCTCCGCGACGCTGCTGCTGGTCGCGGGGGCGGCGGTGATGACGCTGGCGGTGACGATGGACCCGGGCCAGACCGCGCTCCTCGTGGTCATGGTGGGCGCCTCGCTGGTGTTCCTGGGCGTGCTGGTCCTGGGCCCGGTGATCGTCAGGCCGCTCTCCACCTTCGCCGGGTGGGTCCCCGCCAGGCTCTTCGGCGTGCCCGGCAGGCTCGCCCTGGACAACTCCCGGCGCAACCCGAAGCGGTCGGCCACCACCACGGTGGCGCTCACCGTGGGCGTGACGCTGATGACGGTCATCTCGGTCGTCACCGGCACCGTGCGGGCGACGTACACCCAGCAGCTCGACGAGCAGTTCCCCGTCGACTACATGGTGCAGAGCCAGGGACGCGATTCGGTCCTGCCCCGCTCGATCGCCGACGAGCTGCGCGTCCGGCCGGAGTTCGCCTCGGTCGTCGCGTTCCGCTCGACCACCGCCCCCCTGGAGTCCGGGGACGGCACGTACCAGGTGGGTACGTTCACCCCGGCCCCGGGGTTCGCCCCGAAGCTCGACGCGGGCTCGATCGACCGGCTCACGCCGGGGACCGCGCTCGTCGCCGAGCACCTCGCCGAGCGCCTCAAGGTGGGCGTCGGGGGCCGGATCACCGTACGGACGAAGGAGGCCGGTCCGGTCGCCCTGACGATCGCGGGCGTGTCCGGCGCGGAGTCGAACCTGTTCGACGTGACGGTGCCGGCCGGGGAGTTCGACCGCTACTTCCCGGGGGTGGACGACTCCCGGGTGATGGTCAACTACCGGGACGGTGTGAACCCCGACAAGGCGCTCGCGGTGGTCGAGGGGGCGACCCAGGCGTACCCGACGGCGAAGGTGATCAGCTCGACCGAGGTCCGGGGCGAGTTCGACGAGACGCTCGACATGATGTTGATGATCATCACGGGCCTGCTGGGCCTGGCGGTGCTCATCTCCCTGCTGGGCATCGCGAACACGCTCTCGCTCTCGGTGCACGAGCGCACCCGCGAGTCGGCGCTGCTGCGGGCGCTCGGCCTGACCCGGCCGCAGCTGCGGCGGATGCTCTCGGTCGAGGCGCTGGTCCTGGGCCTGATCGGGGCGCTGGTGGGCGTGGCGCTGGGCGTCGTGTTCGGCTGGGCCGCGGCGCAGACGATGACCACGAACGTCCTGTTCCGGCTGCCGGTGGGGCAGATCCTGGCGTTCGTGGCGCTGTCCGGGCTGGCCGGGGTGGTGGCCGCGGTGCTGCCCGCCCGGCGCGCGGCCCGCGCCTCGGTGACGGGCTCGCTCGCGAGCGGCTGACCCCGAACCGGTCCGGCACGTCCCGGCACGTCCCGGCAGAGCCGGACGGGAGCCGGAGGACCGGCGGGCGGGGTGACGGGCGGGTACGGCCGGGACGTCTCCTATCGGGGGCGGCGTCCCGGCCACTGCTCGGCCACGGTCTCGGGGTTGAGCAGCGGCCGGATGACGATCTCTCCGGTGGCCTTGTCGATGACCACGCACCCGGCGCCCACGGTGTCGGGCAGCACGCCGGGATCGTCCGGCTCCGGCTCGTTCGCCCAGGCGACATAGCCCTCTTTGAAGGCATAAATACGGATGTCGGAGTTGGCGCCCGTGCCGCGGACCCCGCTGAAGTACTCCTCCGCCACCGCCCTGGCCTGCTCCGGGTTCACAGCCGCCGCCCCTCCCTGTCGATCACGACGCAGAACACGCCGGTCACCGATTCGTACGGCGGCTCCACCGCCATGTGCCCCCGCTGCGCGTCGATCCAGATCACCTCGCCGTCGAAGTTGACCGCGTTCCACGCGTGGCTGCCCCCGGCCGGCCAGCGGTTGACGATCAGCGCGGCCGAGCCGTGCCCCCCGGCCAGCAGCGCCTGCGCGATCGGGATGTAGGAGTGCCTGCCCTGCCCCACGTACTGGAAGCGCTGCCCCAGCCAGCGTTCCGCCCTGGCCACTCCCCCGGCCTCCCCGCTGAGCAGCGGCTTGCCGACCCGGTCGTACTCGGGTCTCCTGGGCGCGGCCACCGCCGGGACGCCGTACCAGGTGGAGAGCACCGACAGCGCGCAGTCGATCGCGTTGGTGGCGCGGAACGGGTCGTCACCGGACCCGCTCCCGTTGATCAGCCTGATCCACATGCCGCGCGGGTCGGGGAAGCGGCGCGGGGTGCCCTGATCGGTGACCGGGACCGCCTTGAGCATGTCCTCCTCGGTCTGCGGGTCCGGCCTGGCCAGCCCGCCCGCCAGCCCGTACGGCCGGCACTGGTCCAGCCGCGCCGGCCCCCAGCGCATCGGCTCGCGTTCGCGCGGCGCCGCCACCACGGCCGACACCTGGACCTCCAGCTCGAAGTCCCGCCACCGCTGCCCGTCCGCGGTCACCACGGGGTTGTAGACCCCCGCGGGCACACTCCACTCGTTCACGGCTCCCCCGTCACCCGTCACCTGCGAGCCAGATCGTAGGACGGGGCTCACCGGGGCGACGAGGAGTTGACCATTTACAGGCCCCGCCTCCGGCATGGCGTGGGACAACGGCCGGTACCCCGCCGGTGTCTCGGTCAGGCGGTCAGGTGACCTCCACCCGGACGGTGTGCCGGCCGGTGGCGCCGTCCGGGGCGATGGGGGCCCGGTCGGCGGTCTGGGTGTAGCCGGTGGCGTCGGTGGCGCGGACCTCGATGGTGTGGCTGCCGGGGGTGGCGTCCCAGTCGTCGAGGACCCACTGGCGCCAGGTGTCGGCGGTGGGGGCCTCGGCGAGGCGGGCCTGGCGCCACGGCCCTGCGTCGATGCGGACCTCGACGGCGTCCACGCCCTTGTGCTGGGCCCAGGCGACGCCCGCGACGGCGGTCCGGCCGGCCGGGACGGACGAGCCGGCCGCGGGCAGGTCGATGCGGGACTGGGTCTTGATCGGCCCCCGCGCGGACCAGCCCCGGGGCGTCCAGTAGCCCTCGTCCCGGTCGAAGCGGGTGACCTTGATCTCGGTGACCCACTTGGTGGCCGAGACGTAGCCGTACAGGCCCGGGACCACCTGACGGACCGGGAAGCCGTGGTCGACCGGGAGCGCCTCACCGTTCATGGCGAAGGCCAGCAGGGCGTCGCGGCCGTCCATCACGACGTCGGCCGGCGTCCCGGCGGTCCAGCCGTCGGCCGACGTGCTGAGCAGCATGTCCGCCCCTCTCTGGACGCCCGCGTCGCGCAGCACCCCGGCGAGGCCGACGCCCAGCCAGCGGGCGTTGCCGATGTAGGGGCCGCCGATCTCGTTGGAGACGCAGCAGAGCGTGACGTCGGCCTCGGTGACGGCGCGCTTCATCAGGTCGGCGAAGGTGAGCTCGACGGGCCGGTCGACCAGGCCGTGGATCGTGAGGGTCCAGTCCCGCGGGTCCACCTGGGGGACGACCAGGGCGGTGTCCACCCGGTAGAAGTCGTTGTTCGGGGTGACGAACGGCGACAGGCCCTTGATCCTGAGGTCGGCGCCCGCCGGGAGCGGGGCCAGGGGCTTGGCGGGCCTGGGCAGCGCGATGCCGCTGCGCGCCGCGGTCACCTCGGCCCGGCCGGAGAACAGGCGTCCGGCGGCCCCTGCCGCCCCGGCGACGGCGACACCGCCGAGGACGCCGGTCAGCAGCCCGCGGCGGTCGAACGCGCGCAGGTCGTTCCCGGCCCGCATAACCGGCGGGACGGACGGGCCCGCGTCCTGCGGGACGGACGCGCCCGCGACCGGAGGCGCAAAGGCGCCCGTGTCCTGCGAGGTGGGGACGCCGGGCCGGTCACCGGTCCAGGGCACGGTCCCCGTGGCGGAGACCGGCGTGGTCCCCGCCGGGACGGTCCGCAGGGCCGGGGAGGGCTCCGGGCGGGGCGCGGGCGGGCTCTCCCGCAGGGTGTGGTGGAGATCGTCGGCGGGCACCAGGGCGCGGCGGAGAAGCCGGTGCAGGGCGAGCATGCCGGCGCCGACACCGAGCACCGTCGGCAGCAGGTCGGTCACGCCCGCGCCGGGACGGGTCAGCACGGCGACGACCCCGAGCAGGCCGAACGCGGCCAGGCCCGCCAGGCCGTACCGGACGTCGCGGGCGGCGGCGAGTCCCAGCAGGGCGGCGAGGAGCGCCATCACCACCAGGATCCCGCCGATCAGGACGACCTTGTCGTTCTCGCCGAACGTGCGGATCGCCCATTCCTTGAGCGGCGCCGGGGTGAGGTCGACGGCGGAGTCGCCGACCGCGACGACCGGGAAGGCGGAGGGGTTCACCAGGCCCGCGACGAGCAGGGAGAAGCCCACCGCGACCATCCCGGAGACCAGGCCGATCAGCGCCGCGGCCCACGAGGGCATGCGCCTGTTGCTCTGCATACCCCCGACGCTACGCCCTCGGCGGGCCGCCGGATCTTACGCCCCGATTACGTACGGGCCGGACGATCTTCCCGGCCGGGACACGCGGGTCGGGCGATCTTTCGGGCCGGGCGCCCTTCCCTGCCGGGATCACGGGGACGATCCCGCCGGGATCACGGGCGCACCCCCTCCGGCCGGGGCCGTACGAGGCGGGCGCCCTCTCCGCCCGGCCCGTACGGGACAGGCCGGAGCCTCGAAGGTCAGGCGATCTCCTCGGCCAGGATCGGGGCGAGCGCGCGGAAGGCGCGGCCCCGGTGGCTGATGGCGTCCTTCTCGGCCGCGGACAGCTCGGCGGTGGTCCGGCTCTCGCCCTCAGGGACGAAGATCGGGTCGTAGCCGAAGCCGTTCGTGCCGCGCGGGGCGTCGATGATCACGCCGCGCAGGGCGCCCTCGGTGACCCGTTCGTGCCCCGAGGGCAGCGCCAGGGCCGCGGCGCACGCGAAGTGCGCGCCCCGGTGGCCCTCGGGCACGTCGGAGACCTGCGCGAGCAGCAGGGCGAGGTTGGCCGGGTCGTCGCCGTGCCTGCCCGACCAGCGGGCGGAGAAGATGCCGGGCATGCCGTTCAGCGCGTCCACGCAGAGGCCGGAGTCGTCGGCGATCGCGGGCAGCCCGGACTGCCGGGCCACGGCGTGCGCCTTGATCAGGGCGTTCTCCGCGAAGGTCAGACCGGTCTCGGCGACGTCGCCGATCTCGGGGAACTCCTCCAGGCCGACGATCTCGACCGGGACCGAGGCGTCGGCCAGGATCCGGCGGAGTTCGGTGATCTTCCCGGCGTTGCGGGTGGCGAGCACCACCTTGCGGCCGCTCACGCCAGCGCCTCCCGCTGCAGGCGGGTGAGCTCCGCGCACCCGGCGACGCCGAGGTCGAGCAGCGCGTCCAGGGCGGCCCGGTCGAAGGGCTTGCCCTCGGCGGTGCCCTGGACCTCGACGAACTCGCCGGAGCCGGTCATCACCACGTTCATGTCGGTCTCGGCGGCGACGTCCTCGGTGTAGCAGAGGTCGAGCAGCGCGGTCGAGCCGACGACGCCCACCGAGACGGCCGCGACCGAGTCGATCAGCGGGTCGCCGCCGCACATCTTCTTCTTGCGCATCCACGCGACCGCGTCGGCCAGCGCCACGTACGCGCCGGTGATGGCGGCGGTGCGGGTGCCGCCGTCGGCCTGGAGCACGTCGCAGTCGATGACGATCGAGTTCTCGCCGAGCGTCTTGTAGTCGACGCAGGCCCTCAGGGAGCGGCCGATCAGGCGGGAGATCTCGTGCGTCCGTCCGCCGATCTTGCCGCGGACCGACTCGCGGTCGTTGCGGGTGTTGGTGGCGCGCGGCAGCATGGCGTACTCGGCGGTCACCCAGCCCTGGCCGCTGCCCCGGCGCCAGCGCGGCACGCTGTCCTGCACGGAGGCGGCGCAGAGCACCTTGGTGCCGCCGAACTCGACGAGCACCGAACCCTCGGCGTGGGCGAGCCAGCCGCGGGTGATCGTGACGGGGCGGAGCTGATCGGGAGAACGTCCATCTGCACGGGCCATGCCGTTCACCCTAGGTCATACCGGGCCCCGCTCCGCGCCAGTTCCATGCGCCCGCCGTACCCCCCGCGCGAGGCGTCCGCGAGGACGTCGTCGCGGTCGTTCCAGGGCACCAGGTGGGTCAGGACCAGGGTCTCCACGTCCGCCCTGGCGGCGTGCTCGGCGGCCTGGCGGCCGCTCAGGTGCAGCCCGGTGGGCAGGCCGGGCCGGTCGAGGTGGGAGGCCTCGCACAGCAGCACGTCGGCGCCGGAGGCGAGCTTGACCAGCTCGGCGCTCTCGCCGGTGTCACCGGAGTAGACCACCGACCGTCCCCCATACGAGACCCTGAACCCGTAGGTCTCCACCGGGTGGTTCATCGGCGCGGCCGTCACCTCGAACGGGCCGGCCTCGAACACGCCGGGCGTCAGGCCCACGAAGTCGAAGGCGGTGTCGAGCGCGGGCTCGTCCGGCATCGCGTAGGCCGAGTTCAGCCGCCTGCGCGCGTCGGACGGCGCGTACACCGGGATCCGGGGCAGCGGGCCGTGCGGCGAGTAGGTGCGCACCACGTGGTACGGGCACATGTCCAGGCAGTGGTCGGCGTGCAGGTGCGACAGGCAGATCGCGTCCACGTCGTACAGCCCTATGTACTTCTGGAGGGCGCCCAGAGCGCCGTTCCCGAAGTCGAGCAGCATGCGGAACCCCTCGGCCTCCAGCAGGTAGCACGAGGAAGGGCTGTCCGGGCCGGGAAAGCTCCCCGAGCACCCGACGATCGTTAATTTCATGGCGGCCTCCTACGGTGATTACGGCCGCGCGTCACGGCGCGGGCGCCGGTGGCCGGTGCCCGCCCGCCCTCCTTCGTCCGCCAGGCCCGGCGCTCCCCCTACGGAGCGCCGGGACACCCTCACGCGCGATGCCCGTTACTCGGAACATCCCCTACTGTCGCCACTTCGACCGCCTGGATCTCCGGCCCGAGGAACCGTCGGCCGAGGTCGGCGAAGAGGCCCGCGTCACCGGTGGCGCGGAAACGGTGACCCGGCTCGCCCCCTACGGCGGCCAGGCCCCGGTCGTGCAGGATGCGGTACACGTCCTTGGCCGTCTCGTCGGCGCTGGACACCAGCGTGACCCCGTCCCCCACCACGTAGGAGATCGGTCCGGTCAGCAGTGGATAGTGCGTGCATCCCAGGATCAGCGTGTCGCACCGGTCGGCGAGCACCGGCTCCAGGTAGCCGCGGACGACGTCGATGAGCTCGTCGCTCATCGTCTCCCCGCGCTCGACGAACTCCACCAGGCGCGGCGCCGCCACCCCGGTGAGCCGGACGTCGGGGGCCGCGGCGAAGGCGTCCTGGTACGCCATCGACTCGATGGTGGCCCTGGTCCCGATCACCCCGACCCTGCCGTTGCGGGTCGCCCGTACGGCACGGCGGGTCGCCGGCTGGATCACCTCGACCACCGGCACGTCGTAGCGCTCCCGGGCGTCGCGGAGCACCGCGGCGCTGGCGCTGTTGCACGCGATCACCAGCATCTTGACGTCGTGCTCGACGAGGTGGTCCATCACCTCCAGCGCGTAGGCGCGTACCTGCGCGATGCTCTTGGGACCGTACGGCTGCCGTGCCGTGTCGGCCACATAGAAGATCGACTCGCTGGGCAGCTGGTCGATGATCGCCCTGGCCACGGTGAGCCCGCCGACACCGCTGTCAAAGATTCCGATACTCGCTTGCGACACAGTTCCCAAGGCTAGGCGACCTGGGACGATCGATCACGGTAAGAATCCTCACAACGCTGATTACCGACGCAGACGTGTACTTTCCATGACATCTTTCGTCGGCCGCCCCGCGGGAAACCCCTGCCCCGCGCGTCCCTTCCGGGTCCGCGCGGGCGGGGCGGGCCCAGGGCGCGCAGGCCGGCTCCGCGCAGGCCGGGATCCGCGCGGGCCGGGCTCCACTCGGGCGGGACCAGGCCGCGCGGGCGAGGTCAGGGCCCGCGGGCGAGGTCAGGGCCCGCGCGGGTGGACGGGGTCCGTCAGCCGCGGCCGACGCGGGCCAGCTGGCGGGACTGGGCGACCAGGCGACCGGCCGAGTCCCAGACCTCCACGTCCTCGTCGAACCAGCCGTCGCCGATCAGGCGGCCCGACCCGATCAGGGTCAGCCAGCCGGGGGCGGGCAGGGCGCGCAGGTGCCAGGTGAGGTCCACGGTGGGGGCCCAGCCGCGCTCGCCCGCGGAGAAGACCACCGGCGGCAGGGCGTCCACGGCCAGCGCCAGCACGTACGGGTCCGGGTCCTGCGGCTCGGCCATCCGGAAGTGGGCACGGGCCTCGGGCCGGCCGGTGGGCTCGCCGGTGAGCCAGCCGACGGTGGGCGGGTCGAAGGCCATCTCCATCTGCGCGTTGAGCGTCATGCCGGACTCGGGCCTGGGGTCGGGCAGCCGGACGCACTCCTCGACGGGCGGCATCGCCACCGACGGGCCGTCCGTCCACCTCGGTTCTGCGCCCGTGAGGGTCGCGGTGGTGACGAGGGCCTCGATGTAGGACGCGTCGTCCTGCAGCAGGGTCGCCCGCGCCATGGTGGCGGTACGGCCGGTCTTGATCTGCTCCACCCGCACCCGGGCGGGGCCGGGCCGGGCCGCGCGCAGGAACTGGACCGAGGTGGTCACCGGGTGCTCGTGCGGGGAGGCGTCCACCACCGCGCGCAGCAGCACGGCCATCAGGTAGCCGCCGTTGATCGGCCCGCCGATCGAGTACCCGGGGTCGAGACAGACGTCGTACATGGTCTCGTCCACCCGGATGGCCGCCGTCGCCTCGTCGAACTTTGTCATCCACGCTCCCGAACCTTGTTCTAGAGGGGACACTTTACCGATTCCGTACGCCCTCCGCCTCCCCGGCCCCCCGGCCCGGCCCCGCGGGCGGGCCGTCGGGATCGGCGGGACCGTGACCCGACCGGAACCGGTGGGGACGGCGGTACGGAGCGTCTTCCCGACCGTCGGCACGGGACGGCCGGGCAGGTCGGGGCCCCGGGGACGGGCCGCGAGGCGATTTAGACGGACCAAACGTGTAGTTAGTTCAATGCAAGCGGACTGCTAGCAAAGTGCACTAACTTCATCCATATCCGCGAAATCCACATTGTGAGTGAGCATGCCTGCCAACAATCCCCCCGACCAGACGCCCACGCCGGGGCAGCAGCCCGACAGGACGATCGCCTACCGCTGGAATGAGGGTGCGCAGCACAACGACCAGCCGCACACGCAGGCCCACCCGCAGGGCCAGGCCGGATACTCCCAGCCCGGCGGCCGGCAGGGGCAGCCCTACCCGCAGCAGGGCGGGCCCTACGGGCAGCACACCCCCGGCCAGTCCGGTCAGCCCTACGGGCAGCAGGGGTACGGGCAGCAGGCGGGCCAGCCGTACGGGCAGCAGAACAACTACGGCCAGCAGGCCGGTCAGCCCTACGGCCAGGCCGGTCACCAGCAGCAGGGTTACGGTCAGCAGGCCGGTCAGCCGTACGGCGAGCAGACCTACGGCCAGCAGACCTACGGGCAGCAGGCGGGCCAGCCGTACGGGCAGCAGAACAACTACGGCCAGCAGGCCGGGGGCTGGCAGCAGCAGGGCCCCGACTTCCTGAGCGCCGGCCCGCCCGCCGGACCTCCCGCCGCCAAGAAGCGCAGGGGCTGGCTGTTCGCGGTGATCGCCGCGGTGGTCGTGGCCCTCGTGGGCGGCGGCGGCGTCTTCGCGGCCAGCATGCTCAGCGGTGGCGGCACGCAGCCGCACGACGTCCTGCCCTCCAACGCCATCGGCTACGTGCGGCTCGACCTCGACCCCGCGGCGAACCAGAAGGTGGCGCTGTTCAGCATCGCCCGGAAGTTCACCGTCACCAAGGACTCCTTCACCGGCGAGGACCCGCGCCAGGCCGTCTTCGACATGCTGAAGAAGGGCAACGCCGACGACTTCGGCGCGATCGACTACGCCACCGACGTCGAGCCCTGGCTCGGCGACCGCATCGGCCTCGCCGCCCTGCCCTCGGGCAAGGGCGCGGCGGTTCCCGGCGTCGTGGTGGCGGTCCAGGTCAAGGACCAGGACCAGGCCAAGGCCGGCATCGCCAAGCTGATGGGCAAGGAGAAGTACGGCATCGCGTTCCGCGACGACTACGCGCTGCTCACCGCCACCCAGCCCGAGGCCGACCAGGCCGCGGCGGCCGCGCCGCTGAGCGAGAACGCCTCCTTCACCGACGACCTGGGCGCCCTCGGCGAGACCGGCGTGCTCTCCTTCTGGATGGACGCGGGCAAGATCGCGGCGCTGGCCCCCGAGCTGGCCACCCAGGACCCGGCCACCCTGAACCAGATCAAGAACGTCCGGGTCGCGGGCGCCCTGCGCTTCGACGGCGAGTACGTCGAGCTCGCGGGCATCAGCCGCGGCGCCCAGAGCCTGGACATGGGCACCCCGGAGGCGTCGCGGATCAGCACGCTCCCGGCCTCCACCGCGGGCGCGGTCTCCTTCTCCGGTCTCGGCGAGGTGATCGGCAAGCAGTGGGCGCAGATCATGAAGTCGGCCGACCAGGCCGCGGGCGGGAACGCCGGCTTCCAGCAGTTCGCCGACCAGGCCCAGCAGAAGTACGGGCTGCAGCTCCCCGCCGACCTGGTGACGCTGCTCGGCAAGAACATCACCCTGGCCGTGGACGCCAACGGCATCGAGAGCAACCAGCCCCGGTTCGGCGCGAAGATCGTCACCGACCCGGCCAAGGCCCAGGAGGTCGTCGGCAAGATCGAGAAGTTCCTCGTCGACTCCGGGGCCGCCACGCCGCAGCTCGCCAAGGTCGCCGGTGACGGGACCTTCGTCCTGGCCGGCTCCCAGGACTACGCCGCCGAGCTCGGCAAGGACGGCGGCCTGGGCGACAGCGAGACCTTCCAGCTCGCCGTCCCCGACGCCGACAAGGCCACCTTCGCCGCCTATGTCGACCTGGACAAGGTGGAGAAGCTCTACCTCGGCACCCTGCAGGGCGAGGAGAGGGCCAACCTCCAGGTGCTCCGCGCCGTGGGCATGAGCGGCACCCAGTCCGGCAGCGAGGCCAGCTTCTCGCTGAGGCTGCTGTTCAACTAGCCCTCACCGGTACCGGCGGACGAAAAAGGGCCGGCCCCCGATCGGGGGCCGGCCTTTCCGGTTCTTCCGGGCCTCGGACCCGTCCTCCCGGGGCCTCCCCGGAGGGGACGACCCGGCTCGGGATCAGGCCCAGAGCTGACCCTCCAGCCGCTCCTCGGCCTCGTCCAGCGTTCCCTCGTAGGCACCGGTGGACAGGTACTTCCAGCCGCCGTCCGCGACCACGAACACGACGTCGGCCCGCTCCCCCGCCTTGACGGCCTTGGCCGCCACGCCGAGCGCCGCGTGCAGGGCGGCCCCGGTGGAGACGCCCGCGAAGATCCCCTCACCGTCCAGCAGCTCGCGGGTGCGGCGCAGCGCGTCGGCGGAGGAGACGGAGAACCGCGTGGTCAGCACGTCGGCGTCGTACAGCTCGGGGATGAAGCCCTCGTCCACGTTGCGCAGCCCGTACACCAGCTCGCCGTACCGCGGCTCGGCGGCGACGATCTTCACGTCGGGGACGTGCTCGCGCAGGAACCGGCCGACGCCCATCAGGGTGCCGGTGGTGCCCAGGCCGGCCACGAAGTGGGTGACCGACGGCAGGTCCGCCAGGATCTCCGGCCCGGTCGACTCGTAGTGCGAACGCCAGTTGGCCGGGTTGCCGTACTGGTAGAGCATCACCCAGTCGGGGTTCTCCGCGGCCAGGCCCTTGGCGACCCTGACCGCCTCGTTGGAACCGCCCGCCGCGGGCGAGGAGATGATCTTGGCCCCCCACATCCGCAGCAGCTGGCGGCGCTCCTCGGAGGTGTTCTCCGGCATCACGCAGATCAGCCGGTAGCCCTTGAGCCGCGCCGACATCGCCAGCGAGATGCCGGTGTTGCCGCTGGTGGGTTCGAGGATGGTGCAGCCCGGCCGGAGCAGCCCGTCCTTCTCGGCCTGCTCGATCATCCACAGCGCCGGACGATCCTTGATCGAACCCGTCGGGTTGCGGTCTTCGAGCTTGGCCCAGACCCGCACGTCCTGCGAGGGGGACAGCCGGGGCAGGCCGACCAGAGGGGTCCGGCCGACCGAGTCGATCAGTGAGTCAAAGCGCATGATGTACGGCTTCCGCCTCGGGGTGACATGCCTGGTGGTGCAGGCCGGGACCTGCGGCACGCGCCGACCGGCCCGCGAGGTGCGCGGGACGGGCGGCGTCGCGCTCCGCTAGCGGGAACCGCCGGCCACGGCGGGCAGCACGGTGACCGTGTCGCCGTCGGCGACCGGGGTCTCCAGCCCGCCCAGGAACCGGACGTCCTCGTCGTTCAGGTAGACGTTCACGAAGCGGCGGAGCGCGCCCTTGTCGATCAGGCGCTCCTTGAGGCCGGGGTGGCGGGACTCCAGGTCACCGATCAGCTCCTCGAGCGTGGCGCCCTTGGCGTCCACGGCCTTGGCGCCGTCGGTGTAGGTGCGCAGGATGGTCGGAATGCGAACCTCGATGGCCATCGCGGGTCAATCTCCTTGTGTCGTCATGGGAGTGCAGCCCATCGGATCAGAACACCGGTGGGCACCGGGGGATTCCAGCGGAACCGGCCGGCGACACTCGTAGACGACGACGGAGGGCGTGTGCGCGAACAGGAAGTTCTGCACGGGTGCGACGCCCGCGTGCCGTGCCCGGGAGCCGGGACGCGGGAGCACCACGTCCTCCTGGCTCGGGGCGGCGATCGACATGAGGACCAGTTTACCCAAAGGGACGATTCACCTCGCGTCCGTACCGGGTGAGGACCCCGCGGGGGTGATCGTCACCTCCTCCTCGCTCACCACCCCGTCGACGATCCGGTACGAGCGGAACTCGGCCTCCTCGCCCAGCTCCTCACGGGTGGAGACCAGCACGTAGTGCGCGTTCGGCTCGGAGGCGTAGGAGATGTCGGTGCGCGAGGGGTAGGCCTCGGTGGACGTGTGCGAGTGGTAGATCACCACCGGTTCCTCGTCGCGGTCGTCCATCTCCCGCCAGACGCGCAGCTGCTCCATCGAGTCGAACCGGTAGAACGTCGGCGACCGCTCGGCGTTCTCCATCGCGACGAACCGTTCGGGAGAGTCGGAGCCGATCGGCCCGGCGATCACCCCGCAGGCCTCGTCGGGGTGATCCGCCCGAGCGTGCGCGATGATCCGGTCGACCAGTTCCCGAGAGATCGTGAGCATAGGGGGAAGTTACCAAAGGGCCCGGACCAGGGTGTCCTGGAGGTAGGTCAGCCAGTCGTAGATGACGTACGCCGGATAGCGAGGATCGTTCTCCGACATGTCGGCGATCTCGTCGTGCACCTCCTCGGTCACCTCCAGCCGGGTGCCGAGCGCGAGACGCACGTCGTTCAGGGCCCGCATCCACGCCTGCGCCTGCTCCCTGGTCAGCTCGACCCGGCCGGCCTCGGCGCTGTCCAGCATGGTCCTGGCGTCGGCCCGCTTGCCCTCGCGCAGCGTCGCCTCGGTGTAGCGGCGGAACTCCGCGGCGTCCTCCCCGTCCTCGTACGCCGAGGGGAACAGCCGGGCCAGCACCGGGTCGTTGGACTGCTCGGAGGAGCCGATGCCCAGGGCCTTCTCCAGGGGGTCGTCGCCGGTCTCGCCCGGCTCGATGAGCCCCAGGATCTGCGTGACCAGCGAGCGCAGGATCGACACCTCGGCGGCGTCGAAGACCGTGATCACGCCGCCTTCCGGGCCCTGCCTGAATCCCGAACTCATCTTCCGCCCACCGTTCCTCGCGGACCGCGCCAAGGACCCGTCCGCCCCTGGGACCCCGTCCGCCCTCCGGATCCCGTGCGCCCTTCGGATCCCGGCCGCCACAGGGGGCACGGACGGCACCGGCCCCGCCGTCCGCTCACGAATCCCGCTGGACGGTCGCCCAGAGCCCGTAGGAGTGCATGATCTGCGCGTCGCGCTCCATCTCCTCGCGGGTGCCGCTGGAGACCACGGCCCTGCCCTTGTGGTGCACGTCGAGCATCAGCTTCTCCGCCTTCTCCTTGGAGTATCCGAAGACGGACTGGAAGACGTACGTCACATAGGACATCAGGTTGACCGGGTCGTTCCAGACGATCGTCAACCATGGCAGATCGGGTCGTACGTCGATTGACGGACGCTCGACCTCCGTTGGAGCGGTGCTACCCACATTCACCAGTCTGCCCTACCCCGGGCTTAGTCTTCGACTCGTGACAAAGAGCATGAGCACCGCGTTGCTTACCGATCACTATGAGCTGACGATGCTGGAGGCCGCCCTGAAAAGCGGCGCCTGGAGCAGGCGGGCGGTCTTCGAGGTGTTCGCCCGCCATCTCCCGGACGGGCGGCGCTACGGCGTCGTCGCCGGGACCGGCCGGTTCCTGGACGCCCTGGAGGCCTTCCGCTTCGACGAGGAGACGCTGGAGTTCCTGCGCGCGAGCCAGGTGGTCGACGAGCCCACCCTGGAGTTCCTCGCCGGGTACCGCTTCTCCGGGCGGGTGGACGGCTACGCCGAGGGCGAGTGCTACTTCCCCGGCTCCCCGATCATGACGGTGGAGGGGACGTTCGCCGAGGCGGTCCTGCTGGAGACCGTGATCCTGTCCATCTTCAACCACGACTGCGCGATCGCCTCCGCGGCCGCGCGGATGGTCCACGCCGCCGGGACCAGGCCGCTCATCGAGATGGGCTCGCGGCGCACCCACGAGTCCTCCGCCGTGGCCGCCGCGCGGGCCGCGTACCTGTGCGGGTTCTCCGCCACCTCCAACCTCATGGCGGGCCGGACGTACGGGGTCCCGACCGCCGGGACCGCGGCCCACGCCTTCACCCTGCTGCACGACTCCGAGGAGCAGGCCTTCCGGGCCCAGCTCGACTCCCTCGGCGCCGCCACCACGCTGCTGGTGGACACCTACGACGTGACCGAGGCCGTACGGACCGCGGTGGAGCTGGCGGGACCGACGCTGGGCGCGATCCGCCTGGACTCCGGCGACCTCGCCCAGATGGCCCACGAGGTCCGCGAGCAGCTCGACGGGCTCGGCGCCCACAAGACCAGGATCATCGTCACCAGCGACCTCGACGAGTACGCCATCGCGGCGCTGTCCGCGGCGCCGGTGGACGGCTACGGCGTCGGCACCTCGCTGGTCACCGGCTCCGGCTCCCCCACCGCCGCCATGGTGTACAAGCTGGTGGCCCGTGAGGACGCCGAGGGGGTCATGCGGCCGGTGGCCAAGAAGTCGGTGGGCAAGCCCAGCCAGGGCGGGCGCAAGACCGCCTTCCGCGAGCTGGAACCGGACGGCACCGCCGCCGCCGAGGTGGTCACCGTCTCCGGCGAGCACCCGGACGGCGCCCGCCCGCTCCAGGTCCCGCTGGTCAGGGACGGCGAGGTCGTCGGCCGCGAGGGGCTCGTGACGGCCCGCGCGCGGCACCGCGAGTCCCTCGCCGAGCTGCCCCCCAACGCCCACCAGCTGTCCCGGGGGTACGCCGCGATCCCGACCGTGTTTGACTAGCCCCATGCCAACCGCACTGATCATCGTCGACGTCCAGAACGACTTCTGCGAGGGCGGCAGCCTGCCGGTGGGCGGCGGCGCCGAGGTGGCGGCCGCCATCTCCCGGCACGCCGCCACCCACGGCTACGACCACGTCGTGGCCACCCGCGACTACCACGTGGACCCCGGCTCGCACTTCGCCGCCGAGCCCGACTACGTCACCTCCTGGCCCGTCCACTGCGTCGTCGGGACACGCGGCTCGGACTTCCACCCGGCCCTGGAGGTCGGACGCGTCGAGGAGGTGTTCAGCAAGGGGGCGCACGCCGCCGCCTACAGCGGCTTCGAGGGAGCCGCCCCCGACGGCACGAGCCTGGCCGACTGGCTGGACGAGCGCGGCGTGGACACGGTGGACGTCGTCGGCATCGCCACCGACCACTGCGTCCGGGCCACCGCCCTGGACGCGGTCGCGCACGGCCTCTCCGTCCAGGTGCTGCTGGACCTCACCGCCGGGGTTGCCGCCCCGACCACCGAGGCCGCCCTCGCCGAGCTCGGCTCCGCCGGAGCCCGTCTCACCGGCACCCCGGTGGTCCGCCCGGCCTGAGACCTCTCAGGCGGCGGGCATGCCCAGGAAGAGGATGATCCGGTCGAGCTTCCCGTCCATGACCCCGAAGTCCTGCTTGAGCCCGGCGACGTCCTGCTTGACCTCGACCATGTCCACCTTCAGGACGGCCACATCCTGCTTGAGCTCACCGACGTCCACCTTGAGACCGGCCAAC
>NZ_JBITFY010000004.1:183286-412299 GCF_044456585.1 Streptosporangium sp. NPDC050855
CACGTCCTCCTTGACCTCGGCCATGTCCACCTTCAGGACGGCCACGTCCACCTTGAGCTCGGCGACGTCCTGCTTGACCTCGGCCATGTCCACCTTCAGGACGGCCACATCCTGCTTGACCTCGGCCATGTCCACCTTCAGGACGGCCACATCCTGCTTGACCTCGGCCATGTCCACCTTGAGCTCGGCCACATCCTGCTTGAGCTCACCGACGTCCACCTTGAGACCGGCCACGTCCTCCTTGACCTCGGCCATGTCCACCTTCAGGACGGCCACGTCCACCTTGAGCTCGGCGACGTCCTGCTTGACCTCGGCCATGTCCACCTTGAGCTCGGCCACGTCCTGCTTGACCTCGGCCAGCTCCTCCTTCGTGGCGCACCTGGCCACGTCCTGCCTGACCTCGGCCAGTTCTTCCTTCGTGGCGCACTTCGCCACGTCTCGTCGTAGCTCGTCGACATCCTGCTTGGTGGCGAGGGTGTCCATCTTCGCCATGATCTGCTCGAACATCGGAGCCACGTACTCCATGATCTCGGTACGAATCATCTCGGCCGACACGCGTCCTCTTCGAAAGAAGGATCAGGGGGAACCGGTGAGAGGGCCCGGTGTTGTTGCGGCGACAGACTACCAAGGGCGTTCACTCTGAGCATCCGAACGATTACCCGATCGGCATGGATGGGTAAACCCGGCGGACACCAGGCAGGACAGGAGTATTACAGGGAGTGAATATCTCTCACTACCGGTGGTGACCTCACATGTTCGTACTCGGCGTCTCCTGGCTCGTCCTGACCCCGCTGTGCCTGTGGAACCTCTTCCGCGGCGGGAGGCTGGTGCGGATGACGAGCGTGCTGGCGCTGGTCGCGCTGGAGGGGGCCACGATCTGGGCCACCGACGCCGCCCGCCTCCCCTCGCGGACCCCGGTCGTCGCCGCCTCCTCGGCCGCCGTCCAGGGCCAGGCCTCGTCCGCCGAGCCCGAGGCACAGCAGGCGGCCCGGCGGGACGTGCGGGCCGACTCCTGTGCCGGCTCGGCGCCCACGCCGCAGCGGGTATGGCCCGCTCGTCAGCGGGACGCGTCGCGGGGCGTGACGCCCTTCTGGACGGACGGGACGGACGGGTGCGCGACCGTGGTCCTGCGCCACCGGAACCGCGCCGTCAGGTGACCGGACGGCCCGCGCCCGCGGCCCGAGCCGTCCTTCCCTCCGATCCGGCCCGAGTCGCCAGCCCCGCCGTCCGGGCCGTCCGCCCCGGTGGCCGGTCAGTGGGAGCGCTGGGTGGCCCAGTGGCGGATCTTGGCGATCCGTTCCTGGATCTGCTCGGCGGACGCCTGCGCGATGGCCGGGCCGCCGCAGGATCTGCGGAGTTCGGCGTGGATGACGCCGTGCGGCTGGCCGGTGCGGTGGTTCCAGGCGCCGACGAGACCGTTGAGCTCCTTGCGGAGGGCGGCGATCACCTCGTGCGGGGCGACCTCCGGCTCCTTGGGCTCGGGCTTGCCGCGCCTGGCCTTCAGCTGGTCGGACTGGCGCTTGCTGAGCAGGGTCCGGACCTGGTCGGGCTCCAGCAGGCCGGGCAGGCCGAGGAAGTCCTCCTCCTCGGCGGAGCCGGTCTCCGCGGCGCTGCCGAACTCGCCGCCGTCGAACAGCACCCGGTCGAAGGTGGCGACCGCCTCCAGGGTCTCGAACGGCAGCTCGTCGCCCAGGACGTCGGGATTGTCCTTCTTGCGCTGGGCGTCCTCCATCAGGAGGTCGTCCAGCCCCTCCTCGGGCGGCTTTCGGTCGAGCACGTGGTCGCGTTCGGCCTCCATCTCCCCGGCCAGCCCCATCAGGGTCGGCACGGAGGGCACGAAGACGGACGCGGTCTCGCCCCGTTTGCGGGCGCGGACGAAGCGGCCCACGGCCTGGGCGAAGAACAGCGGGGTCGAGATGCTCGTGGCGTAGACGCCGACGGCCAGGCGCGGGATGTCGACGCCCTCGGAGACCATCCGGACCGCGACCAGCCAGCGCTGTTCGGAGGCGGAGAACTCCTTGATCTTCTTGGACGCCGTGGGGTCGTCGGACAGCACGACGGTGGCGCCCTCGCCGGTGATGGTCCGGATGTGGCGGGCGTAGGCGCGGGCGGTCTCGTGGTCGGTGGCGATGACCAGGGCCCCGGCGTCGGGAACGCCCCGGCGCACCTCGGTCAGCCTCCGGTCGGCGGCCCGCAGGACCTGGCGGATCCACTCGCCCTTCGGGTCGAGCGCGGCCCGCCACGCCTGGCCGAGCTGGTCCTTGGTGAGGGGGGTGCCCAGGGTGGCGGCGATCTCGTCGCCCGCCCGGGTCCGCCAGCGCATCTCGCCCGCGTAGGCGAGGAAGATGACCGGCCGCACGACGCCGTCGGCGAGCGCCGGCCCGTAGCCGTAGGAGTAGTCGGAGACGCTGCGCCGGACCCCGTCGCCGTCCTCGGCGTAGGTGACGAAGGGGATGGGGTTGACGTCGGACCTGAAGGGGGTGCCGGTCAGGGCGAGACGGCGGGTGGCCGGCTCGAACGCCTCGCGCACCCCGTCGCCCCAGGACTTCGCGTCGCCCGCGTGGTGGATCTCGTCGAAGATCACCAGGGTCTTGCGGGCCTCGGTGCGGGCGCGGTGCAGCGCGGGGTGCATGGCCACCTGGGCGTAGGTGATCGCGACCCCGATGTAGTCGCGGGAGGTGGCGCCCTGGCTGTTCTTGAACTCAGGGTCGATCGCGATGCCGACCCGGCTCGCGGCGTCCGCCCACTGCTGCTTGAGGTGCTCCGTCGGTGTGACGATCGTCACAGCGCGGATGATCCCCCGCGACAGGAGGTCGCTGGCGATGCGGAGCGCGAAGGTCGTCTTACCCGCTCCCGGGGTGGCGACCGCGAGGAAGTCGCGCGGCTCACGGCGGGTGTACAGGTCAAATGCCTCCTGCTGCCACGCGCGAAGCTTCGGCGCGGTGCCCCAGGCGGCACGGTCCGGATACGAGGGCGGCAGGTGGGATGCGGCGAAAGTGCTCACAGTGTCCCCAGCGTAATCGTCGTCGCCGACAGGACGTGCCGATCGGCCGAGATCCTCGCCAAGGCTCCTCCGGCGTGCTAGGGGCCCGCGAAGCCCTGTCCGGCGGGCCGTACGGCCCGGTGACCTGGGCGGGGGGGCCGTCGTGGCGGGGGGGGCGGGGCGGGCCCGCGACGAGAAGGACGAGGAGAGGGATCACCTCTCAGCGCAGGCCCGCGATCACCGTGTTGATCTCGGCCCTGAAGGCCGGGTCGTCCGGCTGGGCCATCCCGACCACGACCACCGGCCGGCCGCGGCCGACCAGGAGCGCCACGCGCAGGTAGGACGGCCGGTTCACCACGTCCCGGTACTCGGCGCGCAGGGAGCGGGTGTACCCGGTGCGCGGGCCCACCGAGATCTCGGTGTCGTCCACGACCTTCACCTCGTCGCCGTGCAGCAGGAGCCGCGCGTACAGCTCGCTGAGCTCGACGGTGGTGGCGCGCACGTCGGAGGCGGGCTCCACCGGCATGACCATGACGGTCGTGTTGGCGCCGTCGCCCACGACCGAGGTGAACGCGGTGACCGGTGGCGTCATGCCCGCGGACCAGCTGTCGGGCAGCGGGTAGCTGACCCCCGCGACCGGATCGGTCACCCGGCCCGGAGGCGTGGTGGGCAGCGCCCACAGGACCAGGGCGACCACGCCCGCGAGGACGGCGCCGACGGCCGCCAGGGAGAGCAGGACGACCAGCACGCGGCGCAGGCGCCCGGGCTCGCGCTCGGGCGGGGCGACGGGGGTGCCGTACCAGCGGGCCGAGGGAGGAAGGTCGTCACCCGGCTCGGGGATCCGGGGCGGCCAGGTGAGGTGCGAGCGCTCGTCCGGCGGATCCGATCCCCGGGATCGTTCGTGCACGGCGCCTCCTGCAAGCGGTCAGGTCATACCGTCCTACCACGCCCGCGAGGGCGCGGTCCGGCCATGCGCGAGCGCTGTTACGCCAGTGACCAATGAGTCAGGAGATGTCCCGCATCCGGCCGGCCACGATCACCCCGAGCAGTCCTATCGAGGCCATCAGCACGGTGAGCGTGGCGTAGCCGGTGCCGATGTCGTCGTGGCCGATCAGGTTGACGATGACACCGCCGAAGCCGATCGTGAGCGCGCTGCCCAGGGTGTCGACGACCTGGAGCGCGGCCGAGTTGGCGCCCTGCTCGGCGTCGGGCGACTGGCGCATCGCGGTGATGTTGACGCTGGTGGTGCCGATGCCCATGCCGAACCCGGCGATCACCCAGGCGGGCACGGTGATCCAGCCGGTGACGCCGGGCACCAGCGCGAGCAGGGTGAGCAGGATGCCGGTGGTGATCGCGGCGGCGCCGATCCGTACCAGCAGGGGACGGTCGTAGGAGCGGCGGCTCTGCAGGTAGGAGCCGCTGGTCCAGCCCAGGGCGCCGATGGTCAGCGCGATGCCGGCCTGGCCGACGGAGAAGCCGCGGACCTCGGTGAGGACCAGCGGGATGAAGGCGTTGACGCCGAAGAACGCCGAGGCGAGCACCCCGCGCATCATGAGCGTGGTGGGCAGGCCGCGGCCGAACCGCAGGGCGCCCGGGGGCAGCAGCCTCGGCAGCCCGGCGCCGAGGGCCACCAGGCCGAGGACGACGGCGACCGCGCCGGGCAGCGGGGTCTGGTGGAGGCGGTCCGCGCCGTACAGCAGCACTCCGGCGCCGACCGCGGTGGCGGTGGCGGCCAGGGTCATCGCCAGCGGCCGGGAGCGCGGCCCCGCGGGCACGGGAGCGGCGGCGTCGTCGGGGTCCCGTCCACCGCGCAGCGCGGGCAGGAGCATCACGAGGGCGGGCACGACCAGCGGGACGATGCCGTAGAAGACCCACCGCCAGCCGACGGTCCCGGCGATGAGGCCGCTGAGGCCGGGGCCGACCAGGGCGGGCAGCACCCAGGCGGCCGAGAGCGCGGCGAAGATCCGGGGCCTGGTGGCGGGGACGTACACGCGCGCGATCATCACGTAGATCGCCACGATGACGGCGCCGCCGCCGAGGCCCTGCACGGCCCGCGCCACGATGAACAGTTCCTTGGAGACGGCGGCCCCGGCCATGGCCATGCCCGCGGTGAAGAGCCCCACGCCGAGCAGGAACGGCCAGGCGTGCCCGCGCCGGTCGGACCAGAGTCCGGCGACGACGTTGGCGAGCAGCCCGGCGATGAGGAAGGCCGAGAAGCTCACCCCGTACAGGTCGAGGGCGTCGAGGTCCTTGGAGACGGCGGGCATGACGGTGCCCACGGACATGCCCTCGAAGGCGATCAGCGTGACGACGAGGATGATCCCCAGCGAGGCGGTGCGGTACTCGGGGCCGAAGACCCTGGGGACCTCGTGTGTAGCGTCAGGTGTCTTCGGTACTGTCACCCGTCAAGGGTAGTGTTCGCCTCCGCTGCCCGGTACGCGGCCCACATCTGCCGCATCCGCATGGCCTGACCTGCGGTGAAGCCGGACATGCAGCGGTCGTCGGAGTAGTCCATGAAGTTGTGGACCGGGTCCGGCCCGTCGCCCTCGCAGGTGTCCTTGACCGGCGGGCAGCCCTCGGTGGGGCGTCCCTGGGGCGAGGTGTCGGCCACCCCGTCGCCCATCGCCTCACAGCCCTTCTCGAAGGTGTGCAGCAGCCCGAGCCAGTGGCCGATCTCGTGGACGCCGGTGAACCCGCGGTCGAAGCTGCGCATCGCCCCGCCGGGCAGGCTGCGCCAGTCGACGACCACGCCGTCCAGGGTGGGCGCCTTGGTGTACCCGTGCGGGTAGGTGGAGTAGCCGAGCACCAGCTCGCCGAGCTGGGCCAGGTAAAGGTTGAGGGTCTCCGGACCGCCCCGGCGCAACCGCTTGATCTCCCGCTCGTGGACGACGGGATCGCGGAACCAGGCCGCGTTGACGGTACGGGTGACGCCGTCCAGCCTGAACCGGATCCCGGTGTCGGCCCCGCCGAGCTTCCCGGAGTAGGCGGCGTTGAGCGTGGCGATCTGGTCGCGTACCGCGGTCTCGGGGGCGCCCAGGCGGCCGTCGGTGAGGACGTGCACCCAGGTGGGCACGGTCACCGGGAGCGTGAGCGGCACGGCCGGGCCACCGGGCGACGCCGGAGCGGCCGGGCCCGTGGCCTGCGCGGGGACGGCGGGTCCTCGCGGCGGCTCCGGGGCGGCGTGCGCGCGGGGCGCGTCGACGCCCACCGTGAACAGGCATGCGGAAAGAACGGCGATCGCACGCCGAAACATGGACTCCCCCGACAGATCCAGGCGCTGGTCGTTTCGCCGCCCCCCGGCGACATCCCGACCGTAGCCTCATCCGCGGCGATCACCCGCGAGCAACACTCATTCCTTGTTGCCGTCTTCGCCCTTCGGCAGGCCCGAGTAGATCTCCTTGCACTCCGGGCAGACCGGGAACTTCTGGGGGTCGCGGTTGGGCACCCAGACCTTCCCGCAGAGCGCGCGGACCGGAGATCCGCTCAGCGCGCTCTCCATGATCTTGTTCTTCTCGACGTAGTGGGCGAAGCGCTCGTGGTCGCCGTCGCCGTGCGACAGGTCCGGGCGGACGTCGCTCTCAGGGAGAATCTTCGTACTCACCCTGGCGATTTTATGCCCGCGAGCGCCCGTCCTGGCCACCGGTGGCCGGGGAGGGCCGTCGAAGGGTCGCCGAAGGGCCGCCGGATCACACGGGACGAGCCGCCGGGAGGATCGCGGGATCACGCGGGACGGGGGGACCGCGGGACGGCCGGACCGCACGGAACGGGCCACCGGGAGGGCCCGGCGGATCGCGTGGGCCGCTAGTTCATCGAGGGGTCGTCCGGGCAGGTGGCCACGTAGGCGAGCTCGCCTCGCTGGCGGCGCAGCACCGCCCGCCACAGCGACTCGGGATCGTGGTGGAAGGTGTCACCGGGCTCGGACTCCACGACGTACCAGGCGCCCTCGCCGATCTCGCTCTCCAGCTGCCCGGCCGACCAGCCGGCGTAGCCCGCGAAGATGCGCATCTGGGCGATCTCCCCGGCGAGGATCTCCGGGGGCGCGTCGAGATCGACGGTGCCCAGCCTGGACACCGCCGCGATGCCCGCGTGCAGCCGCCGCCAGCCCAGCGGTTCCTGCCCGCTGGGCACCGCCGCCAGCGCCAGGGCGCTGTCGGTCTGGACGGGCCCTCCCTGGAACAGCACGGACGGGCCGGTGACCATGGTGTCCCAGGTGGGAAGCACCTGCGTCACCGAGATGTCGCTGGGTCTGTTGAGCACCACGCCCAGGGTGCCGCCGTCGAGGTCGTGCTCCAGCACCAGGACCACGCTGCGCCGGAAGTTGGGATCCTCCAGCTGCGGGGTCGCCACCAGGAGTCCACCGACGTAGATCGCCTCCGCCATACCTCCATCATGAGGGGTGAACCCCCCTGAGCGCTGCTCCCCCCTGCCTTTCCGATGCCCGGACCTCGGTCCGTGTCACCGGCCGCGCACGCCGGGCCACTCCGCGGAGCGTACGGGCCCGTGACGACGCCCGCGACGACGCCCGCGACGGCCCCGGATCCGCGTCCCGGGACGCGGATCCGGGCACGAGATCCGGGCACGAGGTCCGGCCGTGCGGTCCGGGCGCGAGGTCCGCGGCCCGCCGTCAGGCCTCGGTCATGCCGGTACGCGCCCGGCCGCCGGCCGACTCGCGTACCGCCGCCGCGACGGCGGCCGAGACGTCCGGGTGGAACACGCTGGGGACGATGTAGTTGGGGCCGAGCTCCTCGGCGGTCACCACGGCGGCCAGCGCCTTGGCCGCGGCCAGCAGCATCTCCTGGCTGACGATCGTGGCCTGGGCGTCGAGCAGGCCGCGGAAGACGCCGGGGAAGGCCAGCACGTTGTTGATCTGGTTCGGGTAGTCCGAGCGGCCGGTGGCGACCACGGCGGCGTGCTCCCGGGCGGCGTCGGGCGAGACCTCCGGCTCGGGGTTGGCGAGCGCGAAGACCACGGCGTCCTTGGCCATCGTGGCGATGTCGTCGCCGTTGAGGATGCCCGGCGCGGAGACGCCGACGAACACGTCGGCGCCCTTGACCGCACCGCGCAGGTCGCCGGAGTAGCCCTCGGTGTTGGTGTGGTCGGCGATCCACCGCAGCGACTCGTCCAGGTCGTCGCGCCCGCGGTGCACCGCGCCCAGGTAGTCGCAGACGATCACGTTGCGCGCGCCGGCCGCGAGCAGCAGGCGCAGCACCGCCGTACCGGCCGCGCCCGCGCCGGCCAGGGCGATGCGGACCTCGCCGAGGTCCTTGCCGACCACGCGCAGCGCGTTGGTGAGCGCGGCGAGCACGCAGATCGCGGTGCCGTGCTGGTCGTCGTGGAAGACCGGGATGTCCAGCAGGTCGCGCAGCCGCCGTTCCACCTCGAAGCAGCGCGGCGCCGAGATGTCCTCCAGGTTGATGCCGCCGAAGCCCGGGGCGATGATCTGCACGGTCCGCACGATCTCGTCGACGTCCTGGGTGTCCAGGCAGATCGGCCAGGCGTCGATGTCGGCGAACCGCTTGAACAACGCGGCCTTGCCCTCCATGACGGGGAGCGCGGCGGCCGGGCCGATGTTGCCCAGGCCGAGCACGGCCGAGCCGTCGGTGACGACCGCGACGGTGTTGCGCTTGATGGTGAGGCGGCGGGCGTCCTCGGGGTTGCGGGCGATGGCCATGGAGACCCGGGCCACACCGGGGGTGTAGGCCATGGAGAGCTCGTCGCGGTTGCGCAGCGGCACCTTCGACTTCATCTCGATCTTGCCGCCGAGATGCATCAGGAAGGTGCGGTCGGAGACCTTGTGGATGACGACGCCCTCGACGCCCTCCAGCTTGTCGACGATCGCCTGCGCGTGGTCGGTGTCACGCGCGGCACAGGTGACGTCGATGCGCAGCGTCTCGTGCCCGGCCGTGGTCACGTCGAGCGCGGTGACCACGCCTCCGGCGGACTCTACGGCGTGGGTGAGCTGGCTGACGGCCTTGCCGCCGGCGGGCACCTCCAGGCGTACGGTGATGGAGTACGACACACTCGGCACGGTGGCCACAGCCAATCCGCTCCTTTGCGACTGACTTTGGTTGGGATGACTCCCATCGTGCCACCACCGGCCGGGTCCGCGCGCCCCGCTCGGCGTCGCGAACCCGGCGGGAGGTCAGAACAGCGCGCTGGCCAGGTTCCTGCGGGCCCGCACGATGGACGGGTCGTCGCCCGGGAGGGTGTCGAACAGGCCGAGCAGGTGCACCCTGGCCCTGTCGCGGTCGGCTCCCGAGGTGCGGCGCACCACGTCGACGAGGCGGTCGAAGGCCCTGTCCACCTCCCCCGCGAGCATGTCGAAGTCGGCGGCCAGGAGCTGGGCCTCGATGTCGGCCGGGTCGCCCAGGCGGCTCTGCAGGTCGGCCGGGTCGACGTCCTGCGTCCGGCGGATCAGGCCGAGACCGGCCAGGCCGAGCTTGGCGTCCTGGTCGTTCGGCGAGCGGGCCAGCAGCCGCTCGTAGGCGGCCACGGCACCGTCGAGGTCACCGGCGTCGACGGCCCGCTCGGCCGCGAGCACGTCCGGGTCGACGGGGGGCTCCTGCGCCTGCTCCTGCCCCTGCTCGGGCTCCTCGCCGGGGGGCGGGAGGTACTGGGCGAGGGCCTCCATGAGCTGCGACAGCCAGTCGCGCAGCTGCGGCTCGGTGGCGATGCCGGGCACGACCGCCACCGGCTGCCCCTGGAAGATGGCGTACAGGGCGGGCACGTTCTGCACCCGCAGGGCCTGGGCGATCTGCGGGCTGAGCTCGACGTCGACCCTGGCGAGGGTGAACCGGCCGGCGTTCTCCGCGGCCAGTTTCTCCAGCAGCAGGCTGTACTGCTTGGCCTGCTCGGCACGGGTGACGGTGAGCTCCAGCAGCACGAGGCCGTTCATGGAGCGTTCGACGACCTCGGCCGCGAAGTTGGCGTCGTCGACGTCGAGGACCGGCGCCGGAACACCGCCGGTTTCCTGCGCGGCGGTCTCCCGCCGCGCCTGTGCCTCAAGTGCCTGCTTGCGTGCGCCGAGGTCCACGGCGCCGTAGAGCGATCCGGGTCGAGTGAAGTCCGCTGGGCTCATGCTCCAATCCTGCCGTATCCCGGTCGATGCCCCGGTCCGTCGCCGGAAGGTCCGCCGCCGCTAGAAGCGGGCCGGCTCGGTGTAGACGCCCCACTCGGCGCGCAGCGCGTCGCAGATCTCACCCAGCGTGGCCTCGGCCCTGGCGGCGTCGAGCATCGCGGGGATCATGTTGCCGTCGCCCCGTGCGACGCGCACCATCTCCGACAGGGCGGCGTCCACCGCCGCCTGGTCGCGCCCGGCGCGGCGCTCGGCCAGGACGCGGTTCTGCTCGCGCTCGACCTCGTGGCTGACCCGGAGGATCTCCAGCGGCTCGTCGATGGAGGCCGTATGGCAGTTGACCCCGACGATGCGCTTCTCGCCCTTCTCCAGCTTGCGCTGGTAGTCGAAGGCGGCCTCGGCGATCTCGGACATGAACCAGCCGTCCTCGATGCCGCGCAGGATGCCGGAGGTCATCGTGCCGTCCGGGCCCATGTCCCGGATCTTGGTGAAGATCGCCTCGGCCTCGGCCTCCAGCCGGTCGGTCAGCGCCTCCACGTACCAGGATCCGCCGAGCGGGTCGGCGACGTTGACCACCTCGGTCTCCTCCATGAGCACCTGCTGGGTGCGCAGCGCGATCTCCGCGGCCTTCTCCGAAGGCAGTGCCAGCACCTCGTCCAGCGCGTTGGTGTGCAGCGAGTTGGTGCCGCCCAGCACGGCCGCGAGCGCCTCGACCGCGGTGCGCACCACGTTGTTGTACGGCTGCTGCGCGGTGAGCGAGACGCCCGCCGTCTGGGTGTGGAAGCGCAGCCACTGGGCCTTGTCGGTCTTCGCGCCGTACACGTCGCGCAGCCAGCGCGCCCAGATCCGCCGGGCGGCGCGGAACTTGGCGATCTCCTCGAAGAAGTCGATGTGCGCGTCGAAGAAGAACGACAGGCCGGGGGCGAAGACGTCCACGTCCAGCCCGCGCGACAGGCCCAGCTCGACGTAGCCGAACCCGTCGGCCAGGGTGAACGCCAGCTCCTGCGCGGCCGTGGAGCCGGCCTCGCGGATGTGGTAGCCGGAGACGCTGAGCGGCTTGTACGCCGGGACGTCGGAGGCGCAGAACTCCATCAGGTCGCCGATCAGCCGCAGGTGCGGCTCGGGGGCGAACAGCCACTCCTTCTGCGCGATGTACTCCTTGAAGATGTCGGTCTGCAGGGTCCCGTTGAGCTTGCCGACCGGCACCCCCTGCCGCTCGGCGGCCACGACGTACATGCAGAAGATCGGGACGGCCGGGCCGCTGATCGTCATCGAGGTGGTGATGTCGCCGAGCGGGATGCCGTCGAAGAGCAGGTCCATGTCGAGGGCGGAGTCGATCGCCACGCCGCAGTGGCCCACCTCGCCGAGCGAGCGCGGGTCGTCGGAGTCTCGGCCCATCAGGGTCGGCATGTCGAAGGCGACGCTCAGCCCGCCGCCGCCCGCGCCGAGGATCATCTTGTAGCGCTCGTTGGTCTGCTTCGCGTTGCCGAACCCGGCGAACTGCCGGATGGTCCACGCCTTGCCCCGGTAGCCGGTGGGGTGCAGGCCGCGGGTGAAGGGGAACTCCCCGGGCCAGCCGATGCGCTCCATCCGCGGGTCGGCGCCGCCGGGCCCGTAGACCGGTTCGACGTCGAGCCCCGACAGGGTCCGGAACTCGGCATCGCGCTTACGCGCCCCGTCGAACCGCGCCTGCCAGCGCGCCCGTCCCGCCTCGACCTGCTCGGCGTCCATGGCCAACCCCCTTGTACGGCATATGGCTTCAATCCGGCTTGTGGCCTCCCCAAGATACTAGGACGTCCTACTAATTCTTGGCCAGCGATCCGCCCACCCCTTCGATCCGCCCTGAGGGAAAACCCCTCTCACCCCACCCCGGGGACCGCCCCGTGAGGCCGCGCCGGCGACTGGACCGAGGAGCGCCGTGAGGCCGCGCCGGCGACTGGACCAAGGAGCGCCGTGAGGCCGCGCCGGCGACTGGACTGAGGAGCGAAGGAGCGAAGCGGATGAGTGACGAGGGAAGGAGCCGGGTTCGAGCGGCCGAACCGCGACGCGCAGCGTCGCCATGAACACAGAGCCGGATCAGAGCGGACTCACCGCGACGCGCAGCGTCGCCATGAACACAGAGCCGGATCTAAGCGGACGAACCGCGACGCGAAGCGTCGCCATCAACACTGAAATCCCCCGCCGCCACCCGCAACGTCCTGAACAGCTCGAACATCTGCCCGAGCTCCTCCTCCCCGTACGCGGACATGGCGAAGTCGGCCTCCATCAGGTCGGCGGTCGCCAGCCGGACCACCTCGCGGCCCCGGTCGGTGATCTCGGCCAGCACTCCCCTGCCGTCGCGCGGGTTGGGCAGGCGGCGTACCAGCCCGGCGCGTTCCAGGCGGCCGACGGTGTTGGTCACGCTCGTGGGGTGCACCATCAGGCGCTCGCCGATCCGCGACAGCGGCAGCGCCCCCGTCCTGCTGAAGGTCAGCAGCACCAGGGCCTCGTACCTCGCGAAGGTCAAGTCATGTGGTTTGAGCAGCGTGTCCAGTTGCGACAGCAGGATCTGGTGCGCTCTCATGATCGATGTGACGGCGGCCATGGCCGAGGAGGGCCCGAAGTGAACGCGCCACGTCGAGGCGGCGCGTTCGATGGGGTCAAACGGGAGATTCAGCTGACCTGTGCCCACAGGGCTACGGTAGCGCGGCCTCACGCCGGTCCGTCCGGACGCGCAGAGTCACCGCGCTGATGGCTTCACCAAGAACCCGGGCGCCAAACATCACGCTCCGTTATGGTTCCCACATCGAATGGTGAGGCCGTGGCCAAGTGGCCGCGATGATCTCAGTCCGGCCTGCGGGGGACGCGAGCCGGACCGGCGCCGAGGGGACCGGCGCCCACACATTCACGGCACATTCACGGCACGGGGGGTGTCTTGATGAACGACAACGTGACGGCGTCCGAACGCCGGACCGATACCGGTCACACCGACGCGGCGTGGGTTCCCACCACGCCCGCCGGTGCGTGAGCGCAGGGGCGTTTCGCGCGAGGAACTCCGGCAGAGCGGGCTGATGGCGGTCGCCATCCTGCTCGTGCTCGGGGTGGCCGCGGCGTGGAGCGTCCTGGTTCCCGGTGTCAGCGCGTGGGAGAACATCATCGTCGCGGTGATCGGCTCGCTCCGGCTGACCGGCCCGGTGGCTGCGGCCTTCGCCGCCTGGGTGGCGGTGCGCAGGCGGCGCGGGGCGGGCGGCCGGGCGATGACCCCGTGGCAGGCGGTACGGGCGCCGCTGGCGATCCTGGTGGTGGCCGGGGGCGCGTTCACCGCCACCGTGATGGTCCTGGCGGTCAGGACCATGATGACCGAGCAGGCCGGGCGGCTGCTGCCCAGCGGCCTGGTGATGGGCGCGGCCGGGCTGGCGCTGTACGTCGTGATCGGCTGGGTGACCGGCTGGCTGATGCCCTGGACGATCACGCCGGTGCTGTCCGGGCTCGGCTGCTACAGCCTGTTCACCTGGCTGTCGCAGGGACCGGCCTGGGGCGACCGGCTCGCCCCCGCCACCCGGGAGCCGTACGACCCGTTCCGGGGGCTGAACGCGGCGGCGTTCACCGACCAGACGCTCTGGCTGGTGGGGATCAGCGCGGCGCTGCTGCTCGGCTGGGCGGCCGTGGTGACCCGCCAGGCGCTGGTGCTGGCCGCCGCGCTGATCGCGGTGCTGGCGGCGGGGACCGGGATGGCCAGGCTCTTCACCGAGCAGCAGCCGGTCTCGGCGCAGCGGGTGGTCTACAGCTGCCAGGAATGGCCGATCATGGTCTGCGTGCACCCGGGGATGCGCGCCGGGCTGCCCGAGCTGAGCGCGGAGTTCGTCAAGATCGCGGCTCGGCTGGCGGGGACCCCGGGTGAGTTCTCCCGGGTCGAGCAGCACTCCCGCGACGACGAGGCCCCCCTGTCGGCCGGTGTGATCGCGATCCACGTGGACGACCTGGCCGCGGGGTTCGCCGAGAAGGCGGCCGACGAGTTCGTCGACGGCCTGGCCTCGCGGTGCGACGCCACCCCGGCCGCGGGGTACCGCGACATCGTGACGGCCTGGCTGAGGGGGGAGCCGCTTCCGGGCGGGCCGCTGGCCGAGCACCGGTACGCCGCGGCGTGGTTCTCCGGCCTCACCGACGTCCAGCGACGCGACTGGCTCCGGCTCTACTACACCGACTTCACCGGCTGCAGGCTGCAGAGCACCCACTTCGGGGGGCAGACGGGCCAGGCCACCAGGACGGGGCAGACCGGAGGGGACGGCCAGGCCGGCCAGGGCGCGGGGGGCGCCTCGATCGGGCCCGAGCCGAGTCCCGGACCGGCCCACCGGGCACCCGGCGGGCCGCCGCCGTCACCGGCCGGCACCCCGGCGGCCCCGTGGAGCCTCCCCTACGCCGAGGGCGCCACGGTACCGTCACCCCGGGGCTGACAAGATCGGCATAGGCTCCGGGTGAGAAGACCACCGTCCGGGGAAGGAGAGCGCTGTGAAAGCCTCCCAGGAAGCTCCGCCCGGCACGCCACCGGCGCCGCCGCGCAGGCGTCGCTGGCCGCTCCTCGTCACGCTCCTCGTCGTCGCGGTCCTCCTCGCGGTGGGGGCCCGGCTGGCCTGGTCGTCGCTGAACCCGTTCGGCGAGGCCACGGTCGACCGCAGCCAGCCCGTGCTGCTGGAGTCCATTCACAACCTCAGCCGCTTCGAGGCCGCCACTGGTAACTTCCAGGTGGTGGTCGACCTGGAGAAGGACGCGGCCTTCCTGCCCGACGCGGTCAAGGGCAGCCGCACGCTCTTCGTCGGCGCGGGCAGCGTCGACGCCTACGTCGACTTCGGCGGCATCGCCCAGGGCGCGCTGACGGTCTCCCCCGACCGCACCGAGGTCACGGTCAGGCTGCCCCGCGCCCAGCTGGAGAAGGCGAACCTGGACAACAAGCGCTCCTACGTCCACGCCCAGCAGCGCGGTCTCTTCGACCGGGTCGAGGACCTGCTGTCCTCCTCCCCGAACGACCAGCGGGAGCTGTACATGCTGGCCGAGAAGAAGATCACCGAGGCCGCGGTGGCCAGCGACCTGCGCAAGCGGGCCGACCAGAACACCAAGATCATGCTTGAGGGCATGCTGAAGGGGCTCGGTTTCACGAAGGTCGTCGTCAAGTTCACCGACGAGCCCTGACCCCCGCCGTACCCCCCATACCCCCGCACCCGCGGCCGGTGCCCGGGTGGGACGGGCGCCCGCGCGGGCCGTGACACCACCGCCCTCCGGCCGGGACCGCCGTGCGAGCGGTCCCGGCCGGAGGGTCCGGGGTCAGCCGGTGGCCTCCATGAGCTCGTCCGCCGCCGTGTAGGGGTCGAGTCCCGCGTCCAGGACGCGGGTGGCCAGGGCGTCCAGGCGCCGGTCCCCGTGCAGGTGCGCGAAGCGCGAGCGCAGCGCGGCCAGGGCGATCGCCTCGATCTCGTCGCGGGCCCTGGCGTGGCGCCGCCGGACGAGCTCGCCCGAGGACTCCAGGTACGCGAGGTGGGCGTCGAGGGCGTCGGCCACCTCCTCGGCCCCCTCCCCCCGGTAGGCCACGGTCGGCACGATCGGCGGTCTCCAGGGCCGTTCGACCAGGGCGAGCATGTTGCGCAGCTCGCGGACGGTGGCCTGGGTCCCGTCGCGGTCGGCCTTGTTGACCACGAACACGTCGGCGATCTCCAGGATGCCCGCCTTGGCCGCCTGGACGCCGTCGCCCATCCCGGGGGCGAGCAGCACGATGGTGGTGTCGGCCAGCGAGGCGATGTCCACCTCGGCCTGGCCGACCCCGACGGTCTCCACCAGGACGACGTCGCACCCGGCCGCCTCCAGGACGCGCAGCGCCTGCGGCGCGGCCCACGACAGCCCGCCCAGGTGCCCGCGGCTGGCCATCGACCTGATGAACACGTCCGGGTCGGTGGCGTGGTCCTGCATCCGGACCCGGTCGCCCAGCAGGGCCCCGCCGGTGAACGGCGAGGACGGGTCGACGGCGAGCACGCCGACCCGCAGGTCGCGCTTGCGGAACGCCTGGACGAGCATCCCCGTCGAGGTGGACTTGCCGACGCCGGGCGAACCGGTCAGGCCGATGATCCTGGCCCGCCGCGGCCGGTCCGCGCAGAGCAGGGCGGTGATCTCGCGGAGCCGCGGGGAGCCGTTCTCGACCATGGAGATCAGCCGGGCCACCGCCCGGGGCCGGCCGGCCCTGGCCATCTCGACCAGGTCGGAGACCTCCACGGTCAGACCGAGGGGACGCGCAGGATCAGGGCGTCGCCCTGGCCGCCGCCGCCGCAGAGCCCGGCCGCGCCGAGACCGCCGCCGCGGCGCTTGAGCTCGTGGGCGAGGGCCAGCACGATGCGCGCCCCGGAGGCGCCGATGGGGTGGCCGATCGCGATGCCGCCGCCGTTGACGTTGACCTTGTCGAGCCCCACGCCGAGTTCCCTGGCCGACTGCAGGACGACCTGGGCGAAGGCCTCGTTGATCTCCAGAAGGTCCAGGTCGTCGACCGAGAGCCCCTGCTTGCCCAGGGCGTGCTTGATCGCGTTGGCGGGCTGAGAGTGCAGCGAGTTGTCCGGGCCGGCGACGTTGCCGTGCGCGCCGATCTCGGCCAGCCAGGTCAGCCCCAGCTCCTCGGCCCTGGCCCGGGACATCACGACCACCGCGCAGGCCCCGTCGGAGATCTGCGAGGCCGAACCGGCCGTGATCGTGCCGTCCTTGGCGAACGCCGGCTTCAGGCCTGCCAGGACGTCGACGGTGGTGTCCCCGCGGACGCCCTCGTCGGCGGAGACGATCACCGGGTCGCCCTTGCGCTGCGGGATGGCCACCGGGACGATCTCGTCGTCGAACGTCCCGTTCTTGATCGCGGCGGCGGCGAGGGCGTGGGAGCGGGCCGAGAACTCGTCCTGCTCCTCGCGGGTCACGCCGTGGCGGGTGTTGTGCCGCTCGGTGGACTCGCCCATGGCCACCTGGTCGTAGGCGTCGGTGAGGCCGTCGACGGCCATCGAGTCGACGACGCCGGCGCCGCCGTACTTCACGCCCCTGCGCATGCCGGGCAGCAGGTGCGGGGCGTTCGACATGGACTCCATGCCGCCCGCGACCACGATGTCGAACTCACCGGCCCGGATGAGCTGGTCGGCCAGGGCGATGGCGTCCATGCCCGACAGGCAGACCTTGTTGATCGTCAGCGAGGGGACGGTCATCGGGATGCCCGCCTTCACGGCGGCCTGACGGGCCGGGATCTGGCCGGTGCCGGCCTGGAGCACCTGCCCCATGATCACGTATTGCACGGCGTCGGGGGCGACGCCGGCGCGCTCCAGCGCGGCCTTGATCGCGATGCCGCCGAGCTCGGCGGCGGACAGTCCGGACAGCGAGCCGAGCAGGCGTCCGATGGGCGTACGAGCTCCGGCGACGATGACGGAACCAGACATAACAGGGGCCTCCCTGGCGGGACGTTGGGCGACTTTGCCACCATACCCATGAGTACCTCAGCGACCGCCATGGAGGAACACCCCATGTTCATGCGCATCGACCATGTGGGAATCGCCTGTCACGACCTTGAGGAGAGGATCGCCTTCTTCCAGCGGACCTTCGACCTCACGGTGGTGGCACGTGAGATCAACGAGGAGCAGGGAGTCAAGGAGGCCATGCTGCGCATCTCCGACGGGCAGGGCGGTGGATCGTACATCCAGCTCCTCGAACCGCTCGGGCCCGACACGCCGGTCGGCAAATTCCTGGCCAAGCGCGGGGAGGGGGTGCATCATGTCGCCTTCGGCGTCCCGGACGTCGCGCGGGCGCTGGAGGAGGTCGGCTCCCGGGGGGTGCGACTGCTGGACGAGACGCCGCGCCACGGCTCGATGGGTTCCTCGATCGGATTCCTCCACCCCAAGGACGTCGGGGGCATGCTCACCGAGCTCGTACAGGCCGCGGAAGGGCAGCCGGAGACCACGCAGGAGGCAAGAAACGCTGATACGTAACAAGTCACTCATAAAGCCGGACGAGACAGCCAACTCGGCACCGGCGGAGTACGCTGGCGTACCACCGGACGTGGATCCCGCCCCGGCTCCCGCTTCGGATGCCTGAAACCCCCGTCCGGCCCGTGTAGCCGTCTCGACAACCCAGGATCGAGCCTCCATGCAGTCCGACATCGACGCCCAGCTCAACAACTTCTTCGAGGACGCTCCCGCTCGGGAATTCGACGTGGTGCTCCGTGGCTTTGACCGGCACCAGGTGCACGACCATCTGAAGCAGGTCGACGGCGAGTTGCGACAGGCCCGGGAGCAGGTTCAGGCCCTGCAGCGGGAGCTGTCCGACTCGCAGAGGCAGCTCCAGGAGCAGGAGCGCCCGACCTACTCCGGCCTCGGCGCCCGGATCGAGCAGCTGCTCCGCCTGGCGGAGGAGCAGGCGACCGAGCTCGTGCAGGCCGCCAGGTCCGAGGCGAACGAGATCAAGGCGGCGTCCAAGGTCGAGGCCGCGGACCTGCGCGCCGCCGCCGAGAACGAGGCGGCCGAGAAGCGCGCCCTCGCCACCCGCGAGGTCGAGGAGATGCGCACCAGCGCCGAGCGCGACGCCGAGGAGATCCGCTCGACCGCCCGCCGCGAGGCCGACGAGCTGACCTCCACCACCGAGCGCGAGGTCTCCAAGCTGCGGGCCACCGCCGACCACGAGGTGGCCGAGAAGCGCGCCGACGCCGAGCGCGAGATCGCCAAGCTGCGCACCACCACCGAGCGCGAGGTCGCGCAGCTGCGCGCCTCGACCAAGCGTGAGCGCGACGAGGTCCTCACCACCGCCAAGCGCCAGGCCGACGAGATGCGCGCCCAGGCACAGCGGGTGCTGGAGGAGTCCGAGGCCAAGCGGGCCCAGGACGAGGCGGAGTTCGAGATCCAGCTCGCCGCCCGGCGCGAGGACGCCGAGCGCCAGGAGGCCGAGCGCCACGCCACCGCGCAGGCCGCGACCCAGAAGCTGGTCGCCGAGGCCGAGCAGCGGGCGGCCACCGCCGAGCAGCGGGCCACCCAGGCCACCCAGCAGGCCGAGCAGACCCGTCGCGAGGCGGACACGCACGCCAAGCAGCTGCTGGCCAACGCGCGCAAGAACGCCGACCAGGTCGTGTCGGAGGCCAAGGCGAGCGCCGAGTCCATCGTCTCCGAGGCCAAGGCCGAGTCCGAGCGCAGCCGCTCGGTCGCCCAGCGCCAGGTCGACGAGCTGACCCGCCAGCGCGACAGCATCACCAGCCACCTCGCCCAGCTGCGCCAGCTCCTCGGTGGCGCGCCGCTGCCGCCCGCCGAGCCGGAGCCCGCGATCGCCGCGGCCCCGCCGAAGCCGGCCATTCCGGCCGCGAGCGCCAACGGTGCCGAGAAGCCGGTCCCGGCTCCCGCCAGGGCCGAGACCAAGGACGACGACGCGGAGTGGTGGCAGGAGTAGGGCGGCCGACGGCTCGGGGCGTTGACGACGGCTACCGGAGAGCCTGGCGACCATCGCGGTCGCCGGGCTCTCTTCCTGTGCTCCCCGCCCGATCCCTCCGGCGTACGGGACCCGGGCCGGTCCCGGAGCCGGTCCCCGTGCCGTTCAGCGGCGGGGTGATCCCCCGCCGAGTTCCGCGACGAAGGCCGACACCGCCCGGTTGAACGCCTCGGGCTGCTCGATCGCGCTGAGGTGACCGGCCTTCTCGATCACCGCCAGCCGCCCGTCGGGGGCGGCCTCGGCCATCGCGTCCGCGACCGCGATCGGAGTGATCTCGTCCTCCTCGCCCACGATCACCAGGACCGGCGCGTCGAGCGCCCGCAGCGTGTCGAAGGAGTCCGGGCGGGCGGCCATGGCCCGCTGCGCCCAGGCGGCGGCGACCGGCGGCGCGGCCTGGACCAGCCCGCGCACCCGGCCGGAGACCATCGCCCTGCGCTCCAGCGTGGTCCGCCCGAGCAGGCCGGGCAGCACCTTCTCCACCAGGACGGACGTGCCCTCCCTCAGCACGTCGTCGGCGATCCGCTCGCGGCCGGACCTGGCCTCCTCGGGGTCGGCGCTCGCCTTGGTGTCGGCGAGGATCACCCCCAGCAGGCGGTCGGGGTGGCGGCGGCACAGGGCCATCGTCACGTAGCCGCCCATGGACAGGCCGCCGACGACGGCCCGGTCGACGCCCTCGCGGTCCAGCAGCCGGGCGACGTCGTCGGCCATCACGTCCAGGGAGGGCTCGTCCTCGCCCAGCACCGAGCCGCCGAAGCCGCGCAGGTCGGGCGTGATGACCTTGCAGACCTCGGCCAGGCCCTCCCGCTGGGCCAGCCACATGGCCGAGGACAGGGGGAAGGCGTGAAGGAGGACGACCGGAAGTCCCTCACCCGCCGAGCGTGTGTACAGCTGCACGCCCCCACCGTATTCCCGCGGCCCGTCCCCGGCACCCCCTGATCGCCCGCCGTTCCCGGCGGCGGGGTGATCGCGCCGCCGGTGAACGGGACGGTCCCGCCGATACGGTCACGAAGATCCCGGCGGGGGCACGGACCGGGCGGGTCTAGGGGCCCGCGACCTCGGCGGGCCGGTCGGTCCGGTCCTCCTCACCGGTTTGACCGGGCTGACCGGGCCGGCCGACCGGGTCGGGTTGGCCGGGCTGGTCGGCGACCTCGGTGGGCAGGGGGTGGGCCGCCGGGTTCACCCGCCGGACGATCTCGTCGAGCACGATCCGCACGTACGGCTCGCCGACCCACAGGTGCTTGGCGTCGTCCACCCCGACGACCTCGGCCTGCGGCACCCGGGCGAACCGCTCGCGGGCCTCCTGCGGGCGGAGGTAGTCGTCGAACTCGGGCACCAGCGCGACCAGCGGCCGGCCGAACCGCGCCCAGGCGTCGAGGTCGGCGTCGCCCGCCCGGCGCAGCGGCGGGGAGAGCAGGATCGCGCCCTGCACCAGCGGGTCGTGCCCCCACTTGAGCGCCAGCTCGGTGCCGAAGGACCAGCCGACCAGCCAGACCCGGGGCAGGTCGTGGAAGTCGGCGTACTCCAGCGCGGCGGCGACGTCCAGGCGCTCGCCCTCGCCCTCGGCGAAGGCGCCCTGGGAGGTGCCCCGCTCGGAGGTGGTGCCGCGGGTGTTGAACCGCAGCACGGCCAGGTCGGCGAGGGCGGGAAGCCGGTTGGCCGCCTTCTTGTACACGTGGCTGTCCATCATGCCGCCGTGGGTGGGCAGCGGGTGCAGGCAGACCAGCGTGGCCACCGGGGGCCGGTCGGCCGGGAGGGCCAGCTCGCCGACGAGGGTCAGCCCGTCACCGGTGTGCAGCTCGATCGGCTCCCTGCGCGCGGGCAGCACCGTGGAGGCCCTGATCTCCATGTCTCTCCTCAGATCCGCGTCGTCGGTCGTTCAGTATCTGCTGCGGCCGGGGCCGTGCCTGAGCCGGTTGCGCCAGCACGCGGTGTGCCAGTGCCTGCGCTCGTCCTCGCCGCCGGGCCAGGCCGGCCAGCTCACCACGTGCGGCACGCGCGCCCCGATCTCCTGGTCGCAGCCGGGGCAGCGGTAGACCTTGTCCGCCGCGCCACCGGTGAGCCTGCGCACCCGCCACTCACCGTCGGGCCACTCCTCGGTACTGTCCAGGCCGGGCACGAAGGCGCCCACCGGGCGTGCCGTCCCCTTGCCGTCGCGGTCGAAGGGGCCGGCGCGGCGTGCCCTGCGAGGGCTCACGGCCGGTCTCGGAAGCTCCGGACCCCGGCCGCGACGAGCTGCTCCAGCAGCGGCGCGGGCGCGAGGAACGGTTCGCGGTACTCCGCGTAGAGGGCGCGCAGCCCGTCGCGGACGGTCTCCAGGCCGAGTGCGTCGATCGTCTCGAACGGGCCCTGCCGGTAGCCGCAGCCGAGCCGCATGGCGACGTCGATGTCCTCGCAGGTCGCGTATCCGGAGTCGTACATCCGGACGGCGTCGTTGAGGTACGGGTACAGCAGCGCGTCGACCACGAACTCGGCACGGTCCCGGCACGGCACCGGGACGCGACCGGCGGCCCGGACCAGGCTCTGCACGGCGCGCGCGACCCGGGGGTCGGTCAGCACCGTGGAGGCGACCTCGGCGACGCCCTCGCCCACCAGGTGCACGCCGACCAGGCGCTCGGGGTGCGGCAGCCGCGGGGCGAGCTCGATCACCGGGACGCTGGACAGGGCGAGGACCGCCTCGGCCTCCTCCACCGGCGTGATCGTGAGGCCCTCATCGGCCAGGCGGGCGGCGAAGGCGTCGCCCCCCTCGCCCAGGACCGCGACCCGCTTCGGCGAGGGCTCGTCCGCGGACGGGCCGGGGGCGCCGGAGGTGTGGGAGGTGTGGGAGGTGTCGGCGTGCTCGCCGGGCCCGTAGAAGCCGCCGCCCGCCTTGCGGCCGAGCAGGCCGGCCGAGATCCGCTCGCGCAGGATCGGCGCGGGCGCGTGGCGGCGGTCGCGGCTCTCCTGGAACAGCACGCTCAGCACCTCGTAGGAGGTGTCCAGGCCGATCAGGTCCAGCAGGGCGAAGGGGCCCATCGGCAGCCCCGCGCCGAGCCGCATCGCGGTGTCGATGTCGTCGCGGCCGGCCAGGCCGCTCTCCAGCAGGACGGCGGCGTGGTTGAGGTACGGCAGCAGGAGCCGGTTGACCACGAAACCGGCCCGGTCGCCGACGGTGACCGGGGTCTTGCCGAGCCGCCGCGCCAGCTCCGCCACCTCCTCGGCCAGACCCTCGTCGGTGACCATCGTGTGGATCACCTCGATCAGCTTCATGACCGGCGCGGGGTTGAAGAAGTGCATGCCGATCACCCGGCCCGGCCGGGTGGTGGTGGCCGCGATCGCGGTGATCGAGAGCGAGGAGGTGTTGGTGGCGAGCACCGCGGACGGCTTGCAGATGCGGTCCAGGTCGGTGAAGATCGCCCGCTTGAAGTCCATGACCTCGGGGACGGCCTCGATCACCAGGTCGGCGTCGGCCAGGTCCTCCAGCGAGGTCGTCAGGGTCACCCTGCCGAGGATCTCCGCGCGGGCCGCCTCGGTCAGCCTGCCCTTGGCGAGCGCGCGTCCGGTGGAGTCCTCCAGGTGACCCCGTCCCCGTGCCAGCGCCTCCGGACCGGCCTCCACGCCGATCACGGAGATCCCCGCGCGGGCGAAACACTCGGCGATCCCGGCGCCCATCGTGCCCAGACCGACCACACCGACCGTCACGAACGTGCTCGTCATCACTCTCCCCACCCTGCCCGCGGAACCCGCTCCGCGTGGCGGACGACCTGCTCCGGCATCGCCACAGTGTCCCAGAGAGGTACCGGCTACCCCAAAAGCCGGTTCCTAGTAGTGAACAACACGCGACTACTTGAACGCGAGTTGAGTATCCATTACTGTTTGAGAACATGAGCAGAGGAGGAGGCGTGAAGGAAGAGCTGACACCCCAGGAGGCGCTGCGCCGGATCGGCGAGGTCGACCGGCGCGCCCGGCGCCCGGCGCGCGTCGCCGGGCTGATCTACCTGATCGTCGGCCTGGCCACGATCGTGTACTGGCCGGTCATGAACTTCGGTCCCGCCTGGTCCCAGCTGACGGTCGGCCTGCTGTGGCTCGTCCTGACCGTCGCGTCCACCTGGTATCTCGGCAGGATGAGCGTCGAGGACCGCGAGGTCACCTGGGCCGGCAGGCCGACCGGGCCGGTCACGGTCACCTACCTCGGCGCCGTCGCGGTCGTCTTCCTGGTCGGCCTGTTCCTCGTCCCCGACGATCCCGGTACCGGCTGGAAGGTGGCGCTGGTCGTGCTGGCGGCCTGCGCGAGCCTGCCTCCCCTCTACGCCGCCTGGCGGGTGCTGCGGGCGGCACGGTGAGCCAGGCGAACGGCACGGGCGGCGCGAACGGCACGAACGCCGCGGGCGGCACGACCGGCGCGGGAGGCACGGACGGCGCGGGAGGCACGGACGGCACGGGTGGAGCGGGCGGCGCGGGTTCACACCCCCGTCACGAGCTCGACGACGTCATCCACGCGCCCGTCCGGCTCTCGGTCATGGCCGCGCTGGCGGTCACCGACCGGGCCGAGTTCCGCTTTCTGCGCGACACGATAGAGGTCAGCGACTCCCTGCTGTCCAAGCACGTCATCACCCTGGAAGAGGCCGGCTACGTCCGCGTGGAGAAGGCCTTCGTGGGTAAGCGCCCACGCACCTGGCTGGCCCTCACCGACGAGGGCCGCCGGGCGTTCCACGACTACGTCTCCGTGCTGAGACGTCTCACCGATGGGTCCCCCTCATGATCGAAATTGACGACCTGCACAAACGCTACGGCGACAAGACCGCCCTGGACGGGGTGACGTTCTCGGTACGGCCGGGCGAGATGTTCGGCTTCGTCGGGGCCAACGGCGCCGGTAAGACCACCACGATGCGCATCCTGATGGGCGTGCTGACCGCCGACTCGGGCACCGTGCGCCGCGACGGCCGGGAACTGACCTTCGAGGACCGCCGCAGGTTCGGCTACATGCCCGAGGAGCGCGGCCTCTACCAGAAGATGAAGGTCGCCGAGCAGATCGAGTACTTCGGAAGGCTCAGCGGCATGGGCGCGGGCGAGGCCAGGAAGGCCACCGGCGACCTGCTGGAGCGGCTCTCGCTCACCGAACGCGCCGGTGACGCGGTGGACACGCTCTCGCTGGGCAACCAGCAGCGCGCGCAGCTCGCGGTGGCGCTGGTGCACCGGCCCGAGGTCCTGGTCCTGGACGAGCCGTTCTCCGGGCTGGACCCGCTGGCCGTCGACGCGCTGGCCGAGGTGCTCACCGAACGCTGCCGCACGGGCGTGCCGGTGCTCTTCTCCAGCCACCAGCTCGACCTCGTCGAGCGGCTCTGCGACTCGGTCGGCATCATCTCCGCGGGCCGCATGGTGGCCAGCGGCACGACCGAGAGCCTGCGCGACCGCGGCGGGCGCGGCCTGCTCAGGGTGGTCGTCAGGAACGCCGCCCCGGGCTGGACCGCCACCCTGCCGGGAGAGGTCACCGAGAGGGGCGACGAGGTGCTCGTCGCGGGCGTCGACGGCGACGGCCAGGAAGTCCTGCACCTGGCGATCAAGGCCGGGAGGGTCGAGCACTTCGGCTGGCAGCGGCCCACGCTCACCGAGATCTTCCGGGAGGCGGTCGCATGACGCGCCCGGCCACGAACGGCACGAACACGGACACGACGACCGCGGGCGTGACGCCCTCGGGTGAGGGGACGGTGCGGCGATGAACGGGCTCTGGCTGGTCGCGCGACGCGAGATCGTCACGCGCGCCCGTACGAAGGCGTTCGTCATCAGCCTGGTGGTGAGCGCCGTGCTGGTCGCGGCGGTCGCGTACCTGCCCACGCTCTTCTCCGGGCCCGACTCCTACACCGTGGGACTCGCCGGGACGCAGTCGCAGGCGCTGCGACCGGCCCTGACCGGCACGGCCGAGGACGTGAAGATCACCGTCCGGGACCTGCCCGACGAGAACGCCGCGCGCGCCGCGCTCACCGCGGGCGACCTGGACGCCGCCGTGGTGGACGGCCGCAGGGTGCTCGCCGACGGCGAGGTCGACCGCGAGCTGGGCCTGCTGCTGGAGAACGCCAACCAGACCGTCCAGGCCCAGAGCCGGCTGGCCGACGCCGGCCTCGATCCGGCCAAGGTCGCCCAGGCGATGCAGGTCGCGCCCCTGGAGCAGGTCTCGGTCGGCGCCGACGCCCGCTACGCGGGCGTGCGGGCGGGCATCGCGTCCCTGCTGGTCATGGTGCTGTTCTTCCTGCTCATCTACTCCTCCATGTACGTCGCGATGGGGGTGGTCGAGGAGAAGGGCAGCCGGATCGTGGAGATCCTGCTGACCTCGGTCCGCCCCTGGCAGCTGCTGGGCGGCAAGATCGTGGGACTGGGCGCGCTCGCGCTGGCGAACCTCGTCGTGATCATCGTGGCCGGTCTCGGCGCGGCCGCGGCCACCGGCCTCGCCGCCGACCTGCCCCCGGGCATGACCGGCATCGTGCTCAGCGCCCTGTTCTGGTTCGTCCTGGGTTATGCGTTCTTCGCGGCGCTGGCCGCGGCGCTCGGATCGCTGGTCTCCCGGCAGGAGGACGCCAACAGCGTCCTGACGCCGATGACGATGCTCATGATGGTCACCTACCTGGTGGCCTACTACGCGGCGGTCCAGCCCAACGGCTCGGTGGCCCGGATCCTGTCCCTGGTGCCGCCGTTCTCCTCCATGGTCATGCCGGTACGGATGGCCGGGGGCCAGGTGCTCGCCTGGGAGATCGCCGTGGCGGCGGTCCTGATGCTCCTGGCGACGGTGGGCACGCTCATGCTCGGCGCGCGCATCTACCGGCGCGCGGTCCTGCGCACCGGCGGGCGCGTCAAGCTCTCCGAGGCGATGCGCTGACGGCGGATGCGCTGCCGAACGCCGCGGAGAAGACGAACACCGCGGAGAAGCGGCACACCGCCCTGCCGGCCGAACGGATCACGGGGATCCGGGGACCGTCCGGCCGGTAGGGTTCGGTCATGCGTCTGGTCATCGCGCGGTGCAGCGTGGATTACGTCGGAAAGCTCACCGCCCATCTTCCGATGGCACCCCGGCTCATTCTCATCAAGGCCGACAGCAGCGTCTCCATCCACGCGG
The DNA here is from genome assembly GCF_044456585.1 of Streptosporangium sp. NPDC050855. Taxonomy (NCBI): domain Bacteria; kingdom Bacillati; phylum Actinomycetota; class Actinomycetes; order Streptosporangiales; family Streptosporangiaceae; genus Streptosporangium; species Streptosporangium sp. NPDC050855. Next base: position 209,885 of record NZ_JBITFY010000004.1, read on the forward strand.
ACGACCGGGCCTTCAAGCCGCTGAACTGGATGAACCCGCCGTGCAGGCTCCGCGAGGAGGAGGGCACCTGGACGGTCACCCACGGCAAGACCGGTGAGCAGCTGGTCCTCACCATGGAGGAGATCATCCACGACACCAGCCACGAGCTGGGCGTGGACCCGGGCCTGATCAAGGACGGGGTCGAGGCCCACCTGCAGGAGCTGCTGGCCGAGCACATCACCACCCTGGGAGCGGGCTGGACCCTGGTGCGCCGCGAGTACATGACGGCCATCGGGCCGGTCGACATCCTCTGCCGCGACCACACCGGCGCGTCCGTCGCCGTGGAGCTCAAGCGCCGCGCCGGCATCGACGCCGTGGAACAGCTGACCCGCTACCTGGAGCTGATGAACCGCGACCCGCTGCTCGCCCCGGTCAGCGGCGTCCTGGCCGCGCAGAGCATCGCCCCGCAGGCCAAGACGCTGGCCACCGACCGCGGTATCCGCTGCGTGACCTTGGACTACGACGAGCTGCGCGGCATCGAGCGCAACGACACGCTGTTCTGAGCGTTCCGGTCGTTCCGGGCGTTCCTGGCGTTCCTGGCGCTCCTGGCGTTCTGAGCGTTCCGGGCGTCGGGGAGACCGCGGATCACGCCCGCCCGGCGTGGACGCGACGCCGTTCCCACCGGTGCGGGCGTGACGGGAGTGCGGGCTCAGGCCCCTGCGGCGCGGACGTGCCGGGCGGGGCCCGTGGTCACCAGCCGCCGTAGGGGACGGTGATCACTTCCATGCCGTGCCCGTCGGGGTCGAGGAAGTAGAAACCCCGCCCGCCGTCGTTGTGGTTGATCTCGTTCGGGCGGGAGAGCCGGGGATCCGGATAGTAGGTGACCCCGGCCGCCTTGACCCGCCCGAGGATCTCGTCGAACTCGTCCTCGCCGACCAGGAACGCGTAGTGGTGCTCCGTGATCGTCTCCTGGTCGCTGGTCGCGAAGTCCAGGGTGACACCGTTGGCCGTCTCCACCGGGAGGAACGGGCCCCACTGCCTGCCGACCTTCAACCCGAGGATGTGGGCCAGGAACTCGGCGGAGACCTGCCTGTCCCGGGAGAAGACGATCGTGTGATTGAAATGAACAGCCATGCTGAAATGCCCCCAAAGGCATCCCGGACACCTCGTGCGCCTCACCCGACCGGTGACGACGTTTGATGCCCTCGCAGAGGATACAACGCCGGCCACGGCGAGGCACGCACCCGATCGCGCTCGCCGGTGACGTCCCCCGCCGTGTCCTCCGCGCGTCCTCCGCGTGTCCTCCGCGCGTCCTCCGTTCGGTGGACAACCGGCTCCGTCGAACGTTGGTCCCGCCGCGGCCTCGCCGACGCGAGGCTGGGGACATGAGCACAGCGGTGAGAGTGAGAGGCCTGACCAAGCGCTACGGCGACGTGCAGGCCGTCGCCGGTATCGACCTCGACATCCACGCGGGCGAGGTCTTCGCGATCCTCGGCCCGAACGGGGCCGGGAAGTCCACCACGGTCGAGATCCTGGAGGGGCACCGCACCAGGGACGCCGGCGAGGTCAGCGTCCTGGGCGTCGATCCCGGCAGTCCCACCCGGGCGTGGCGGTCGCGGATCGGCATCGTGCCGCAGACGGCCGAGGACGTGGCCGAGACGACCGTACGGGAGACCGTCCGGCACTTCGCGCGCTACTACCCGCGGGCCAAGGACCCGGACGAGGTGATCGAGCTGGTCGGGCTGACCGGGAAGGCGAACAGCCGCATCCGGCAGCTCTCCGGTGGCCAGCGGCGCCGGGTGGACGTCGCGCTCGGCGTGATCGGCGGCCCCGACCTGCTCTTCCTGGACGAGCCGACCACCGGGTTCGACCCGGAGGCCCGCAGGCGCTTCTGGGAGCTGATCGAGGGCCTGGCCCGTGACGGCACCACGATCGTGCTGACGACCCACTACCTGGACGAGGCCGAGGCACTGGCCGACCGGGTGGCGGTGGTCTCCGCGGGGCGGATCGTGGCCGAGGGCGATCCCGCGTCCCTGGGCGGCAGGGCCACCGCCAAGGCCGTGGTCGGCTGGTCCGAGGAGGGCGAGCGCCGCTTCGTGGAGACGGACACGCCCACCGCGACCGTCCTGGAGCTGACCGGCCGCTTCGACGGCGAGGTCCCCGAGCTGACCGTGACCCGGCCGTCCCTGGAGGACATCTACCTCGGCCTCATCGGCACCCCGGCCTGACCCCCTCCCCGGGACCGGTTCCACGCCGGCCCCGGGTGCGGACCCTGCCGGCGACCGGTCGGTCGACGGCCGCCCCGTCCCGCCCCCGAATCCCGGACCCTCGAACTCCAGGCCCTCGAATCCCCGCCCCCCTTCCCGAACATCTTCCAAACGTCGAACCCGCGCGTCGGCCCCCCGCGCCGACCGACCCGCAAAGGTACTTCCCGGATGAACCAGACCCTCGCCCGCCCCGCCGCCCCGCCCGCCGAGACGCGACAGCCCTCCACCGTCCACCTGGGACTGGCCCGCGCGGCCCTGGAGAGCAGGATGTTCTTCCGCGAGAGGGACGCGGTCATCTTCACCTTCGCCTTCCCGATCATCATGCTGGTGCTCTTCGGCTCGATCTTCTCCAGCCAGGTCGAGGGAACCGGCCTGACCGTCTCCCAGCTCTACGTGGCCGGGCTGATCGGCACCGCCGCGATGACGGGGTTCCAGAACCTCGGGATCACCATCGCGATGGACCGCGACAACGGCACGCTCAAGCGGCTGGCCGGAACGCCGCTGCCGCGGAGCGCCTACTTCATGGGCAAGGCCCTCACCACCCTGTTCGTCTCCTTCCTGCAGGTCGTCATCCTCCTGGTCATCGGGGTCGCGCTGTTCGACCTGCAGCTACCGTCGGAGGCGTCCAGGTGGTTCACCTTCGCCTGGGTGTTCGTGCTCGGCGTGGTCGGATCGTCGCTGCTCGGTGTCGCGATCAGCGGCCTGCCCCGCTCGGCCAAGAGCGCCGGTGCGGTGATCACGCTGCCGTTCACGGTGCTGCAGTTCATCTCCGGGGTGTTCATCCCCGTCTTCACGCTCCCGTCCTGGCTGGTAAACATCGCCTCGCTCTTCCCGCTCAAGTGGATGTGCCAGGGGTTCCGGTCGGTCTTCCTGGGTGACGCCGGTGCCACACTGGAGCTTGCGAACTCCTACGAGCTGGACCGGGTCGCCCTGGTCCTGGGAGCCTGGACCGTCGGAGGACTGGTGCTGTGCCTGATGACGTTCCGCTGGAAGAGCCGTCGCGACGGATGAGAGCCGACGACCGCGCCGAGCCCCTCCTTCGGGGGGCGGGGGCGCACGCGTGGCGATCGCTTCGCGGGTGGGAGGCGCTCCTCGTCATCGGGACGCTGCTGCCCACCTGGTTCGCGGTGACCTCCGACGCCCCGACGCACGTGAAACTGGTCGTCGCGGGCTGTCTGCTGACGATCCTCCCGCTCTACCTGCTGCTCGGCCGCCCGGCGATCCTCTCCGGGAACCGCCCGCGCGAGATCGCCTACATCGTCGTCATGATCGCGCTCTTCACCCCCGCGGGGCTGTTCGCGCCGGACGCGACGTTCGCCCTGTTCGGGCTCTGCCCGCAGTGCTTCATCGTCTTCCGTGCCAGGCAGGCGATCGTCGCCGTGATCGCGCTGAACCTCTCCCCGACCGTCCGCTACGTCTTCCTGACGTCGGAGCCGTTCAACTTCCTGATGGTGATGACCATCATCATCTTCTTCTCCAGCATCTTCGGTGTCTGGATCGAGAAGATCACTGCGCAGAGCGAGGACCGAGCCATGCTCATCGAACAGCTGGAGAACAGCCGGGCCCAGGTGGCCGCGCTCTCGGCCGAGCGCGGGGCCCAGACCGAGCGCGAACGGCTGGCCGGGGAGATCCACGACACCCTGGCCCAGGGCTTCACCAGCATCATCATGCTGATCCAGGCGGCCGAGGCGCAGCAGGACCCGTCCCGGCACCTGGCGCTGGCCGTCCGGACCGCGCGGGAGAACCTCGCCGAGGCCCGGCTGCTGGTCACCACGCTGAGCCCGGCCCCGCTGGACGGCTCCACCCTGGACGAGGCACTGGAGCGGCTGACGGGCCGGCTCGGCGAGGAGACGGGGTTGTCCGCCCGCTTCGAGGTGTCGGGGACGTCCCGGCCGCTGAGCGCACCGGTCGAGGTGGTGCTCGTCCGCGCCGTCCAGGAGGGACTGGCCAACGTGCGCAGGCACGCGGCCGCGGAGTCGGTCGTCGTGTCGATCTCCTACCGGGAGGAGTCGGTCCGTCTGGAGGTGCGCGACGACGGGCGCGGGCTCGACCCGTCCGTCTCCCGGGGGTACGGCCTGCGCGGCATGCGCGGCCGCGTCGAGCAGGTCGGCGGGACCGTGACGGTGACCGGCCCGCCGGGCGGCGGGACCTCGCTCGAGGTGATCGTCCCCACCGGCGGTACCGGCACCACCGAACGGGCCAGCACGACCGAACGACCCGATACGACCGAACGGACCGACCGGCCTGACACGACCGGCCCCACCGAACGGCCTGACACGACCGGCCCCACCGAACGGCCTGACACGACCGGCCCTACCGGCACGGCCGAACGACCCGGCACGGCCGAACGACCCGGCACGGCCGAGCGGGCCGGCACGACCGGCCGGGGTCGCGCGGCCGGGCGGATCGACCGGCTCGGCGGGAGAGGATGACGGATGCTGCACGTGATGATCGTCGATGACCACCCGGTGGTCCGTGAGGGGCTTCGGGGGATGCTGGAGGCCGATCCCGGGATCACCGTCGTGGGCGAGGCCGCGTCCGGGGACGAGGCGGTCGTGCGGGCCGGGGCGATCCGCCCCGACGTGATCCTGATGGACCTGCGGATGCCCGACGGGGACGGGGTGAGCGCCATCCCCCGCATCCTGGCCGACCGGCCGGAGAGCCGGGTGATCGTGCTGACCACCTACGAGACGGACACCGACATCGTCCGGGCGGTCGAGGCGGGTGCGGCGGGGTACCTGCTGAAGGACACCTCCCGGGCGGACCTGCTGGCCGCGATCCGTTCCGCGGCGCGCGGGGAGACCGTGCTCTCCCCGTCGGTGGCGACGAGGCTGGTCACGCGGATGCGGGCGCCGGTGACCGAGTCGCTCTCGCCGCGCGAGACCGAGGTGCTCTCCCTGGTGGCCAGGGGGATGACCAACGCGGAGATCGGCAGGGCCCTGTTCATCAGCGAGACCACCGTCAAGACCCATCTGCTGCGCGCCTTCGGCAAGCTCGGCGTCTCCGACCGCACCGCCGCCGTCACCACGGCCATGGACCGGGGCCTGCTCACCCGCTGACGCCCCCGCGGGACCCGTGCTCCCGAAGCCCCGCGCTCCCGCTCCCGGCCGGCCGCGCGGGACGGGCACCGGACCACCGCAGGCACCGGACGAACCGAAGACACCGAAGACACCGGAGGCACCGGAGAGGCCGGACGGGCCGGTCCCGGTGTACCGGACCGCGGCATCGGGTCTATCGTGAGCGCACCGTGTCCGCACGGCTCGCCGCGTCTCGCGGGTGGCGGGCGTCCCGCCCTCGTGGCGGGCGTCCCCGCCGCCGAAGGCGCGCCGCCCGCGCGGGCATCCGCCACGGCGCAGAGGAGACGACCTTGACCACGGTGACCGGACAGCGCACCTTCGACTCCCTGGACCCCGCCACCGGCGCCGTCGTCGGCACCCATCCGATCCAGGACGCCGCCGCGGTGCGCGCCGCCGTGGCCGAGGCGGAGGTCGCCGCCGCCTGGTGGGCGGGGCTGGGCCCGGCCGAGCGCAGGCGGCGGCTGCTCGACTACAAGGCGCTCCTCACCCGGGACCTGTCCAGGATCGCCGACGTGGTCCACGCCGAGACCGGCAAGCCCAGGGGGGACGCCGTCCTGGAGGTCGTGCTGGCCGTCACCCACCTGGACTGGGCCGCCAGGAACGCCCACCGGGTGCTCGGGCGGCGGCGCGTCTCCCCCGGCCTGGTCGGGGCGAACATCGCGGCCACCCTGGAGTACCTGCCGCTGGGCGTGGTCGGGGTGATCGGGCCGTGGAACTACCCGGTGTTCACGCCCATGGGGTCGATCGCCTACGCGCTGGCCGCGGGGAACGCGGTGGTGTTCAAGCCGAGCGAGCTGACCCCGGGCGTGGGGGTGCTGCTGTCCGCGCTGTTCGCCGAGGCCGTACCGGAGCACCGGGTCCTGCGGACCGTGACCGGGCTGGGCGAGACCGGTGCGGCGCTGGCCTCCGACCCCGGGGTGAGCAAGATCGCCTTCACCGGCTCGACGGCCACCGCCAAGCGGGTGATGGCCGCCTGCGCGACGAACCTGACGCCGATGGTCGCCGAGTGCGGCGGCAAGGACGCGTTGATCGTGGACGCCGACGCCGACCTGCCCGCCGCGGCGGACGCGGCGCTGTGGGGCGCGCTCTCCAACGCGGGCCAGACCTGCGTCGGGGTGGAGCGGATCTACGTGGTGGACGCGGTCTACGACGCCTTCATGAAGGAGCTCACCGACCGGGCCGGGCGGGTGCGGGCCGGTCGCGACTACGGCCCGATCACCATGCCCGCCCAGATCGACGTCATCCGGCGGCACATCGACGACGCGGTCGCCGGCGGCCGGGCCGTGGTGGGCGGGGCCGGCTCGGTGCGGGCGCCCTTCGTCGACCCGGTGATCGTCGAGGACGTGCCGGAGGACTCCCCCGCGGTCCGCGAGGAGACGTTCGGCCCCACGGTGACGGTGAAGCGGGTCGCCGACGTGGAGGAGGCGCTGGAGAAGACCAACGCCACCGCGTACGGGCTGGCCGGGACCGTCTTCTCGGGGAACGCGCGGCGGGCGGTGGAGCTCGCCCGCCGGATGCGGGGCGGGATGACCGCGATCAACTCGGTCATCTCCTTCGCGTCGATCCCGGCGCTGCCGTTCGGCGGGGTCGGCGACTCGGGGTTCGGCCGGATCCACGGCGCGGACGGGCTACGGGAGTTCGCCCGGCCCAAGGCGGTCTCCCGCCAGAGGTTCGCGCTGCCCGGGATGAACCTCACCTCGTTCACCCGGGGCGAGAAGGAACTTGACCGGCTGATCAGGCTTGTCACCTTCTTGCACGGACGACGTAAACAATAAAGACCACCCCTTCCACAAAAAGGATCTTGCACCCATAATGGTTAATTCTGGGGGCCAGGATCATGAGGTGGAAGTGATAAAGCGAATGTCCGTCAACCTCACACCGACCCGTGGGAGCTTGACATGAACGGACGGTCATATCGAGGAATGTCGCCGGAGGAGCGTCTGGCGGAACGCCGGGAACGCCTGATCGCCGCGGCGTACGTCCTCTATTCCGACCCCGGATTCCCAGAGACCACGATCGAGAGATTGTGCGCGCGGGCGCGCATCTCCAATCGCGCCTTCTATGAATGCTTCTCCGGGCGCGAGGAACTGATGCAGGCCCTGCACGCGCGGTGCATTCAGGAGACCCTGGAGTCGATGTACAAGGCCATCGACCAGGTTCCGGACACCCTGGCCGACCGGGTCGAGGCCGGGGTGACCGAGTACATCCGCTTCGTCACCGAGGACAGGCGCCGGGCGCGGATCCTGCACATGGAGGTACGCCGGGCGGGCGACTGCCTGATCACCTCCCGGCAGCTGGGCGTGGCGGGCTTCGTCGACGCGATCAAGGCGAACGTCGCCGACCTGCCGGAGGCCACCAAGGCCAACCAGCACCTGCTGGCGCTGGGCATGATAGGAGCGGTCCAGGAGCTGCTCATCGAGTGGGTCCTGTCCGACGACCCCCCGCCGGTCGAGAGCCTGATCAGCACCGCGACGCACATCTTCCGGCGGTCCTTCGTGACCTGAGGCGGACCGCGCCCTCCGGCGATCCGAGGGGACGCGCGACCTACCGGGGCCCGGGCGAGACCGGAACGGGCCCCGGGGACGAGCAGGGACCGGGCGGGAACGCCGGCCAGGCCGATCAGGCCCGGTCAGGCCCGGTCAGGCCATCGCCGCCACCGGGAGCTCCACGGTGAGGACCCGGTTGAGGCGGGTCACCGCCAGTACCCGCATGATCCTCGGGGGCACGCCCCTGAGGATGAGGCGGCGTTCCGCGCTCAGGGCCCGGCGATGCGTGCCCACGAGCACGCCCAGACCGGTGGCGTCGATCATTTCCAGTTCGGAAAGATCCACTATCAGATCACCGTTCCCGGTGTCGACCGCCTCGTGCAGCCGTGGCCGCACTCCGGCGACGGTTCCCGCGTCGAGACGGTTTCCGACATCGACCACCTGGGCCTGGGAATTGCCGGGGACGCGCATGCCTCCTCCTCACGCCTGACCGCGCTGCGGACGCGGCCGGGCACAGCGGCGGTGCGTCATCCTGACCGACGGATCACGCACCGCATTCGTACGACGTCACGGCATGCAAGAAGGCGCGAACCTCCCCCACCATCACATTCACCCTTCCTACCACCATGATGCTTCCTTGCCCGAAATGCGAAATAAAACGCGGCTCGAAGCGGATTCCTTGACGATCCCTTGACCGGCCGGCCCTGGAACGGCCCCGGACAGCCCGGGCGAGGGAACGGGACCTCCTACGGGCGGGGCGGCAGCGCCGGGCGCCCGCGGGACGGCCGGGTGGCCCGGTCGGGCGGGGTCGCGGCCGGGCGCTTGTCCAGCGCGGCCAGCGCGAGCCGTACCGCCTCCTCGATCTGCGGGTCCCGTCCGGCCGCCCAGTCGTCCGGCGCGATGTCGACCTCGACGTCGGGGTCCACCCCGTGGTTCTCCACCCCCCAGCCGAGCCCTTCGAACCAGAAGGAGAACCGGGGGACGGTGATGTGCGAGCCGTCGACCAGCCGGTGGGGGTCCTCGATGCCGATCACGCCGCCCCAGGTCCGGGTGCCCACCACCGGGCCGAGCCCGTGGAGCTTGAAGGCCGCGGTGACGATGTCCCCGTCGGAGCCGGCGCTCTGGTCGGTGACCGCGACCAGCGGGCCGCGCGGCGCGTCCTCGGGGTAGGTGATCGGCGCCATGCCCCTGGGCAGGTCCCAGGCGATGACCCGGCGCAGCAGCTTCTCGACGACCAGCTCCGAGGTGTGGCCGCCCCGGTTGGCCCGCAGGTCCACCACCAGGCCCTCGAAGCGCATCTCCCGGCGCATGTCCCGGTGGAACTGCGCCCAGCCCTCGGCGACCATGTCGGGGATGTGCAGGTACCCCAGGCGCCCGCCCCCGAGCTCCCTGACCCGCGACCGGCACCCGGCCACCCAGTGCTGGTAGCGCAGCCGCCGGTCGTCGCGCAGCGGCGTGACCACCACCCGGCGGCCACCGTCCAGGGTCAGCTCGACGGGCTTGTCCGCCGCCCCCACCAGCAGGCGCGCCGGGCCCTGCGGCGGCACCGGACGGCCGTCGACGGCGAGCAGCGCCTCCCCGGGCCGCACCCCCGCCCCGGGAACGGCCAGCGGCGAGCGGGCGTGCACGTCGGAGGACTCGGGCGGCAGCACCCGGTCCACCCGCCAGCGGCCGTCCTCGCCCCTGGACAGGTCGGCGCCGAGCAGCCCGACCGGTTCGGACGCCGGGTGCCCCCACGGGGCGGCGTAGACGTAGGCGTGCGAGCTGCCCAGCTCCCCCATGACCTCCCAGAGCAGGTCGGCGAAGTCGTCGGCGGTGGCGACGCGGTCCACCAGCGGCCGGTACTCCTCCAGCACGCCGTCCCACTCCACGCCTGCCATGTCCTCGACCCAGAAGTCGGCCCGCATCCTGCGGCCCATCTGGGCGTAGGCGTGCCGCCGCAGGGCCTGCGGGTCGGCGGTGATCCGGATCCTGGACAGGTCGACGGTCGTGTCGTCGCCGTTCTTGCCGCCCGGCTTGCCGTCGGCCGGGCGGACCGTGAGCGTGCCCTTGTCGCTGACGACGAGCTGGGTGCCGTCACCGCTCACCCGGTACCAGTCGAGCTTGTCGACGACCTCGTCGCACGTGCGCTTGAGGAGGTCGTAGCGGTCGAGAGCGGGACGGGGCCGCTCGCCCCCCACCTGGTCGCGGTCCTCGCCGAGCTCCCCGGCCAGCGGCTCGCGCAGCCAGGTGAACCCGCCCTTGACCGCCCGCAGGTCCGAGTAGCGGCCCTCGGGCACCGGCACCTGGACGACCCTGCCCCCGATGCCCTCCAGGTCCACGGTGATCGCGGTCTCCTCCTCCTTGCCCTCGTCCTGCCGGGCGGTGGAGGCGGCCCGGCCCTCGGCGCTGGGCGCGAACGGGGAGGGCGTGGTGGCCGACAGCGGCACCAGGTAGGGCCGGTAGCCGAAGGGGAAGGACATGTCGAAGGAGTGCGCGTCGTAGACCGGGTCGAACCCGCGGCGCGACAGGAACGCCAGGTAGTCCCCGGTGAACGCGGGCGAGACGTCCGTGAAGCGCCCGTCGGTGACGTCGGTCACGGTCCGGTCCGCCACCCGGGCCAGCCTGATCCGGCGCAGCTGGGGGCCGTCCGGGTGCGACCAGGCCAGCCAGGCCGAGTCCGGCGACCAGGCGAGGTCGCGGATCTCGCCGTCCGCCCTCGCCAGCTCCACGACCTCCCCGGAGGCCACGTCGACCAGGGACAGCCGGCCGTCCCTGGAGGTCGCCGCGATCGTGTTCCCGTCGGGCGCGACCGCCAGGTCGCCGACCTCGCCCAACCGGCCCACGGCGATCCTGCGGCCCTCGCCGCCCCCGGCCGGGACGATCTCCAGCCCCTGCGTCCCGCCGTCGTCGGCGACCCAGACCACCCGGTCGTCACCCAGGACGCGGGGCAGCGCCGCCGACAGGCCCGAGCTGAGCTGGCGGGCCGGGCCGTCCCGGTGGGTGAGCCAGTGCACGCTCCCCTGGACCTCCACCGCGCTGGCCCGCCCGGTCGCGTCCACCGCGAGGTCGTGCAGCCGCCGGGAGACGTTGACCCGGTAGGGCCGCGGCCCGGACAGCGGGGAGCCGAGCGTGACGTCGAGCCTGCGGGCCTCGGCGTCGAGGCCGTCCAGCAGGTACAGGTCACCGGCGCTCTGGTAGACGATCCTGGTCCCGTCGGTGGCCGGGTGGCGGACGTAGAAGGTCTCGTGGTCGGTGTGACGGCGCAGGCCGCGGCCGTCCGGCTCGCAGGAGTAGAGGTTCCCGACGCCCTCGTGGTCGGAGAGGAAGACCAGCCGCCCGCCGACGAGCATCGGGGAGGCGAGGTGACCGTTCAGCCCGGTCAGGATCCGGGTGAAGTCCCCCTCCCCCCGCCGCACCCACAGGCGGCCCGCCGTGCCGCCCCGGTAGCGCTTCCAGACCGCCGGGTCGCGCGACAGCCCCCCGGTCAGCAGCGCCACCGTGGCCGCGGCGCTCCCCGCGCCGTCCCCCTCTGTGTCGTCCCCCGCGCCGGGACCGCCGGCGTCCCGGGCGATCGACAGGTCGTTGACCGGGCCGTACGGCAGCCGCTCGGCGACTCCCCGCTCATCGAGGCGGTGGGCCCACACGTGCGACGCGAAGGCGCCGCCGGTCGCGCTGATCGCGAGGATCCCGCCGTCCGCGGTCCAGCCCCGGGTGCGCGTCCGCGCGTCCCCCCAGTAGGTCAGCCGCTCGGACGCCCCCGACCCCAGATCGGCCAGGTAGACCTCGGGAGCCCCGTCCCGCACACCGGTCCAGGCGATCCGGTCGCCACCGGGCGAGAGGTAGGGGTGGCTCACCGGGGCCCGGTCCGAGGAGAACCGCCAGGCCCGGCCCCCCTCCACCGGGGCCGTCCAGACGTCGTCGTCGGCGACGAACGTCAGCGTGTCACGGGAGAGGTGGGGGAATCGCAGGTAGAAACCAGAAACCATCGGTGAATCATATTGTCCGGGTTGAAATTAAACAGCGCGATTCCCGGCCGATACGCTGAAACGATGACGCGAGCTGACAGAGACAACCCGGTGGTGCTCTCCAAGATCTACACCCGTACCGGGGACGACGGCACGACCGCGCTCGGTGACATGAGCCGTACCCGCAAGACCGACCCGCGCCTGGCCGCCTACGCGGACGTGGAGGAGGCCAACGCGGCGATCGGCGTGGCCCTGTCCGCGGGCTCCCTGGCCGAGGACGTCACCGCCGTCCTGGTCCGGGTCCAGAACGAGCTGTTCGACGTCGGGGCCGACCTGTGCTCCCCGGTCGTGGAGAACCCCGAGTTCCCGCCGCTGCGCGTCGAGCCCTCCTACGTCGAGTGGCTGGAGGCGCGCTGCGACGAGTTCAACGAGCGCCTCACGCCGCTGCGCAGCTTCATCCTGCCCGGTGGCCCCCCGGCGGTGGCCGCGCTGCACGTGGCCAGGACCGTGGTCCGGCGGGCCGAGCGGGCCGTCTGGTCGGCGCTGGAGGCTCACGACGACGTCAACCCGCTGACCGCCACGTACCTCAACCGGCTCAGCGACCTGATGTTCATTCTCTGCCGCGTGGCGGCCGGGGGCGAGGAGATCCTCTGGAAGCCCGGCGGAACCCGCTGAGGGCGATCCTGGGGCCCGCCACGGCCCGTTCCGGCCCGTCCTGGCCGGAGGGGGCCGCTCAGGCCACGTCGAGGTAGGCGCTGGGCGGGGCGGACTCCAGCCAGGCGACGAAACCCGTCAGGGCCCGGTACCCCATGGCGAGCTCGTAGGCGCTGTCCCCGCTGCGGCACTCGATCGCGGTCACGCCCTCGATGAACCCGTAGAACTCCCCGGGTCCGACCTTGCGACGCCCGGAAACGACAAGGCCGCGCCTCACGATGACGTGGCGCGGCCTTGGCAGCAGACCTATGAGCGGGATCCAGTTCAGGTGCCCGTCGGCGTAGCGGGCCACACCGACCCGCCACCCTCGCTCCCTGGACAGGGAGCGGAGACAACACAGCACCGATCCTCGCGAGCGGGTCAGGACGAGCACCCGTAGTGCCAGCAGGGCTACGAGGGCGACGAGCAACCCCACCACGATGAGTACGTCCGCTATCACCATGTCTGCTCGCCCCCAAGAACCCGTACCGCTAAGAAGCAGAATTTATCCGACTTCTTCCCCGGCCGCGCGCAACCTGGCCCTGGCGCGCTTGGCTCCGGCGGTCGCGTCCTCTTCCTCCTGGCCGGAATCGACCGAGGACTGAGCCCGCTCCAGCGCGCTCTTGGCCCGGGCGACGTCGACCTCGGAGCCGAGCTCGGCCAGCTCCGCCAGGATCGACACCTCGTCGTCGGCCACCGAGAGGAAGCCTCCGTGGACGGCGGCGACCAGATCCGACTCGCCGTCGCCCCGCTTGATCGTCAGCACGCCGCCCTCGACCAGAACGCCGATCACGGGCGCGTGTCTGGGCATGATACCGATCTCGCCGTCGACGGTCTTGGCGATGACCATGTCGGCCTCGCCGGACCAGATCTCCCGTTCCGGCGAGACGACGCCTACTCGCAGCTTCGCCACGTTCTCTCCAGTTCCTTATCGAACCAGGCGCCGGTGCGGCCGAGGCCGCACCGGCGCCGAAGGCGACTAGCGGGCGAGTTCCTTGGCCTTGGCGACGGCCTGGTCGATGCCGCCGACCATGAAGAACGCCTGCTCGGGCAGGTGGTCGTACTCACCGGCGCACAGACCCTTGAACGAGGCGATGGTCTCGTCCAGCGGCACGTTCTCCCCGGGCTGGCCGGTGAACGCCTCGGCGGCGTACATCGGGTGCGACAGGAAGCGCTCGATGCGGCGGGCCCGGTTGACCGTGACCTTGTCCTCCTCGGAGAGCTCGTCGATACCGAGGATCGCGATGATGTCCTGCAGTTCCTTGTACTTCTGCAGGATCCGCTTGGTCTCCTGGGCCACGCGGTAGTGCTCCTCGCCGACGATCAGCGGGTCGAGGATCCGCGAGGTGGAGTCGAGCGGGTCCACCGCGGGGTAGATGCCCTTCTCCGAGATCGGCCGCGAGAGCACGGTCTGCGCGTCGAGGTGCGCGAACGCGTTGTGCGGGGCCGGGTCGGTGATGTCGTCCGCGGGGACGTAGATCGCCTGCATCGAGGTGATCGAGTGACCGCGGGTCGAGGTGATGCGCTCCTGGAGAACACCCATCTCGTCGGCCAGGGTCGGCTGGTAACCCACCGCGGACGGCATGCGGCCGAGCAGGGTGGAGACCTCGGAGCCGGCCTGGGTGAACCGGAAGATGTTGTCGATGAACAGCAGCACGTCCTGCTTCTGCACGTCGCGGAAGTACTCCGCCATCGTGAGCGCGGAGAGCGCGACCCGCAGGCGGGTGCCCGGGGGCTCGTCCATCTGGCCGAAGACCAGGGCGGTGTCCTTGAGGACGTCCGCCTCCTCCATCTCCAGCCACAGGTCGTTGCCCTCACGGGTGCGCTCGCCGACGCCGGCGAACACCGAGGTGCCACCGAAGTTGCGGGCGACCCGGCGGATCATCTCCTGGATCAGGACGGTCTTGCCCACGCCCGCGCCGCCGAACAGGCCGATCTTGCCGCCCTGCACGTACGGGGTGAGCAGGTCGATGACCTTGATGCCGGTGGTCAGCATCTCGGTCCGCGACTCGAGGGTGTCGAAGGAGGGCGAGGGGCGGTGGATGCCCCAGCGCTCGGTGATCTGGAGCGAGGAGGTCTCGACGTCCAGGGACTCGCCCAGGGTGCTCCACACGTGGCCCTTGACGACGTCGCCGACGGGGACCGAGATGGCCGCGCCGGTGTCGGTCACCGGGGCGCCACGGGTGAGGCCGTCGGTGGGCTGCATGGAGATGGCCCGGACGAGGTTGTCACCCAGGTGCTGGGCGACCTCGAGGGTCAGAAGACGGGTCTGCCCCTGAAGGGAGACCTCCACGGTGAGGGCGTTGTAGATCTCGGGCATCGCCTCGACGGGGAACTCCACGTCGACGACGGGACCGGTGACCCGCGCGACGCGTCCCACGCCGGTCTCAACAGTCTGTGCGGTCATTTCACTCTTTCCCCGCTGCGGCGTCAGCCAGCGCGTTCGCGCCACCGACGATCTCGCTGATTTCCTGGGTGATCTCGGCCTGGCGGGCCTGGTTCATCTGCTGGGTGAACACGCGGATGAGCTCGTTGGCGTTGTCCGTCGCCGACTTCATGGCCCGGCGGCGGGCGGCGTGCTCGGAGGCCGCCGACTGGAGCAGCGCGCTGAAGATGCGCGACTCCACGTACCTCGGCAGCAGCGAGTCCAGCACGTCGCCGGCGGTGGGCTCGAACTCGAAGTACGGCAGGGGCGTGTCGGACCTCTCCGTGGTCTCCTCGACCTCCAGGGGAAGGATCCGCTTGACCACGACCTCCTGCGTCAGCATCGAGACGAACTCGGTGGAGACGATGTGGATCTCGTCCGCGCCGTCCTCCGCCGAGAACGTCTGGATCAGCGTCTCGGCGATCCTCTTGGCGTCGGCGTAGGAGGGGTTGTCGGAGAACCCGTCCCAGTGCCCGCCCATCTCGCGGCCACGGAAGGTGTGCCACGTGATGCCCTTGCGGCCCACCACGAACGGCACGGGCGTGACGCCCCTGCCCCTGAGCAGGTTGCCCAGGGCCTCGGCCTCGCGCAGGATGTTGGCGTTGAAACCGCCGGCGAACCCGCGGTCGCTGGTGACGATGAGCACCGCGGCCGTGGTGGCCTGCTCCTTCGCCTGCGTCAGCGGGTGGTCGACGCTGGAGGTGTTGCTGACGACGCCCGTGACGGCGCGGGTGATCTCCCGCTCGTACGGCACGGCCGCCTGCATCCGCTGCTGCGCCTTGATGATGCGCGACGAGGCGATGAGCTCCTGGGCACGCGTGATCTTCGCCGTGGACCTGACCGACTTGATCCGCCTGCGCAGCAGTCTTAGCTGGGCACCCATCGGCTACTTCTTCTCGCCCGTGCGGACCTGCTTGGTGATCTTCTCCTGGCCGACCTCTCGCTCGCCGAGCGCGGCGACCGGCTCGTCGTTGACCAGGTGCTCGCCCGAGGAGGTCTCGAAGCCCTTCTTGAACTCGGTGATGGCGTCCTTGAGGGCCGTCACCGTGTCGTCGGACAGCTCCCGGGTCTCGCGGATGCCGTCGAAGATGCCCTTGTTCTCGCGGCCCAGGTGGTCCAGGAACTCCGCCTCGAAGCGGCGGATGTCCTCGACCGGGACGTCGTCGAGCTCGCCGGTGGTGCCGGCCCAGACCGAGACGACCTGCTTCTCCACCGGGAACGGGCTGTACTGGGCCTGCTTGAGCAGCTCGACCAGACGCTGGCCGCGCTCCAGCTGGGCGCGGGAGGCCGCGTCCAGGTCGGAGGCGAAGGAGGCGAAGGCCTCCAGGTCACGGAACTGCGACAGCGAGAGCCGGAGCGTACCGGCGACCTTGCGCATGGCCTTGACCTGCGCGGAGCCGCCGACCCGGGAGACGGAGACACCGACGTTGATCGCCGGGCGCACACCCGCGTTGAACAGGTCGGTCTCCAGGAAGCACTGGCCGTCGGTGATGGAGATGACGTTGGTGGGGATGAACGCCGAGACGTCGTTGCCCTTGGTCTCGATGATCGGCAGACCGGTCATCGAGCCGCCGCCCATGTCCTTCGACAGCTTCGCGCAGCGCTCCAGCAGGCGGGAGTGTAGGTAGAAGACGTCGCCGGGGAAGGCCTCACGGCCCGGCGGGCGGCGCAGCAGCAGGGAGACGGCGCGGTAGGCGTCGGCCTGCTTGGTCAGGTCGTCGAAGACGATGAGGACGTGCTTGCCCTGGTACATCCAGTGCTGGCCGATGGCCGAACCGGTGTAGGGGGCGAGGTACTTGTAGCCGGCCGGGTCGGAGGCCGGGGCGGCGATGATGGTGGTGTACTCCATGGCGCCCGCCGCCTCGAGGCGGCCCCTGACCTGGGCGATCGTGGAGCCCTTCTGGCCGATGGCGACGTAGACGCACAGGACCTGCTTGTCCGGGTCGCCGGAGAGCCAGTTCTCCCGCTGGTTGAGGATGGTGTCCACGGCCACGGCGGTCTTGCCCGTGCCACGGTCACCGATGATCAGCTGGCGCTGGCCGCGGCCGATCGGCGTCATGGCGTCGATCGCCTTGAGGCCGGTCTGCAGCGGCTCCTTCACCGGCTGGCGCTGGACCACCGAGGGGGCCTGCAGTTCGAGGGCGCGCATGCCCTCGGCCTCGATGGGACCCTTGCCGTCCATGGGCACGCCCAGCGGGTCGACGACCCTGCCGAGGAAGCCGTCGCCGACCGGCACGGACAGGACCTCGCCCGTCCGGCGGACCGACTGGCCCTCCTCGATCTTGCTGAAGTCGCCCAGGACGACGACGCCGATCTCCCTGACGTCCAGGTTCAGCGCCAGGCCACGCGTGCCGTCCTCGAACTCGAGCAGCTCGTTCGCCATCGCCGAGGGAAGGCCGGAGACATGGGCGATGCCGTCGCCGCAGTCGACGACGGTCCCGATCTCCTCGCGCGCGGCACCTTCCGGCTCGTACGCCTGGACGAAGCGCTCAAGTGCGTCCCGGATCTCGTCCGGTCGGATCGTAAGCTCCGCCATCTCTCTTCAGTCTCCCTATTCGCCTAGCCGGCCAACCGGCGGCGGACTTCTTCGATTCGTCCCGCGATGGTGGTGTCGATGAGGTCGTCCCCGATGTGCACCGAGAACCCTCCGAGCACTCGCGGATCCACCTCGACGTTCAGATGAACGTCGCGGCCGTACGAGGCGCGCAGCCAGGTGGCCAGCCGCCTCTTCTGTTCCTCCGAGAGCACGACGGCGCTGCGCACCACCGCGACGAGACGCTGCCGTTGGGCGGCGACCAGCCTGCCGAACTCTTCCAGCCCGACGTCCAGGCTACGTCCTCGCGGATGCAGCACGATCTGGTTCACCAGGCGGAGGGTGGTGGGGGCCACCTTGCCGGCCAGCAGGGAGCCGATCAGCTCCCGCTTGGCCCCCTCGGGCGCGGCCGGCGCGGTCAGGGAGCGGTGCAGTTCCAGGTCCGAGGCGGCGATGCGCCCGAACCGGAACAGCTCGTCCTCGACCTCGTCGAGCCTGCCCTGGGCCTCGGCCTCGGCCGAGGCCGCCACGACTCCGAGACGCTCCAGGGAGTCGGCCAGGTCGGCCGAGCGGGTCCACCGCGCGGACACGGCCGCGACGACCGTCTCCAGCGCGGCTTCGCTGATCTTGCCTTCCAGCAGCACCCGCACGATCTGCGTCTTCTGCGCCGCGGGGCGCGCGGGGTCGGAGAGGCTGCGGCGGAGTCCGTGCTCACGGTCGAACAGGTCGGCGACCGAGAACAGCTCCTCGGCCAGCGTGCCGAGGTCGGCGCTTCCCGCGACCGCGTTGAAGCGCTCCTCGACCTCGGCCAGCGAGGCCCTGCTCAGACCCCTCATCAGCGAACCGCCGCGCTGCTGCTGCTCGACTCGAGCTCCTCGAGGAACCGGTCGACGGTACGGCGCTGACGCGCCTCGTCCTCCAGCGACTCCCCGACGATGCGGCCGGCCAGGTCGATCGAGAGACGGCCGAGCTCGGCGCGGAGCTGGGCGAACGCCTGCTGACGGTCGGCCTCGATCTGCAGGTGCGCGGCCTCGATCAGGCGGCGGGCCTCGGCCTGGGCCTCCTCGCGGAGCTCGGCCTTGATCTGCGCGCCCTGCTCGCGGGCCTCCTCGCGAAGCCGCGAGGCCTCGTGACGGGCTTCGGCGAGCTGTTCCTTGTACTGCTTGAGCAGCGCCTGGGCCTCGGCCTGAGCGTCCTCGGCTCGCTTGATGCCGCCTTCGATCGCGTCGGTCCGCTCGGCCAGGGTCTTCTGGATGCGCGGGGTGAGGATCCGACCGACGACGAAGAGGACGACGAAGAAGGCGAAGCCGCCGACGACAAGCTCGTAGGTGTGCGGGATGAGGGGATTCTGCCCCTCCTCCGCTGCCAGGAGCGAAGCTGCCTGAATCATTTATGCAGCCTTCCGTCAGAGGTTTTCTGCGTTTAGCGACCGAACATGAACGGCGCGACGAGGCCGATGAGGGCCAGCGCCTCGGTGAGGACGAAGCCGAGCAGCATGTTCTGGCGGATCAGGCCGTAGGCCTCGGGCTGGCGGGCGATGGCCTGCACACCCTGACCGAAGATGATGCCGACGCCGATGCCGGGGCCGATCGCGGCGAGGCCGTAACCGATGGAACCGAGGGAGCCGGTGACCTCAGCGAGGATTCCCATGAGTGTGTTTCCTTTACAGGTCGGCCGGTGAAGGGTCACCGGTCTGGATATTCGAGGGAGGTCTGTGCGTCTAGTGGTCGGCGTGGAGCGAGTTGCCGATGTACATCGCGGCGAGCATCGCGAACAGGAACGCCTGCAGGAACTGGATGAACATCTCGAAGCCCGTCATCGCGATCGTCATGATCACGCCGATCACGCCGAGCGGGGCCCCCAGCGGGGTGAGCTTCTCGAAGAGGAACCAGAAGCCGACGAGGCTGAAGAAGGCCAGGATGATGTGACCGGCGAACATGTTGGCGAACAGTCGCACCGCGTGCGTGAAGGGCGCGATGATCAGGTTGGACAGGAACTCGATCGGGGCCAGCAGCACGTAGATCGGCTTGGGCAGCCCCGGCGGGAACATCATGTTCTTGAAGTAGCCGATGGCGCCCTGGTGCTTGATACCAAGGTAGATCTTGAGGAAGTAGACGCTCAGCGCCAGCACGACCGGGAAGGCGATGTGCGAGGCGACCGGGAACTGCAGGCCCGGGATGACGCCCATCAGGTTCCACACCCAGACCATGAAGAACATGCTGAGCAGCAGGCCCATCCACCGGTCGGCGTCCTTGCCGAGGAACGGCCGGGCGACCTGGTCGCGGACGAACATGTAGCCCATCTCGCCGACGTTCTGCACACCCCGCGGCACCAGCTTCGGGCTGCCGAAGGCCGACCAGCAGAAGCCGATGACGAGGACCGTGCTCAGCAGGGCCAGCAGCACCGGCTTCGTGAACCAGGAGACACCGGCGATGATCGGGGCGGCGTCGAAGAGTTCGAGTCCCGGAGGCGTGAACTCGTCCCCGGGAGCGAGGAGCGTCAGCGTGCTCACGCGGCGTTCCCTTCAGCGTGGTAGTTGATCGAAATGGCTTCGTCAGCGAAGCGACCGCCGCCGAAGGCTAGCGACCGTACTTCCGGTAGACCAGGTAGACGGCTAGAGCGACCCCGAGGATCAGCCCGATCGGAGTGAAGGCGACCACGCCTGTCCACTCGGACAGCAACCAGCCCGCACCGCCGTAAAGGATCATCCCGGAGAGGAGATAGCTGGGGATCGACCATGCGGCGCTGGCGAAGTCGCGGCCGTCGTCTTCGGGCCGGATTTTCTTTTCGCTCATCGCGGGCATGACGATAGCAGCCGTGGTGAGGACTAGTCATATCGGGTGGGAGCTGAGGCGCCAGCGAGATCATACGCCTCATCGCGGCCCGCCCTGACCCGGAACGGGGGCCTCCGGGTCGACGTACAGCATCTTGAGCTTCATGAAGCCGCGCATCTCGCCCACCGTCCAGGCGATCGTGCAGACGATGACGGCCCAGCCGAACGCCTTCGGCTCGAACGCGGTGGCGTCCTCGAACGTCTTGAGCAGCGCCATCACGATGATGATCTTCACCGCGTACGTCAGCACCGCGGCGGTCATCATCATCATCGGCGAGACGCGGCCGGCGTAGGAGACCGCGACGATGCCGAGGGCGAAGAAGACGCAGACGACGAGCGCCCCGATCGCGGCGCCGAGCGCCCCCTGGAACCCGGCCAGGAGGGCCGCGACGCCGATCACGACCAGACCCACGAGCACCGTGGGCACCACGGCTCCCTTGAGGAGACGCATGTCGTTGGCCTGCATCGACACTCCCGGTGACTGTTATCAAGCGAGCGATTGCTACCTCGCAGGTCCGGCGCCGCCGGCGACCTGCTAGTGAAAGCTATCACAAGCTCAGGGAAGAGCGCCTTTACCTGCCGTTTCAAGTGAACGATCAAGAGGCGGGCGGAGCCGCCTCACAGGGGCGTCTCAGGGTTTGAGAAGCCCTGGCGGGGAGCGGTGAGTGACAGGTCGGGCAGCACGCCCAGCGGCGCGGTGTCGTCGCCCGCGACCGAGCGCGGACCCGGCGGCCGCGACGGGTAGGGGTGGGGGCGCGCCGGGACCGGCGGCGGCGCCGGCGTCTCCGGGCGGGCGTGCCGTCCCGGGCCGTCGGCGGGCGGGAGCGGCCCGTCGGAGGGCAGGACCGTGAGCGGACCCCGGCCACCGGCCCCGCCCTCCCCGCCGGTGTCGCGGCGGGCGCGCAGGCGCGGCAGGGCCATCATCACCAGGACGCCCACCGCGAGCAGCACGATCACCGGGAACACGATCACCGGGACACCCTCGATGGACAGGCCCACGACCGAGAAGGCGAACAGGAACGTCCACGCGTACATGATCAGGACGCTGCGCCGGTGCGAGTGGCCGAAGTCCAGCAGGCGGTGGTGGAGGTGACCGCGGTCGGGCGCGAACGGCGACAGGCCGTTGGAGGTGCGCCTGACCACCGCCATGATCAGGTCCAGCAGCGGGAGCACCAGGATCGCGACCGGCACCAGCACGGGCAGGATCACCGGGAACTTGTTGATGTCGGTGGAGTCGAGCTGGGTGATGGTGATCATGGTGGAGGCGAGCACCAGGCCGATCAGCATCGCCCCGGTGTCCCCCATGAAGATCTTCGCCGGGTGGAAGTTGTGCGGCAGGAAGCCCAGGCAGACGCCGATGAGCACCGAGGCGATGAGCGCCGTGACGTTGATGCTGGTGGCGCCGAACTCCTTCGACAGCTGCACCGAGTAGGTCCAGGTGGCCATGGCGGCGATACCGATGATCCCCGCGGCCAGCCCGTCCAGCCCGTCGACGAAGTTCACCGCGTTGATGGTGACGACCACGATCAGGATCGTGATGATCGGGCTCAGCATGGAGTCCAGGACGATGATCCCGCCCATCGAGGTGGGGAACGGCAGCCACGGCAGGGTGACCCCGAAGGCGACCAGCACCCCGGCCGCGCCGATCTGCCCGGCGAGCTTGACCAGGGCGTCCATTCCCAGCCAGTCGTCCAGGAAGCCGGTCAGCGTGATCAGCCCCCCCGCGGCGATCAGCGCGATCGCCGTGTTGCCCTGGCCCACGGCCGCCAGGTTGCCCCCGGAGTAGGGCAGCTCGGTGGCGATCAGCAGGCCGGCGACGAGGCCGCCGTACATCGCGAGACCCCCGAGCCGGGGTGTCGGCGTGGTGTGCACGTCACGATCGCGGACCTCGGGCATCGCGCCGATGCGGATGGCGAAGGCGCGCACCAGCGGGACCAGAAGGTACGTCACCGCCGCGGCGACCAATGCCATGAGTAGGTATTCGCGCACAGGACCAGTTTCGCGGATAGTCCGGCCCGCTGTGACCGGAAAACGACACAGAACAGCTCATAGTTCGCTGGGATATATGCGGTGGGCGCTCGTCAGTGCGGCGACGCGCTCCCGGATCTCGCCCACCGCGTCCGGGCTCCGGACGACCTGCGCCACCATCGAGGCCACCTCCTTCATCTCCTCGACGCCCATCCCCTGCGTGGTGACGCAGGGGGTGCCGACCCGGATCCCGGAGGTCACGGTGGGCGGCTCCGGATCGTAGGGGATCGCGTTGCGGTTGAGGGTGATCCCGGCGGCCTGGCAGCGCTCCTCGGCCGTCGCGCCGGAGATCCCGGCGTCGCGCAGGTCGATCAGCGCCAGGTGGCTGTCCGTTCCCCCGGAGACCGGCCGCATGCCCTCGGCGGCCAGCGCGTCGGCCAGCACCCGGGCGTTCGCCACCACCTGCCGCGCGTACCGGGCGAACTCCGGCCGCAATGCCTCGCCGAACGCCACCGCCTTGGCCGCCACCGCGTTCATCAGCGGGCCGCCCTGCACGAACGGGAAGACCGCGCGGTCGATCCTGGGCCCCAGCTCCTCCGTGCACATGATCCCGCCGCCCCTCGGGCCGCGCAGCGCCTTGTGGGTGGTGAAGGTCACCACGTCCGCGTACGGCACGGCCGAGGGCAGGGCGCCACCGGCCATCAGGCCCACGGTGTGCGCGACGTCGGCGAGCAGCCAGGCGCCCACCTCGTCGGCGATCCCCCGGAACGCGGCGAAGTCGATCTCCCGGGGGTAGGCCGTGGCGCCGCATATGATCATCTTGGGCCGGTGGCGCAGCGCCAGCTCCCTGACCTCGTCGTAGTCGATCAGCTCGGTGTCCCGGCGCACGCCGTAGGCCACCACGTCGAACCACCGGCCGGAGAAGTTGACCTTGGACCCGTGGGTGAGGTGGCCCCCGTGCGAGAGCTCCATCGCCAGCGCGGTGTCCCCCGGCCGGAGCAGGGCCGCGTAGGCCGCCAGGTTCGCCGAGGCTCCGGAGTGCGGCTGCACGTTCACGTGCTCGGCGCCGAACAACCGCCTGGCCCGGTCGATCGCGAGCCGCTCGGCCCGGTCGACGACCTCGCACCCGGCGTAGTAGCGCCTGCCGGGGTAGCCCTCGGCGTACTTGTTGGTGAGCGTCGAGCCGAGCGCGGCGAGCACCGCGGGCGAGGTGAAGTTCTCGCTGGCGATCAGCTGGAGGCCCCCGCGGAGCCGGTCGAGCTCGTCGAGGAGCACCTGCGCGATCTCCGGGTCCTCCCGCTGCAGGAGGCCGAAATCCGGCCCGTAGTACGGCTCCGTGCCCATGACTCACATCCCGCATCCCGAAGATGACGACTCCCCCACTGTAAGCCCGGTCACCTCGGATGTCCCAGGTCAGGGGCGCATTGTCCGGGGAAGGCGTGTCGCCGCGCCGTGTGGTGCGGGTGCGTCCGACGGGGATCGGGAGGCGCGGCGGGCACGGGCCTCGAGTCCGCGGCGGGGCGCGGCGCGGGTGCGTCCCGCGTCTACGAGAACGCGTGCGGGGCCCCGGCCCCGGCCGGGATCCACCTCGGCGTGTCGGCCGCCTGGTCGCTGATCGAGGTCAGGATCGCCTGCCGGTACAGCCCCAGGCGGGTACGCCACTCCGTCATGTCCTCGACGTAGCGGCCCGAGACCGGCGCGTCCCAGACGTCCCTGCTCCTGGCGAGCCGGTACGCCTTGTCCAGGCTGGCGGCCAGCCTGTCGAGCTCGGGCAGCACCTGCCTCCACATCATGACCAGCCGCTGGTAGTCGGGGTTGAACTCCCACGACGTGGTGGTGTCCGAGGACGGCAGCCCGCCCCCGGACGAGACCGGCGGGGTCTCCCCCGGCTGCATCGGCTGCGGTGCGGGTGGATCCACGAACATCACAGGCTCCTCACCGTCGCTGACACGCTCCCCGCGCCCTGCTCACCGCTCGTCATCGCCCGCCTCCCGGGGGCGGGACGGGCCGTACCGGATCCGTGGGATCCACGTCGCCCGCCGGGCCGTCGGGCCCCACGTCCATGGGGGCCCAGGCGCCCTCGCCCCAGGTCTCCCCGTCCGGCACCTGGACACCGGGCATCTCCAGGGGCTCGATCCCGCGGGCGTTGTCGGCGAGCGTCCTGAGCGCGTCCGGATCCACCCGGCCCGCCTCCGCCGAGACCACGTCACTACCGTCATCGGCCCACCGAGACGCCGGCCCCTCGCCTCGCGACTCGGGCGCCTCGCCCTGCCGCTCGCCGGGCCTTTCACCCTGGCGCTCGTCCTGGCGCGCGGACGCGTCCTCGCCGGGCATCTCCAGGGGCTCGATCCCGCGGGCGTTGTCGGCGAGCGTCCTGAGCGCGTCCGGATCCACCCGGCCCGCCTCCGCCGAGACCACGTCACTACCGTCATCGGCCCACCGGGACACCGACCCCTCACCCCGCCCCTCGCCCTGCGGCGCGGGCGCCTCGCCGGAGAGCGGATCTCCGACGGAGGGCGTCTGACCGCCCGTCTGCGGCGCCTGGGCGGGCTGCGGGGGCGCCTCTCCCGTGGTCCCCGCCTGACGGACGGCGGCCTCACCGGAGGCCGTACCGGCCGTCTGCACGGCCGCCTCACCGGAGACCGTGCCCGCCGGACGGGGCGCCTCGGCGGGGGCCGTACCGGTGGAGCCGGAGGCGGCCTCGCCGCCCGTGCCCGGGGGCTGGACGGTCTGGTCGGTGACCGGGCCCGCCGTGTCGAGGACGGGATGGTCGGGCCTGGCGGAGTCGAGCGGGGCGTGCGGCTCGACCCAGCCGGGCTGCCCCGCCGTCGCGGAGACGCCCTCGGCGGCGGGCGTGCCCAGCGGCGGTATGTCCTCGATGTTCTTGAGCAGCTCGTCGACCTCGGCCGCCGTGGGCGAGTCCAGCGGGATCTGCAGCACCTTCACCCCGTCGACCTCCACGACCTTCGGCCCGGAATCGCCTCTCTGGTCGATGTCGTCGGGGTGGTCCTTGGCGGGGCCGTCGAGGATCGGGCCACCGGAGGTGCCGCCCTCCTGCCTGGGCGAGCGCTCGTCGCCCTTGGTCCCGGGGGCGTCCTTGGCGTCGGGGTCTTTCGACGGCGCGGTCCCGGTGGAGTCCTCCCCCCGGGGCGTCCGCTCGTTCACGTCGGCGGTCTCCGGCCGCGCGTCGTCGGCCCTGGGCGCCTCGGGCACGAGGTCCTGACGGGGCGCCTCGGGGACCTGCGGGGCCGGGGCGGAGTCCTGCCGGGGCGCCTCGGGGACCTGCGGGGCCGGGGCGGAGTCCTGGCGGGGCGCCTCGGGGGCCTGCGGGGCGGGCGCGGAGTCCTGCCGGGGCGCGGGAGGCGTGGAATCCTGTGGCGGGGCCTCGGGCGCCGGCGCCTGGGGCGCGGCCTCCCGCTCGGGGGCCTGCGGGGGCGGGACGGTGTCGGTGCGGGGGGCCTCGCGGGGTGCCGTGTCGACGGGCTGCCGTCCGTTCTCCCCGCCCTCGCCCGGTCCGGGAACGGCGGGCTTCAGGTCCTCGACCCTGGGCGTCTGCGGCCGGGCGTCGTCGGCCCGGGGCGTCTCCGGAGCCGGCGCCGAGTCCTGCCGGGGCGCCTCGGGGGCCTGCGGGGCCTGTGGGGCCTGCGGGGCCGGGGCGGAGTCCTGCCGGGGCGGCGGGGGCGTGGAATCGCGCTCGGGAGCCTGCGGGGCCGGGACCGTGTCGCGCTCGGGGGGCTGCGGGGCGGGAACCGTGTCGCGCTCGGGGGCCTTGGGGGCGGGCGTCGTGTCGCGCTCGGGGGCCTGCTGACGGGAGTCCTCGCCGCGCGGGGCCTCGGGGCCGGAGTCGGGCCGGACGGTCTCGCGGGGCGTGGGATCGGCGGGCTTGATCGTCTCCTTGGGCGTCGTGTCCCCGCCTCGCGGGGAGGTCTCGTCGCCCTTCGATCCGGTCTCCGGCTTACGGTCGTCCGTGCCCTGCGGCTCCGGCTTCCGCTCGGGGCCCTGCGCCTCGGGTCTCCGGTCTCCCGTCCCCTGTTCCGGCGTCTTGTGTTCCGGCGTCCTCCGGTCGTCCGCCCCCGGCTCCGACGGCTTCTCCGAGCCACCGCGCGGGGAGGTCTCGTCGGCCTTCGAGCCGGTCTGGGGCTTGGCCTCCTCCGCCCCGGACCTGGGCTCGCCGCCCTTCGCGTCCCGGGGGGAGTCGGAGCCGGTGCCGGACTCGGGGCGGCCCTTGGGGTCGTCGCTCCGCGTGTTCCCGGCCGACTGGTCGCCGACGCGCGGCCCGTCCCCGGACTCCTTGGGCGTCCGCGTCCCGTCGTCCCTGCCGGAGGTCTCCGCCTTGGAGGTCCCCGGCGCGGAGGCGTCCCCCTTGGGGGTGCCGGTCCCGTCGCCCTCTGCCTCTCCCTGGGAGTCCGTCCCGGGCTTCGCGGCGTCCTTCTGGGACCCGGCCTCGGCCTTGGCGTCCCCGGCCTTCGGCTCGGTGGACGGCGCCGCGGTGTTCTGGCTGATCCTCTTCTCCAGCAGCGCCACGCGGGCGGAGACGTCGCGGACCATCACGTCGCACGCCTCGGCGATCTGCACGGGCCTGTGGGCCGACTGCGAGGACAGCCCCGCCCCGCTCATCAGCCGGGTCACCCTGCCCTCGGCGTCGCGCATCTGCTCGGCCGCCTGCTTCACCTCGGACAGCAGATCGCGGACCAGCTTGGGGTCCATTCCTTCGAACTTGCCCATGCACGTCTCCCGGAAGTGTCGGCCCATTTCAAGGTACCGGGGAGACCGCCTCGCGTCACGATGATAATCAGACGGCATGGATCACGGCATATGGCCCGTGCGCTGGTCAGCCGGTGGGCTCCGGACCGGCGTCCGTCGCCACGTAGCCGATCACGCCGCGCAGCCTCTCCACCGGGAGCGCACCGCGGCGCAGCAGCCTGGGAACCGCCGTGGTCAGGTCGAGGATCGTCGAGGGGACGTCGCTGTCGCACCGCCCGGCGTCGAGGTACACCGAGACCGACTCGCCGAGCTGCTTCTCCGCGTCGTCGGCGTCGACGGCCGGGGGCGCGCCGGAGCGGTTGGCGCTGGAGACGGCCAGCGGGCCGGTCTCCTTGAGCAGGTCGATGGCGACCGGGTGCTGCGGCATCCGGACGGCGACGGTGCCCTTGGCGTCGCCGAGGTCCCACGACAGCGACCGGTTCACCCGGCAGATCAGCGTGAGCGGGCCCGGCCAGAAGGCGTCGACGAGATCCTGGCCGTACGGGCCGAGGTTCTCCACCAGGGCGTTCGCGGCGCGGACCGTGCCGACCAGCACGGGCACCGGCATGTCGCGGCCGCGGCCCTTGGCCTCCAGCAGCGCGGAGACCGCGGCGGGCGTGAAGGCGTCGGCGCCGATGCCGTAGACGGTGTCGGTCGGCAGCACCACGAGCTCGCCGCGGCGCAGCGCGGACGCGGCCTCGGTCAGGCCCGCGGCTCGCTGCTCGGTGTCGGTGCAGTCATAACGTCGGCTCACGGCGTGCATCCTATTCCTGGCCGAATCGAGCGGTCACGAAGCGGTCCCTGCGGGTCAGGTCCTGGCGGCTGCGCACGTCGCGCCAGCCGTTCTCCTCGGAGAAGATCAGATAGACCGGGGTGCCCTGCTGGTCGGCGTGTTCCACGGCGACGAACCCGCCGGGACGCAGCAGCCTTCTCGCGGTCCTCTCGACCGCCCTGACCTCGTCGAGGCCGTCGCTGCCCGACCCGTACAGCGCGCGGCGCGGATCGTAGTCACGGACCTCGGGGTCGCGGGGGACCGCGCCGGGCGGGATGTAGGGCGGGTTGGAGACCACCAGGTCGACCTGGCCGTTCAGCTCGTCCAGGGCGTCGGTGAGGTCCTCGGGGTGCAGGTGGACGCGGCCCTGGCCGTGCTCGATGATGTTGCGCTTGGCCCAGCCGTAGGCGTCGGGATCGACCTCGACCGCGTGCACGGTGGCCAGCGCGACCTCCTGGGCGATGGACAGCGCGATGGCGCCCGACCCGGTGCCGAGGTCGACGACCACGGGCGAGGCGACGTCCATCTCGCGCAGCCGGTCGATGGCCCAGCCCGCCATGACCTCGGTCTCCGGGCGCGGCACGAACACGCCGGGCCCGACCTCCAGGGACAGGTAGCGGAAGTAGGCCCGTCCGGTGATGTGCTGCAACGGCTCGCGCGACTCCCTGCGGGCGACCCCCTCCCAGAACAGGGCGTCGAAGTCGGAGTCCTTGACGGTGTGCAGCTCGCTGCGCCGTACGCCGTGCACACACGCGGCGATCTCCTCGGCGTCGGTGCGCGGCGACGGCACACCTGCCTCGGCGAGCCGGGCGGTGGCGAGGGCGATCTCGTCCAGCAGAAAGGTCATGGGCGCGTTCTATGAATGGGCGGCGAGCTTCTCCGCCATCTCGGCGTCGAGCAGGGACTGGATGACGGCCGTGAGGTCTCCGTCGAGCACCTGGTCGAGGTTGTAGGCCTTGAAGCCGACACGGTGGTCGGAGATCCGGTTCTCGGGGTAGTTGTAGGTGCGGATGCGCTCGGATCGGTCGACCGTGCGGATCTGGGACTTGCGCTCGGCCATGGCGGCGGCGTTGGCCTCCTCCTCGGCGATGGCCTGCAGGCGGGCCCGCAGGATGCGCATGGCCGACTCCTTGTTCTGGAGCTGGCTCTTCTCGTTCTGGCAGGAGGCGACGACGCCGGTCGGGACGTGCGTGATCCGCACGGCCGAGTCGGTGGTGTTGACGCTCTGCCCGCCCGGGCCGCTGGAGCGGTAGACGTCGATGCGCAGGTCGTTCGGGTCGATCTGGACGTCGACGTCCTCGACCTCGGGGTAGACGAGCACGCCCGCGGCGCTGGTGTGGATGCGCCCCTGCGACTCGGTGACCGGCACTCGCTGGACGCGGTGCACGCCGCCCTCGAACTTCAGCCGCGACCAGACGCCCTCGTCGCCCCTGGCCTTCAGGGCGATCGTGACGTCCTTGTAGCCGCCGAGGTCGGAATGGGTGGCGTCGATCAGCTCGGTCTTCCAGCCGACCCGCTCGGCGTAGCGCAGGTACATCCGCAGCAGGTCCCCGGCGAACAGGGCCGACTCCTCGCCGCCCTCGCCCGCCTTGATCTCCATGATGATGTCCTTGTCATCGTTGGGATCGCGGGGCACGAGCAGGTGGCGGAGCCGCTCCTCCAGCTCGGGGATCCGGGCCTCGAGCTCCTTGGCCTCCTGGGCGAACGCCTCGTCCTCGGCTCCCAGCTCCTTCGCCGTGCCGAGGTCGGACCGCACGCCCTCCAGCTCCCGGTAGGCGCCGATGATCGGGGTCAGCTCGGCGTAGCGCCGGCCGAAGGTACGCGCCTGCTTCTGGTCGGCGTGCACGGAGGGGTCGGCGAGCTTGAGTTCCAGCTCGGCGTACTCACTGAGCAGCTCGTCGAGATTCACCGTGCGTCCTTCCTTGAAAGCCCTTTTGTGCCTGCCTCATCACCACGAACGCCGACCCGGGCCCCCATGCGGGGGCCGTCGGGCCGGCGTCGGGATGAGTGCTACTGGCCCGAGGGCTTCTTGCCGAAGCGCTTCTC
The DNA here is from genome assembly GCF_044456585.1 of Streptosporangium sp. NPDC050855. NCBI lineage: Bacteria > Bacillati > Actinomycetota > Actinomycetes > Streptosporangiales > Streptosporangiaceae > Streptosporangium > Streptosporangium sp. NPDC050855. Next base: position 239,654 of record NZ_JBITFY010000004.1, read on the forward strand.
GAAGCGCGCCACCCGGCCGCCGGTGTCCAGGATCTTCTGCTTGCCCGTGTAGAACGGGTGGCAGGCGGAGCACACGTCGGCGTGGATCACGCCGTTCTTGGCCGTGCTACGGGTGGTGAAGGAGTTACCGCAGGTACACGTCACCTGGGTGGCGTTGTACTCCGGGTGGATGTCGGGCTTCATGTCGTCTTTCCTCTCCAAAACGCGGTCGCCGGGTCGCCACTGTCTCTCGCCTGTGAGGCTTGCGCGCTCGGCACACGGGGTGCGCGCGGGCGGGAACCGGAACCGCTACGGTTCGGCTACCAGTGTGCCAGATCCTCCAACCATCCCAGGCCACAAGACATTCCCCGCCCCCGCTCACCTGGAGCTCCCGGTCTCCCGCGGGATCCGGGCGTCATCGTCCCAGGTAGGCCAGCACGGCCAGGACGCGCCGGTGGTCGTCGGTGGCGGGCTCCAGGCCGAGTTTTCCGAAGATGCTGGAGATGTGCTTCTCCACGGCGCCCTCGGTGACCGTCAGCCGCGCGGCCACCGCCGCGTTCGAGCGGCCCTCGGCCATCAGGGCCAGGACCTCGCCCTCCCTGGCGGTCAGCGACTCCAGCGGATCGCCCCTGCGCCGGCCGCTCAGCAGCTGCCCGATCACCTCGGGATCGATCACCGTCCCTCCGGCCGCCACCCGGCGTACCGCGTCGAGGAACTCGGCCACGTCCGCGATCCGCTCCTTGAGCAGGTAGCCGACCGCCGCGGCGCCACCGCCGATCAGCTCGGTGGCGTACTGCTCCTCGACGTACTGCGACAGGACGAGGATCGGCAGGCCGGGCCGGGCCGACCTGGCCGTGAGCGCGGCGCGCAACCCCTCGTCGGTGTGGGTCGGCGGCATCCGCACGTCCACGACCGCCAGGTCCGGATCGTGTTCGGCGACCGCCGTGACCAGGCCGGGACCGTCCCCGGCCACCCCGACGGTCTCGATGCCCCCGTCCGCCAGCAGCCTGGCCAGCCCCTCGCGCAACAGCACCGAGTCCTCGGCGATCACCACCCGCACGTGTCCGGATCCTCACCACTCGCAGGGCAGCTCGGCCCTGATCATCGTCGGGCCGCCGAGGGGGCTGTCGACGCTCAGGGTGCCGTCGATGGTGGCCGCCCGGTCGGCCAGCCCCGACAGGCCGCCCCCGGGCCTGGGCACCGCGGCACCGACCCCGTTGTCGTAGACCTCGACGATCACCCGCTGCCCCCGGCGGCTGACCCGGACGAACGCCTCGGTCGCCTCGGCGTGCCTGGCCAGGTTGGTCAGGCACTCGGCGACCACGAAGTAGGCGATGCTCTCCACCGCCGGCGGGGGACGGTGGGAGACCTCCACCGACAGGTCCACCCGTACGGGGGCACGGGCGGCCAGCGACGACAGGGCGGCGTTCAGGCCCCGGTCGGTGAGGATCGCCGGGTGGATGCCCCGGGCGAGGTCGCGCAGTTCGGCGATCGCGGCCTTGGTGCCCCGGTGGGCCTGGGCCAGGAGCTCCCTGGCCTCCTGCGGGGCGGTGTCCAGCTTGGCCTGGGCCCTGCCCAGGTCCATCGCCACCGACAGCAGCCGCTGCTGGGCGCCGTCGTGCAGGTCACGCTCGATCCGGCGCCGCTCGGCCTCGGCCGCGTCCACCCCGCGCGCCCGGCTGGCCCGCAGGTGCGCGGCGCGGGCGGCCAGCCGGCTCTTCTCGCTCGCGCCCAGCAGGGCGACCCCGAGCAGGCCGTGCAGCCAGGCCATCCCCCGGGTCGCGTACAGGGCGACCGGCACCAGGGCCAGCCCGGCCAGCGTGCACAGCAGCGCCTCCGGCACGGTGTCGAGCACCAGCCCGCCGACGGGGTTCATCGGCTCCCCGGCCAGCATCGACGGCAGCGGCGCGAGGGTCAGGGCCAGCCCGAGGGTCCACAGGACCACCGAGACGGTGAACTCCGCGATCCCGATCGGCAGCAGCAACAGCAGGTAGAGCAGGTCCTTCCAGGTCGCCGGGTCGACGAACATGTCCTTCCAGCGCAAGAACAGGTTGTCGCCCTCGGAGGGCCGGTAGGGGTCGGGGATGTCGACGCCGAGGGCCGTCCGCAGGAGCCTGCGCTCCAGCATCGCCGCCCCGCGCCAGGCCAGCATGGTCAGGGCGAGCAGCGGCAGGCCGACCCAGACGATCACCAGGACCAGCGAGATCGGGACCGTCCCCGCCAGGAACGCGAAGCAGGCCAGGCCGTAGAACATGCTCCCCAGCAGGTACGGCACGGCCCGCCAGGTCGTCGGGTCGAGCAGCACGCCGACGGGGCCGTCCGGCCCGAGCGGCACGCGCCGCCGGAGCGGTGTCCCGGCCACGGTCGTGCCCGCCACCGTCTCGGCCGTCATGCGCCTCCCCGCCCTGTTCCCGCCCGCCGCCGCGGGCCGTCCGGTCACGGGCGTGGCGCCCGCGTGGACCCTGATCGCCGACCGATCGCCGACCGATCGCCGACCGATCGCCGGCTGATCGCCGGCCGTGCCCGCGGGCCGTGATCGCGCCCGCGCCCTCCGCGCGCTCCGGACGGGGACGGCTCATCCGGTACGGGGCGCGCGGTACGAGAATCCGTCCCCAGAAGTAGGGATATCCCGAAGCGCGGGGCCGGGCAAGGGCTTTGGAGACGCCGAACGCCCCGGCCTTTCCCGGCCGGGGCGTTCGCGTACCACGGATGATCAGTCCCGGTCGGAGCTGACCGTCGTCTTCTGCACCTGCAGGAGGAACTCCGCGTTGGACTTGGTCTCCCTCATCTTCTCCAGGAGGAGTTCGAGGGCCTGCTGCATGTCGAGGGCGTGCAGCACCCGGCGGAGCTTCCAGGTGATCTGGAGCTCGTCCTTGCCCATCAGGATCTCCTCCTTGCGGGTGCCGGACGCGTCGACGTCCACCGCGGGGAAGATCCTCTTGTCGGCCAGGGAGCGGTTGAGCTTGAGCTCCAGGTTTCCGGTGCCCTTGAACTCCTCGAAGATGACCTCGTCCATCTTCGAGCCGGTCTCGACCAGCGCGGTGGCCAGGATCGTCAGCGAGCCGCCGTTCTCGATGTTGCGGGCGGCGCCGAAGAAGCGCTTGGGCGGGTAGAGCGCGGTGGAGTCGACACCACCGGACAGGATGCGGCCGGAGGCCGGGGCGGCGAGGTTGTAGGCGCGGCCCAGACGGGTGATCGAGTCCAGCAGCACGACCACGTCGTGGCCCAGCTCCACCAGGCGCTTGGCCCGCTCGATCGCCAGCTCGGCGACCGTGGTGTGGTCCTCGGCCGGACGGTCGAAGGTCGAGTGGATGACCTCGCCCTTCACCGACCGCTGCATGTCGGTGACCTCTTCCGGACGCTCGTCCACCAGGACGACCATCAGGTGGCACTCGGGGTTGTTGCGGGTGATCGCGTTGGCGATCGACTGGAGCACCATCGTCTTGCCGGCCTTGGGCGGGGAGACGATGAGGCCGCGCTGCCCCTTGCCGATCGGGGCCACCATGTCGATGATGCGGGTGGTCAGGATGTTCGGCTCGGTCTCCAGACGCAGGCGCTCCTGCGGGTAGAGGGGGACGAGCTTGTTGAAGTCGGGCCGCTGCCGGGCCTGCTCCGGGTCCATGCCGTTGACCGTGTCGAGGCGGACCAGCGCGTTGAACTTCTCGCGGCGCTCACCGTCGCGGGGCTGGCGGACGGCGCCGGTGACCACGTCACCCTTGCGCAGGCCGTTGCGGCGGATCTGGGCCAGGGAGACGTAGACGTCGTTGGAGCCGGGCAGGTATCCGCTGGTCCTGACGAACGCGTAGTTGTCGAGGATGTCGAGGATTCCGGCGATCGGGATCAGGACGTCGTCGTCGCCGACCACGGGCTCGTTGCTGTCGAAACGGTCACGGCCACGGCGGTTGCGCTCGCGGAACCGGCCGCGACGGCCGCGGCGGTCGTCATCCTCGCCCACCCCGTGCTGGTCGTTGCGGTCCTGGGGGCCGCGGTTCTGCGGGCCCCGGTCGGCGCGCTCGCCACGGTCACCGCGCTCGGAGCGGTCACCGCGGTCGTTCAGCCGCTCGGAGCGGTCGCCACGGTCGCCCAGGCGCTCGGAGCGGTCGCCACGGTCGTTCAGGCGGTCGCCACGGTCACCGCGGTCGTTGAGCCGCTCGGAGCGGTCACCGCGGTCGCCCAGGCGCTCGGAGCGGTCGCCACGGTCGTTCAGGCGGTCGCCACGGTCGTTCAGCCGCTCGGAGCGGTTCTGGCCGGCGTCGGCGGCGCGCTGGTCACCGCGCTCACCGCGCTCACCGCGGTCGCGGGTCCGCTCGCCGCGCTCGCCGTTGCGTCCACGGCGCTCGCCGCGCTCGCGGCGGCTCTCGCCACGATCGCCACGGCCCTCGGCCGGGACGGTGTCGATGGTCTGCTGCTCCACGACGGGCTCGGGCGCCACCACGGCGGCCACGGGCTCGGGGGCCGCGGCCGGGGGCGCCTGCTCCACGACGGGCTCGGCGGCCACGGCGGGGCGGGAACGTTCCCTGCGGGTACGCGCCGGACGCTCGGTGACCGGGGCGGCCACGACGGCGGGGACGGCCGCGGCCGGAGTCTCCGGGACGGTGACGGGAGCCTGGGCGCTCTCGCTGGAGACGCCCTGCTTCTCCTGGATGGCCGCGATGAGCTGGCTCTTGCGCATCCGGCCCGTCCCGCTGATGCCGAGGCCCGAGGCCATGGCCTGCAGCTCGGGCAGCACCATGGCGGACAGGCCGGTGCCGGAGCGACGGCGCGGCTTGGCCGCGGGGCGGGTGGGGGTGTCACCGGCCGCCGGCGGCGTGCCGGTGACGTCGGAGAGGAGTTCGGTGGTGTCGCTCACTAATGGGTCCTTCCCAGGGGTCGGGCGTGGCCATGATCAGCCAATCGTCCCGGTGGTGCCATCGACCCGGTGGGACAGACCGGGTCGGGTTGCACGTCGCGATCCTCGACGGCCCATGGAGGGCCGCCGCCGCTGTCGGAGAAGGCGTATCCAGGCCGTCACCATCGAGAATCGCCGACGGTGGGACTTGGAGGACACCTCCCGGATCGCTAACCGGCAACCAGATGTCGAGGTAGATCGAACGCGCATGTCCCCGAAAACACCGCTTCTCGGTGCCCCAACCGAATGTGGAGCGTTCGGAGGCGGCGAATTTCGGGGAGGCCACTGCGGCGCTCACGCCTCACAGGTGAGACATGATGCAGCGATGTGTGGCTGACAAGCACGCACCCAACGCGGGGCACCTGGTGCGGCTATCAGCCTAACATCACCAGCGCACACAGCTATTCCCTGAAGGTCGAAGAGACGTCAGCGTGTCTCGGGAGAAACGACGCGGGCACCCCGGGTTTCGACATCCAGTGGCTGGATGTGCCAGTCATTACCCACTTCCGCCACCATCGAATCCTGCGTATTCGGCGTGGAAAACGCAAGAACCGTGGGACCCGCTCCCGAGACGACCGCCGCGACGCCGGCCTTGCGCAGCCGTCGTACCAGGTCGGCCGTGTGCGGCATCGCCGGGGCGCGGTACCCCTGATGGAGCCGGTCCTCGGTCGCGGCCAGCAGAAGGTCCGGTTCCGGCCGCGCGGTCAGCGCGGCGATCAGCAGCGCGGCCCGCCCGGCGTTCGCGGCGGCGTCGGCGTGCGGGACGTCCTCGGGCAGCAGCCCGCGGGCGACCTCGGTGGAGAGACGGAACCGGGGGATCATGACGACCGGGCGGACGTCCGGGTGCGGGAGCAGCCGCACCAGGTGCGGCACGCCCGCGTCGTCCGTCCACGCGATGGTGAGCCCGCCCGCCAGGCACGGCGCCACGTTGTCCGGATGGCCCTCGATCGCGGTGGCCAGCGCGAGGACGCCGTCGTCGGTGAGATCGCCGTCTCCGGACGGGTCCCCGACCAGGACGCCGTCGACGGCCCCGGGGTCACCGGCCGGGCCCTGCGGGCGGGAGGCGGTCGCCAGCGCGCGGGCGGCGAGGATCCCGGCGCAGATCGCCGCCGAGGAGGACCCCAGGCCGCGGGCGTGCGGGATGCGGTTGAGGCAGCGCAACCGGATGCCGCGCGGCTGCGGGAAGCCCACCGCGTCGAAGGTGGCGCGCATCGTCGTGACGATGAGGTGCCCCTCCCCGTCGTCGAGCTCGCCCGCCCCCTCCCCCTCGACCTCGATCACGACGCTCCGGGAGCCGGTCCCGGCGGAGGGCTCGAACAGCTCGGCCTCGACCTCGTCGTACAGGCCGAGGGCCAGTCCCAGCGTGTCGAAACCGGGACCGAGGTTGGCCGACGTCGCGGGAACCTGGACGATCACCCTGCCGGCGGTCATCGGTGTCCGGGGGCCAGGCCCCCCGGTGTGGCCATGGCGGACACGTCACCTCTCCTTCCTGCCCCGCTCGGCGGGGTGTCTGCTGCCGTACCCGTGTACGCGCGCGGTGGCGGACGGCGCCGCGAGGTCACGCGGGGCCGTACGGGCCGTGCGGGGACGCGGGGGCGGCCCGGCGGTGGATCCGGACGAGCCGGGGTCACTAGGCGAGTTCGAGGGCGGTGGCCGCGGCGTGGGCGTCGATCGGGATCGTCACCGGCGTCGGGGCGCCCGAGATCGCCCAGTCGGGGTCCTTGAGGCCGTTCCCGGTCACCGTGCACACGATGCGCTGCCCGGGCTCGACCAGCCCCTGCCCGTGCGCCTGCAGCAGGCCCGCCACGCTGGCGGCGGAGGCCAGCTCGACGAACACGCCCTCCTCCTGCGCCAGCAGCTTGTACGCGGCGGCGATCTGGCGGTCGGTGACGGCCTGGATGACGCCGCCGGACTCGTCCCTGGCGGCCTCGGCGAGGCCCCACGAGGCGGGGTTGCCGATGCGGATCGCGGTGGCGATCGTGTGCGGGTGGGTCACCGGCGCGCCGCCGACGATCGGCGCCGCGCCGCTGGCCTGGAAGCCGAACATGCGGGGCGTCCGGGTCGCGACGCCGTCCCCGGCGTACTCGGTGTAGCCCATCCAGTACGCCGAGATGTTGCCGGCGTTGCCGACCGGGATGCAGTGGATGTCGGGGGCGTCCCCGAGCGTGTCGACGATCTCGAAGGCGGCGGTCTTCTGCCCTTGCAGCCGGAACGGGTTCACCGAGTTGACCAGCGCGATCGGGTAGCTCTCCGAGAGCTTCCTGGTCATCTCCAGGCAGTCGTCGAAGGAGCCCTCGACCTGGAGCAGCTTCGCCCCGTGCACCAGCGCCTGGGCCAGCTTGCCCATCGCGATCTTGCCCCGGGGCACCAGCACGGCGCAGGTCAGGCCCGCGCGGACCGCGTAGGCCGCGGCGGAGGCGCTGGTGTTGCCGGTGGAGGCGCAGATGACGGCCTTCGCGCCCTCCTCCACGGCCTTGCTGATGGCCATGGTCATGCCGCGGTCCTTGAAGCTGCCGGTCGGGTTGAGCCCCTCGACCTTCAGGTAGACCTCGCAGCCCGTCAGCGCCGACACCCGGTTGGCCGGGACGAGCGGGGTGCCGCCCTCCAGGAGCGTGACGACAGGCGTCGTCGTGGTGACCGGCAGCCGGTCACGGTACTCCTCGATGAGGCCACGCCACGCCCTGGTCATGATCACTCCTCCCGCGCCCGGCCGGTCCGGGCGCGCCACCTGCGGTGTTGAGAAAGGAGTCTACGGGCAACCCGCCCGGTTCCGGGATCCGTGGTCCACCAGATGGACAGGCCGCGCGTCCTGTCCCCAGGAAGCACTCAGAATGGGCCGGTATGGTCTGCCGGGTTCGAGGGGCCTCGACGAGGGCTCGACTGATCGTGGAACACGGTTCTCCGAACGGACGAGGGGTTGTCACATCATGAGGGGCGGGGCGGCCGATCTGCCGCCGATCCGGCACAACGACTACTCACCGCTGGTCCCGCCCGTACTGGGTGAATGGGAGCCGGAACTCCCGGTCAGCGTGGTCGTCCCGGCCCGGGGCGGGCAGCACGGGCTCGACCTGGTCCTCGCCGCGCTGGCCGCGCAGACCTATCCGGATCACCTGATGGAGGTGATCGTGGTCGACGACGGCAGCGAACCGCCGCTGCGGCTGCCGGAGATCACCCCGCCGGACACCAGGATCGTGCGGGCCGGCCCGTCGGGGTGGGGCATCGCCCACGCGGTCAACACCGGCGCCGCACTGGCGCGGGGGCGCGTCGTCCAGCGCCTGGACGCCGACATGGTCGTCTGCCGCGAGCACATCGAGGCGCTGGCCCGCTGGCACCACCTGACCGACCACGTGGTCGCCATCGGCGCGAAGAGGTTCGTCGAGGAACCCGTCCTGACGCCCGAGCAGGTGCACGAGGGCGTGCGCGCGGGCTCCCTGGGCTCGATCTTCGACCTGACGGCCGCGCTGCCCAGCTCCACCGAGCAGACGATCGCCCGCACCGACGGCCTGAGGAGCAGCCGCAACCCCTACCACGTGTGCACCGGGCCGACGGTGTCGATGCGGCGGGAGATCTTCGAGGCCGTGGGCGGGCTGGACCCCGCGGTGCTGCGGGGCGAGGACACCGAGTTCGCCTACCGGCTGGCCGCGCACGGCGTGGTCTTCGTCCCCGACATGGCGGCCCAGGCCGTCCACCTGGGGCTTCCCGCCCAGCGCAGGGACCGGGACCGGGCGGTGCGGCTGGTGGCCCCCTACCTGGCCCACCGGGTGCCGCTCCGCCGCGACCTGCGCAAGGACCGGGGCCGGCACTGGCTGGTCCCGTACGTGGAGGTGGTGCTCGACGCGGGCGGGCCCGCCGGGCCGATCCGCGAGGCGGTGGGCGCGGCGCTCGACGGGTCGCTCGGCGACGTGATCGTCACCCTGGTGGCGCCCTGGTCGCGTCTGGCCGGCGACGGCCGTCCGGAACCGGACGACCCCCTGTTCGACCTGCGGCTGCTGCGCGAGCACTTCGCGCACGACGAGCGGGTGCGGTTCGCCGACGAGGTCTCCCCCACCCCGGCCCCGATCCCGTTCCGCTACACCGGCCCGGTCTCGGTCCCGCTCGGACGGGACTCGCTGGAGCGCATGATCGCCCGCGTGCAGGAGGACCGGTGGGGCATGCTCGTCGTCGATCTCGGCGACGCGGGCACGGCGACGCTGGAGCGGACCGAGGCGCTGGGCCGGGCGAGGCTGCTCGGCGCGCAGGACGTGGCGGCATCGGTCGAGGCCACCCACGGCGTGCTGCGGGGCGACCGGGCGGAGTTCTGGCCGGCCGGGAGGGCGTCCCGCGCACCGGCCGCCGACGGGGCACCGGCCGTCACCGGGGCCGGGGCACCCGCCTCCGGGCGGGCCGCGGGCACCGGCCCCGCCCGGCCCTCGTCCCCGGCGTCCCCGGCGTCCCCGGCACGACCCCGGGATCAGAACCGGGAGCAGGACCGGGGACGGTCCCGCGACCAGGACCAGGCACGGTCACGGGATCAGGACCGGGACCGGGACCGGGCTCAGGGACAGGCTCCGGCGCGGCCCCGGCCCGAGGAGGAGCGCCGTTCCCTTCTCGGCAGGCTGCGCACCGCCCTGAAGAACTGAGGCCCCGCCGCCGGTACGGGAGCGCGCGGGCGAGACCGGACCTCGCGTCCACCGGGACAGGGCCCGGGGAAGATCAGCGGCGACGGGTGATGGCCCGTCTGACCGAGGACAGCAGCCCGTACTGGACGACCTTCCTGGCCGCGGCCAGGTCCTTGCGCAGGGCGCCGACCTCGCGCCGCAGCTCGACCGTGTTCCTGCGCCAGCGGCCCGCCTCGTCGCGCCACTTGGCCACCTGGCCCCTGAGCCGCTCGGTCTCCCTGGTGAGGCGGGCCACCTCGGCCTCGGCCTCGATCCTGGCCCGGTGGGCGCCCCGGCGACCGGTGATGGGACGGGCTTCGGACGCGAACCCGTAGCTCTCGCCGTCCACCCAGATCACGCCGAAGGTGTCCTCCACGGCGTCGTCGAGGTCCTCGCCCTCCTCGCGCACGATCGCGGCACGGGCGAAGGCGGCGGTCCGTTCCAGACGCGCCGTGACGATCATCGGCCCCGCCTCCCGGGTGGGGTCGGCTCCCTCGGCCAGCAGCACCGAGACCAGGCCGTACCCCTCGTCGGCGGCCAGGTCGAGCAGGCGCGCCAGGGTGTCCTCGCCGGGCACCCATCCGGCGGGCAGCCTGAACCGGAACGGGACCGCCCCGACGGCGGAACCGGTGCCGGTGCCGGTGACGGACTCGGTGACGGACTCGGTGACGGACTCGGTGACGGACTCGGTGACGGACTCGGTGACGGACTCGGTGCCGGAGCCGGACTCGGGCGAGGAGTCGACGAGGCGGACCCTGGGCTCGTGGGCGTAGTGGCCGCGGATCAGCGCCAGGTCCAGGTCGGGGTCCCTCAGCGGCGCGCGCCCCTCGGTGCCGACGCGCCCCCACGGCCCGGTCAGGGTCACCGCCACGTCGGGCACGGTGCCCGCGAGCACGGCGTCGACGGTGGCGCGGACCTCGTCGTAGCCGTACCGGTGGCCGTGTCCGGGGCGGCGCCCGTGCTCCTGCCCGTCCCCGTGTCCACCACCGTGCCCGTCGTGCCCGTCGTGCCCGTCGTGCCCGTCGTGCCCGTCGCTCCGGCCCGGCCGTGCCGCGGGTTCGACGATCACCTCGACGTAGGGCACCTTCCACTGCCTGGCCGGGTGCGAGCGGAGCCAGCGGTAGGACGGGATGCGGTCGGCCACGAACGCGTGGCTGACCCGGTCGATCCGGGCCTTGTCGCGCATGCGCATGGTCGGGCCCAGGTGGAAGGCGCGCGAGCGCGGCTCGGGGACGAAGACGGCCCCCGCCTGGGCCAGCCGGTAGCCCAGCTCGGTGTCCTGGCCGAGGATCAGGTCGGTGTCCATCGGCCCGGCGGCGGCGAGCAGCGCGGCGTTGACCGAGGTGGCGCCGCCGACGTGCAGGCTGAAGGCACGGTGCGGGTTGGCGGTGAGGCCGTCGGTGCGGTCGACGAGATCGACCAGCCAGGCGTGCGGCTCGGCGGGCTCGAAGATCGCGGCGAGGTCGTCGGCCGCGGCCACCGTCCCGGGCGCGGGCAGCGCGGCCGGGGTGAAGCGCAGGTACCCGGTGACCACCAGGTACGGGGCCGCGTGGTGCCAGCGCATGTGCGCCTCGATCGACCCTCGGTCGAGGACCACGTCGGAGTCCAGCCAGTGGATCACGTCTCCGGTGGCGGCCGACAGCCCGGCGTTGCGGGCGTGGGCCCGGCCCGGGACGGGACAGACGATCAGGCGGGTCCCGGGCGGGCGGAGGTCCGGCAGGCGCAGCGGCGGCTCGCTGCCGTTGTCGACCACGACGACCTCGGTCAGGGCGGCCGGGTAGGTCTGACCGGCCAGCCCGGCGAGCGCCAGATCGAGTTTCTCCTGGTCACCGTAGGCGGGGACGACCACGCTGACCCGCAGCGACGGCGTCCAGGCCCCTGAGGCGGGGGGTGTGAGGCCGCGGTAGTCGTTGCCGGCGATCCGTGCGGTCATGGCGTTTCCAGGATCAGGCTCGGGCGGAAGCCGCGCCACTGGTTCGACGCGACGCGGAGGAAGTGGGCCAGGGGCAGCCGCCAGGTGTGCCGGGCCTCGATCTGGCGCCGCAGCACGTACCCGAGGCCGTGGGTGCGGTAGGCGCGTGCCCCGGCGGCGTGGGCGGCCTTGAGCAGCCCGGCGTCGACCGCCCTGGGCAGCGGGGGGAAGCCTCCCAGGTCGGCGAAGTCGTCCCTGCGGATCAGGATCGTGCCTCCGGCGACGTGCTCGGACCAGACCTCGCTGGTGTAGTCGGTACGGCGGATCGTGGCGTTCAGCGGCTCCAGGTAGAAGAACTCGGCGGCGGTGCCCACGATGTCCGCTCCGGCGTAGGACCTGGCCAGGAGCAGGTCGGCCAGGTGCTCGGGGCCGTACCAGTCGTCGTCGTCCCACTTGGCGAGGTGGTCGCCGCCCGCCCGGGAGGCCGCCAGGTTGAGCACCTCCCCGAACGGCGTCTCCTCGGCCGCCTCGACCACGGTGACGGGCAGGCCGCACTCGCCCACCGCCCGGCGTACCGGCTCGTGGTCGGCGGGCACCCCGTGCAGGCCCAGCACGACCTCGACCCCGACCCGGCGCTGCCGGGCGATCTGGCCGAGCGCGAAGCCCAGCAGGTGCGGTCTCCTGCTGGCCATCACGACGCTGACCTCGGGCTCCGCCGTCGCCGTCCGGCCGCCTTTCGCGTACTCGCGCAGCCCGTGACGGCGCAGCCGCACGCTCTGCTCCTCCCTGCGCAGGGCGGTGACCGACCGGGCACCGGCACCACCGCCCTCGCCGGGCGTCGCACCGGCACCACCGCCCTCGCCGGGCGTCCAGGAGGCGAGCAGGCGGGCCAGGACGGGGTCCGTCCAGTCCGGCGAGGCCGCGGCATGCAGCGGCACCCCCGCGGCGGCCAGCCCGATCACCGCGTCCACGGGCACCGGGGAGGAGGGCCACCGTACGACCAGCCCGTGCAGCGGGCGCAGACGGGCCGCACAGGCGGCGTCCGGCCGGGCGCCCAGCGGCTCGCCCGCGGCCGACCAGCCCCGGCCGTCCCAGGTCAGCTCGGCGGTCTCCCCGTCCGCCGGGCGCAGGAAACCCACCGGCGTCGCGGGGACGACGGGAGCCGGGGCGGGGGCGAGCGAGGCGGACGGCGCGGGCACCAGCGAAGGATAGCGAGCCCGGAAGATCCGTTTTCACCGCACTTCATACCCGGCATGGACGGTCGCCGACGGTGACGCGTCCCGCCGCCCAGGTCGTCCCCCGGGTCTGTGCCTCACCTGTCACATGGGTCACAGGAACCTTCGAATTCCCATTTATCGACATATTTGCGCTTGCAGGGCGGATAGCCTCGCTTATCTCCCCTCACACGACAGGTAACACCAGGAAGAAGAGCGGCACGGAAGGTAGGCGCGGATGCCCACGCCCCGAAAACTGACGCTTCTCGCGGCGATCGTCGGCCCGCTGGTCCTGATCACGCTGGCACTGCTCGCGATCACCGGGATCGTCTCGGTCACCGCGGCCCTCGTGCTCGGCGCCCTGGCGACGGTCCTGGCCGTCCAGCTGCTGATGATCCTCACCGTCCGCAGGGTGGACGGAAAGGCCCTGCGCATCGACGCCCGCGTCAAGCGTCACGAGGCCGAGATGGCCACCGTCAAGACGGTCGCGGAGCGGCTGGACCGTCGACTGGACGAGATCACGGCGCTGATCGAGAAGCACGAGAACAGGCGGGACGAGGATCTGCAGGCGATCCTGGTCTCCCTCGGCGAGGACCGGCTGGCCTTCGCGCCGGGACGCCGTCAGATCGAGGAGACGGTCCGCGACCTGCTCTCGCACCCGGCCGAGAGCGCGCACGGGCAGGCCCCGTACGCGCCCGCCGCGCACGGACAGGCCGCGCACGGGCAGGGCCCGTCCCGGGAGGGGACGGGCCGGGTCCTGTCGGAGAGGGAAGCGTGACCGCGACCGGTCCCGCCTCCCCGGGCGCGGGCGGCCCCGGGCCCGCCCGCGCGGACGCCCCCACCCCTGCCCCCGTCCCCGTCCCGGTCCCCGGGACCGTGCCCGCCGGACCGGCCGCGCCGCGTACCGGGCCAGGGGCCGTCCCCCGCGCCAGGGTCAGGCACAACGACCACGGATCGCTGGTCCCGCCCGAGGTGGGCGAGTGGGAGCCCTGGCTCAGGGTGAGCGTGGTGATCCCGGCGCACGACTGCCAGGAGTCCCTGGAGCGCACGCTCGCCGCCCTGGCCGCGCAGACCTATCCGGCGCACCTGATGGAGGTGGTCGTCGCCGACGACGGCAGCGACCCGCCGCTGCGCCCGCCCGCGCTCGCCCCGGCCGCGACCCGTCTGGTCCGGGTCCCCGACGGCCGCTGGGGGCGGGGCTGGGCCCGCCAGACCGGTGCCGCCGAGGCCGCCGGGGACGTGCTGCACTGGGTCGACTCCGACGTGATCCTGGACCGGGAGCACGTGGAGGCGCACATGCGCTGGCACCACGTCGTCCCCTACGCCGTCGTGATGGGCGACGTCCGCTTCACCCCGGAGGAGACCGGCCCCTGCCCGGGGGAGATCTTCGAGGCCGTGGCCGCGGGGGACGCGGAGAAGCTGTTCGACGAGTCGGCGCCGCACGCGTGGCGGGCGGGGATCCTGGAGGGGACCCGCCTCCTGCGGGACGCCGGCGCCGGGGCGTACCGGCTCCACTCGGGGGCCAGCACCTCGGTCCCGGCGGCGCTGCTGCGCTCGGTGGGAGGGGTGAACACCACGCTGAACATGGGCGAGGACACCGACCTGGGCTTCCGCCTCGCCCAGGCGGGCGCGGTCTTCGTCCCCGACCCCCGGGCCCGGGCCTGGCACCTGGGCCCGTCCACGGTCATGGTCAGGGAGAAGGAGGTGCACCGGCACAACTGGTCGGTGCTGCCCGACCTCATCCCGGATCTTCGCTGGCTGCGCACCCACCCGCGCAGGAACTGGCTGGTGCCGTACGTGCACGTGATCGTCGACGCGCGCGGCACCGGTTACGAGGACGTGCGGGGATGCGTGGACGCCGCGCTCGCGGGCACCCTGGTCGACGTCGCCGTCACCGTGGTGGGCCCGTGGACGCAGCTCCCGGCCGGGCGCCGCCCCTCCCTGGACGAGCCGCTGCTCGACCTGCGGCTGGTGTACAACCTGTACGCCCACGAGCCGCGCGTCTCCTTCACCGAACGGGTGCCCGCGAGCTCGGCGCCCGCGCCGTTCCGGCTCCTGCTGCCCGCGGGGTGGGCGCTCGGTCCCGGCAGCCTGGCCGAACTGGTCGCCCTCGCCGAGCGCGAGGGGTACGGCCTGCTGAGCGTGGCCCTCGACGAGAGCGCCGCCGGGGTCGGCGCGGCCAGGCTGGAGCGCACCGCCGCCTTCGCCAGGGCGGCCCTGGTGGCCGACGACGGGGTCCCTGGGGTCCCTGTTCCGGCCCCGGACGCCGGGGAGACCGCCGACGGCGCGCCCGCGGACCTCGACGGCCTCGTCCACGAGCTGTTCGGGTCGTTCTGGGTGGGCGCCGCCGAGTTCGGCGTGACGACCGTCGCGGAGGCCGAACCCGTCACCGGCGACACCGCGAGGTGGCGGGCCGACGCGGCCCGCTGGAAGCGCGAGGCGCGGCGCCTGGAGGGCGAGCTGCGGGACCTGCGCGCCGAGGCCGACCGGCTGCGGGACGAGGCCGGGCGCCTGCGGGACGAGCGGCGGCGCGGCCCGCTGGGGAGGATCCTCTCGACGGCCGCGCGCCGGGGCGGGACCGGCTGATGTCACTCCTGACCGATCTCGTCCGCGCCGCCCGGGAGCGCGCCGGCAAGGGGCGCGTGCTGGTCTACCACGTGGGCTTCGAGACGCCGGGCGAGCTGGAGGCATGCGGGGCGATGGACCTCGACGGCGACACCGGCGGCCTGCCCGGCGCCGAGGAGAGCGCCGCGGAGGTCCTGGTGCTCGCCCGGACGGCGACCGACGTCCGCAGGGCCGCGAGCCTGCAGGCGCTGCTGCCCCTGGCCGCCCGGGTCGTCGTCGCCGTACGGGAGACGCCGCACTGGTACACCGCGCCGGTGCTCTCCCCCACCCCGGCCCACCGCTGGCGCGCGCTCGTCGAGCTCCGCGTCCACCGGCCGGCACCACCGTCCTGGGTGGTCGAGGCCACCTTCTCCAAACCCGTCCCGGCCGGTCGCACGCTCGCCGCGACCGCCAGGGCGTTCGGCGGGCACCGGCTGGACGCGGTGGCCGCGCCCGTCGCCGCGCTGGCCGGTCCCGGGGCGGCCCACTGGCGTCCCGGCGACCCGAACGCGGCCCCCGCCCCCCCGGCCGGGCCGGTCCCGGACAGGTTCGGCGCCCGCGGGGCCGACCTGGGGGTGCGCGCCGTCGGGCAGGAGCCGCCGGACTGGGAAGGTGAGACGGTCCCGGACGACCGTCCCGAGGCCGCGCTGATGAGCTGGGAGCGGCTCGGCCGGCCCGGCGGGGGCGCGATCGCCCGGAGCGGGCTCGGCGACCTGTCCGAGCCCCGGACCATCCCGCCGGTCGACGACCGCTCGGTCAACCCGATGGGCTTCGTCACCGTGCCCTCCCTGGGCATGGCCGACCTGTCGGTCCGCTCCGGCCGCTGGACGATCGTCTGCGAGGGCCGCGAGCTGACCGTCTTCGACGCCTCCGGCCGCGTCACCGACGTGGACGTCGACCGGATCCGGCAGGTCCGGGGCGTGCGGGTGGACTGGCGGCGCGCCCACACCGGGCCGGTGGCCGCGCTGCGGGTCGTCACCGGCCTGGCGGCGGCCGGGGTGCCGCTGGTCTGCGAGACCGTGCCGCGCTGGGCGGGCGCCCTGGGGGACGAGCTGACCAGGCTGATCACCTCGACCGGGGAGCCGGGCCTCAAGGACGACCTGGAGCGCGAGGAGCACAGCGTCCGGTTGCGCCGGCAGGCGCTGCGCGTGCACGGCGTCCGGGCCCGCTGGGAACAGCTCGGGGCCCCGGCCCGGCCCCCGGCCCCGGTCTCGGTGCTGCTGGCCACCCGGCGCCCGGACATGGTGCCCTTCGCCCTGGAGCAGCTCGCCAGGCAGCGCGGCGCCACGTTCGAGGTGATCCTGGCCCTGCACGGCGTCTCCGCGGCGCACCCCGGCGTGGCCGGGGCGCTGGCCTCCTTCGAGCATCCGGTGACCGTGTTCGAGCCGGACGCGGGCACCGTGTTCGGGACCGTGCTGAACCAGGCCGCGGCCAGGGCGTCGGGGTCGTTCCTGCTGAAGATGGACGACGACGACTGGTACGGGCCCGACTTCGTCTCCGATCTGCTGCTGGCCCACTCCTATTCGGGTGCCCAGGTCGTGGGCATGGTCCCGGAGTTCGTCCACCTCGCCTCGATCGGGGTGACCGTCCACCGCGAGCAGGTCACCGAGCAGATCACCAACTTCATCGCCGGAGGGACCATCTTCTCCGAACGTTCCGCCTTCGAGGCCGTGGGCGGTTTCCGTCCCATGCCCGGGACGATCGACGCCCAGTTCCAGCACGCCGTGCAGGCCGCGGGCGGGCAGATCTACCGCACCCAGGGCCTGGGCTACATCCTGCGGCGCGGCAACGTCGCGAACCACACCTGGCGCGAGCCGATCGGCACGTTCCTGCGGCGCAACAAGCGCCAGTGGCGGGGTTTCCGGCCCAGCGCGCTGATGGAGCTCCCGGCGGAGGCGCCATGAGCGCGCCGCGGCCACCCGGCGCCGCGGACGCGCCACGGACCCCGGACCCCGTGGACGCGCCGCGGATCCCGGGCAACGACTACGGGGTGCTCCGCCCGGCCGATCCGGGCGCCTGGGAGCCCCGCCTGCCGGTGAGCGTGGTCATCCCGGCCCGGGGACGGCAGGACAGGCTGGACCTCACGCTGGCCGCGCTCGCCGCCCAGACCTACCCGTCGCACCTCCTCGAGGTGATCGTCGTGGACGACGGCAGCACGCCCCGGCTGCGGCTGCCCGAGATCGCCCCCGAGCGGACCCGGATCGTCGGCACCGCGCCCGGCCGCCGGGGCATCGCCTGGGCCATGGAGACCGGCACGGCCGTCGCCGACGGCGAGGTGATCCACCGGATGGACGCCGACATCGTCGCCTACCGCGAGCACGTCGAGACGCACCTGCGCTGGCACCACCTGACGGACTACCTGGTGGTGACGGGCACCCTGCGCTTCACCGCCATGGACGGGACCCCGCCCACCCCGGCCGAGGTGCGGGCCGCCGTCGCCGGGGACCGGGCCGGGACCCTGTTCCAGGAGGACCCCGACCACGGGCACGACTGGATCGGCGAGCTCGTCGAGGCGCACCGGGGCTTCCGCGACGCGCCCGGTGCGCTGCTGCACCGCGTCCACGTGGGCGCGACGGTCTCGCTGCCCGCCGCCCTGCTGCGCGAGGTGGGCGGGCTGGACACCTCGCTGGTCCTCGGCGAGGACACCGAGCTGGGGTACCGGCTGACCCAGGCGGGCGCGGTGTTCGTCCCGGAGGAGCGGGCGCTGAGCTGGCACCTGGGCACGACGACGGCCATGCGCAGGCCCGCCGAGGTCAGGCGGCACAACGAGCCGTTCATCGCCGACCGGATCCCCTACCGGCGCACCCTGCGCACCGACTCCGGACGGCAGTGGCTGGTCCCCTACGTCGACGTCGTGGTGAACGCCGAGGGCGGGGCCCGCTTCGAGGACGTCCGGGCGAGCGTGGACGGGACGCTGGCCAGCACCCTGCCCGACGTGCGCGTCACGGTGACCGGCCCGTGGGAGTCGCTGGAGGGCGAACGCCCCGCGCCGCTGGACGACCCCCTGCTCGACCTGCGGCTGCTGCACGGCCAGTACGCCCACGACGGCCGCGTCCGCTTCCTCGGACGGGTCCCCGCCACCTCGGCGCCCGCGCCGTTCCGCTTCGTCTGCCCGGCCGGGTGGGTCCCGGGGGCCGAGTCGCTGGACATGCTGATCGAGCGGGCCGAGAAGGGCGGCGAGGGCCTGCTGCTGGTGGCGCTGGACGAGGACGAGACGGGCGTCCTGGCCGCGCGGCTGGAGCGGACCGCCGCCGTCTCCCGGGCACTGCGGGTGGCGCGCGAGGACGAGCCGATCGACGACGTGATCGCCGAGCTGTACGGGGTGACCTGGCTGGACGCCGAGTCTTGGCGGCTGCTGCCCGCGGCGCGCGCGTACCCCTCCTGGACCACGAACCGCAACCGGGAGGCGGCGCGCTGGCGGGCGACGGCCGAGACCCGGGCGCGGGAGGCCGAGCGCGCCCGGCGGCAGGCCGCCGCTCTCAAGGCCGAGGTCAAGCGGCTCCGGGCCGACGCCGCCAAGGGACGGCGCGACGCCGACCGGTGGAAGGAGAAGGCCGAGCAGCGCCGCCTGGAGGCGGTCGCCCTGCACCGGGCTCGGCAGCGTTCCCTGCTGCGCCGCGCCGCCCGCCGCCTGCGGGGGCTCGCGGGGGGCTCGCGGTGAGATCCGGGCCCCCGGCGGCGGGGACGGGAACGTCCCCGCCCGGCCCGGTACGACCGTCAGGGACGGGAGCGCCCTCACCCGGCCCGAGGTGGTGGCCGGGACGGGAGCGTCCTCGCTCAGCCCGGTGCGGCCGCCGGGTCCTCCGCCGGGGGCAGGGGGCGGTGGCGGGCGCCGACGGCGTCCTTGAGGGTCTTCACCACCGTGCCCCGGGACCTGCGGTCCTTGAGCCAGCCGAGGAAGTCGTTCATGCGCTCGGGGGTGACCGAGTAGAGGCCGCAGTCGTCGCAGACCCGGTGGAACACCAGGGGCACCAGGCCGCCGGTCTTCTCGGCGTTGAGGATCTGCTGCCTCATGTGCCGCAGCAGGGTGTCCTCGCGGATCGATCCCGGCGTGCGGATGTCGTAGCGGTCCCTGGGGCGGAGGGTCTCGGCACCGGGGCAGGCGGGGCAGGCCCACTCCTTGAGCCCGCCGACCCCGCGGGCCGCGTCGTAACCGCACCGCCGGGCCACCGCCTTGGCGTCGGAGTCGACCGAGCCGAACGGGTAGGCGAGGGTGGCGGGCCGGTACCCCCAGGAGACGAGCCTCCTGCGGTCGTCGCAGATCTGCGTCTCCTGCTCGCTCCGGGTCAGTTCGGTGAGACGGACGTGGGTGAGGGTGTGCCCGCCGATCTCGTGGCCCTTCTTGGCGATCCGGGCGAGCTCGCGCCGGGTCAGCTTCTCCTCGCCGCCGACGGTGTCGGTGTTGACGTAGAACGTCCCCCGCATCCCGTGTCTCTCCAGCATGCCGGCCACGGCCGGGTGGGTGGAGTCGCCGTCGTCGAAGGTCAGCGAGACGACCGTCCTGACCTTCGGAGGCTTGCCGGCCCCCGCCAGGGCGGCCGGTGCGGCCACCGTCACCAGGACCGGTACCGCGAGGAACGCCACCATCCGACGAACGACCTTCACGGAGGGTCCCCTTCCCGGAACTGCTGACACCGACAAAGGCAACATATCGCCCATCGAGGGCCGCGAGATCATCCGTTACCGAACACCCAGGAACCATGCCGACCCGGCATGACGAGCGCCCCGGGCCCCGGGCCGCGAACGCGCGGCTCCCGCCGGGCCCGACCAGGACCTGAGCGGGGCCCGGCCCGGGATCTGAGCGGGCCCCGGCCCGGAATCCGGGCGCGACTCGAGCGGGCCCCGAGCGGCACCCGGACGGGCGGACGCGGACGGCCGGGGCCGGGACCCCGGCCGTCAGGGGACGACGGCCGCCGCTAGGAGGCGTCCTCGCCCTCGACGCGCATGACGCTCACCACGTTGCGGACGATCTCCAGCTCGCGCAGCGCCTCGATGGTGGCCGAGAGCGCGGCGTCGCTGGCCCGGTGGGTGACCAGGACGAGCTGGGCGTCGTCGCCGTGACCCTGCTGGCGGACGGTCTGGATGGAGACGTCCTGCTTGGCGAACATGTCGGCGACCCGGGCGAGCACGCCGGGCCGGTCGGCGACGTCCAGCGAGACGTGGTAGCGCGTGACGGTCTCGCCCATCGGGTGCACGACCAGGTCGGCGTAGGTGGACTCCTCCGGCCCCCGGGTGCGCGCCAGCACGTTGCGGGCCACCGCCACGATGTCGCCCAGCACGGCGCTGGCGGTCGGCGCGCCGCCCGCGCCCGCGCCGTAGAACATGAGCCGTCCCGCCGAGCGCGCCTCGACGAACACCGCGTTGTAGGCCTCGCGGACCCCGGCCAGCGGGTGCGTCCGGGGGATCATGGCCGGATGCACCCGTACGCCGAAGGAGCGGCCGTCGTCGGAGCGGGCGCAGATCGCCAGCAGCTTGATCACGTAGCCCATCGCCTTTGCGCTGGCCACGTCCGCCGCGGTGATCTCGGTGATGCCCTCGCGGTGCACGTCGGCGGCGGTGACCCGGCTGTGGAACGCGATCCCGGCGAGGATCGCGGCCTTGGCCGCGGCGTCGAAGCCCTCCACGTCCGCCGTGGGGTCGGCCTCGGCGTAGCCCAGCGCCTGCGCCTCGCCCAGCGCGTCGGAGAACGAGGCCCCGCTGGAGTCCATCTGGTCGAGGATGTAGTTGGTGGTGCCGTTGACGATGCCGAGCACCCGGTGCACGTGGTCCCCGGCGAGCGACTCGCGCAGCGGCCGGATCAGCGGGATCGCGCCCGCGACGGCCGCCTCGAAGTACAGGTCGGCACCCCCGGCCCTGGCCGCGGCGTGCACGGTCGCGCCGTCCTCGGCGAGCAGGGCCTTGTTGGCCGTGACGACCGACTTGCCGGCGTTCAGCGCGCTCAGGATGAGCGACCTGGCGGGCTCGATGCCGCCGATCACCTCGATGACGATGTCGATGTCGTCGCGGGTGACCAGCGCCTCGGCGTCGGTGGTGAGCAGGGCGGGGTCCACCTCGGCGTCCCGCCTGCGGCCCAGGCGCCGCACCGCGACACCGGCCAGCTCCAGCGGGGCGCCGACGCGGGCGGCGAGGTCGTCGGCCTGCTCGTGCAGCAGCCTGACCACCTGGGAGCCGACGACGCCGCATCCCAGAAGCGCGACTTTCAGTGCCATGAGGTCACACGCCCCTCTCGTTCGCACGGCGGACGGGGCCGTCGGCCACGAGGGCCGCCCCCGCCGCTCCAGGTCGTTTCACAGCTGTCCTCTCAGCAGGTCGTCCTCGGTCTCCCGGCGGACGATCACGCGGGACACCCCGTCCTTGACCGCGACCACGGCGGGCTTGGGGAGGTAGTTGTAGTTGTTGGCCAGCGAGCGGCAGTACGCGCCGGTGCCGGCCACGGCGATCAGGTCGCCGGTGGCCAGGTCGGCCGGGAACCACAGGTCGCGCACGATCATGTCGCCGCTCTCGCAGTGCTTGCCGACCAGGCGGGAGAGCATCGGCCCGGCGGCGCTCTCCCGGGAGGCCAGGCGCGCGGTGTACTCGGCCCCGTACAGGGCGGTGCGGATGTTGTCGCTCATGCCGCCGTCGACGCTGACGTAGGTGCGCAGGCCCTCGACGTCCTTGATCGTGCCGACCTCGTAGAGCGTCACCCCGGCGAGCCCGGCGATGCCCCGGCCCGGCTCGACGGTGAGCCTGGGCACCGGCAGGCCGGCGGAGGCGGCCACCTTGGCGACGATCTCCCGCAGGCTGTCGGCGATCTCCTTGACGTCGGGCGCGACGTCGCCCTCGACGTACGGGATGCCGTACCCGCCGCCGAGGTCGAGCTCGGGCAGCACGACGTCGTGCTCGTCCTTGATCTGCACCAGCAGGGTGGCCAGGCGGCGCGCGGCCACCTCGAACCCCGCGGTGTCGGTGATCTGCGAGCCGATGTGCGAGTGCAGGCCGACCAGCTCCAGCTGGGGCAGGGCGAGGATCCGCCTGGCCGCCTCGGCCGCGGCGCCGCCGCTCAGCGAGAAGCCGAACTTCTGGTCGTCGTGGGCGGTCGCGATGAACTCGTGGGTGTGGGCCTCGACGCCCACGGTGACCCGGATCATCACCTTGGGGCGCGTGCCGTGCTTCTCGGCCAGGAAGCCCAGGCGGGCGATCTCCTCGAAGGAGTCGGCCACGATGTGCCCGACGCCCGCCTCGACGGCCCGCTCCAGCTCGGCGAGCGACTTGTTGTTGCCGTGCAGGGTGATCCGTTCGGCCGGGAACCCGACGCTGAGCGCGACGGTGAGCTCCCCTGAGCTGCACACGTCGAGGCCGAGGCCCTCCTGCATGATCCAGCGGGCCACCTCGCGGCACAGGAACGCCTTGCCCGCGTAGTGGACGTCACCGCCGGAGAACGCCTCGGCGTAGTCGCGGCAGCGGGAGCGGAAATCCTCCTCGTCCACCACGTAGAGCGGGCTGCCGTGCTCGGCGACCAGGTCCCTGACGTCCGCGCCGCCGATCGTGACCGCGCCGTCGGCGCGGCCGGACGTTCGCGGCCAGATGGCGGGATCGAGGGTGTTCAGGTCGGCGGGTGCGTGCGGAGGGCGCTCCTCGGGCAGCACTTCGGCATGCCGGTCACCGGCGGGATGGGCGAATCGACTCACCCGATCGAGGCTATCGGACCCGGTGATCCCCCTGAGACGATTGCCCACCCATCGAGACGGGATCGCCCGCCACCGCGCGAACTTTTTACGTTATTTGCCGATTTAGCGACATATTTTCGCGCCGGGGTCCGTCCGGAGGGCTCAGGAGACCTGGTCGGCCGGGGCGCCCCAGGTGTTGCAGGCGGCCACGCTGCCCTCCTGCTGGCCCCGCCGCATCCACTCGGCACCGCTGGCGCCAGAACCGTGCGAGCGCCGGTGGTCCGCCCGTACGTCGTCGTCGGCGCCGTCCTGGGGTCCGGCCAGGGCGCGCAGGCGCTCCAGCCGTCGCGGGGCCACCTGCCGCAGTGTCGCCGCGGCCAGGCAGTCCGCCTGGAGCTCCAGGCGTCGCGACCATGCCTCGTCGAACGCCTCGGAGCCGCGCCGGTCGGCCAGCCCGGTGACCTCCTGGACGTGGTGGGCGTACTCGTGCGCGAGCGTGAACATCATCGGGAAGACCTCGTCGTCCTCGATCAGCACGTTGACGACCCGGGAGTCCGGGCAGTAGATCCCGGCCCAGTCGTCGTCGCCGGTCCCGCACGCGGCCCGGGAGGCGGAGGTGACCAGCCGCACCTGCTCGGGCGGCTCGTACTCCATCCCGGCCCGGTTCAGGGTGGCCGTCCACATCCGGTCCAGGCAGCGGCCGAAGGCCCGGAGCGACGCCCCGGCGTCGGCGTCCAGGTCCTTCGGGAGCGTGGCGCAGCGGGCGTCGATCGGCTCGGCCCGCTCGTGCAGGCCGTGCGTCGCCGCCTGCGAGCGGGGCGAGCCGGGCGCGGTGCCGATCAGCTCCCGCACCTCGTCGCCGAAGTACGCGAGCCCGCCGAGGACGACGGCGAAGGCCAGCAGGACCGGCAGCGTCCTGCGCAGCGCCCGCCGGGCCGTACGCCCGGTCCCGGGCGGGGGCTCCCCGGAGCCGTCCATCGCGCCCCTTCCGCTCTTTCCGCTGTTCTCATGTCGATCAGGAGGATTCATTACATCCTGCCGGGGGCCGCCTCGCCAACGGCCGCCAGCGCCTCGGCCAGCACGTCCCGGACCGCGCGCGCCAGCCGCACCCGGGCGGCGTGCAGCGGAGAGGGCTCCTCGTCGCCCACCGGGAGCACCCCGGCCCCCTCGAACGCGTCGTGGTAGGCCAGGGCCAGCCGGAGGGCGTAGGCGGCCCACCCGGGGTCCCGGCTCGCCCTCCTGCCGTGCGCCTCGGCCAGCACCCTGAGCACGGCCCGGTCCAGGCGGCCGTCGAGCAGTTCCGGCACGAAGGGCCCGCCCACGCCCAGCTCCGCCGCCCAGCGCTGCACGGCGACCGCCCGCACGTGCGCGTACCTGACCGCGAATCCGGGGTTGGCCCACGTCCGGGGCAGGTCCTCCCACGGGGAGGCGCCGGTGACCGCGGGGGCTCCGGCCGGGCCGATCCCGGTGACGAGCTCGCCCGGCACGGCCACCACGATCTCCAGGAACCCCCCCGGGCGCACCCGCACGTCCGAGACGCCGTCCAGCGCGCGCAGCCGCCCGGCCGTCGCCTCCGGGTCCCCGCCGGGGCCCACGATGGAGCCCGCGACGGGGCCCGCGGCGGGCGGGCAGAGGTAGACCGCCTCCCGGGCCCAGGTGCCCCGGGGGATCGGCGGCCGGCCGAGAAGCTCGTCGAGCCGGGCGGGCGTCATCCCGGCAGCCTAACCCCGGGCCCGGCGCCGCCCTCCCCCTCGGTGACGGGGCCGCGCCAGGCCGGGCGCGACCCCGTACCGGACGGACCGGCGACCCCGACCGGACGACGTCGGCGACCCCGTACCGGACGGGCGCCGGGCGAGAACGCGCGGCCGGGCCGGGGGCGCGGACGTCAGACCAGGGCGTGCGGCTCGGCCGGGCCGTAGTCGACGAGCTGGGCCGAGCCCAGCAGCCACCGGTCGCGGTCGCGCAGGCAGACGTAGCCGAAGCGGTCGGCGGAGAAGACCTTGACCCCGTCGGCGCGGCACTGGCGCATCAGCACCTCGGCCCAGCCGTCGGAGACGTCGGCGAACCCGATGCCGCGCAGCACCGTGCGGCGGGCCAGCAGGGTCGCCCCGGCCACGTCGGGCAGGTAGGAGTACTCGGCCGAGGGCTGGCGCAGCACGGTCGCGGCCACGTCGCGCAGGTGGGCGTAGTAGGCCGCCTTGCCGACGATGTCGGCGGTGGTGAACAGGAAGGCCCTGCTCAGGTCGGCCAGATAGTGCTCGCCGTACCGGTCGCGGGCGTCCATGACGGCCACCAGGTCGCCCTGGCACAGGTCCAGCGCCCGGTCCAGCATGCCGCCCACGGTCAGGCCGGAGTCGGTACGGCGGACCGTGACGTCCACCCCGTCCGGCATGGCCTCGCGGGCCCGCCCCGGGGCGTCCGGGGCGTCCGAGAGCAGCACGAGCTGCACGACGCCCTTCTGCGGCGCGACCTGGGCCAGGGTGTGGTCGAGGTCCCCCCGGTCGATCATGATCACCGAGATGTTCAGGGTGGCCCGGCCGCTGGGCAGCCCGATCGCGTCCAGCAGGTCGTCGACCTTCTCGGTCATCGTCCCCGAGGCGTACGCCTGGCGCAGCGCCACGTGCGCGCGGACCGGGTCGGGCTCGGTGCCGATGGGCGTCCCGCAGGCGGCCAGCTCGGCCATCCGCCAGGGCTCGGTGCCCGCGGGACAGTCCACCGCGACCGGCCAGCGGTAGGAGGTGAGCACGTCGGGGTAGGACAGGTGCCCCGGGAGCAGCTCCTCCAGGGACAGCACCCGCCCGAACCGGTCCCCGGCCAGCGGCAGCGGGTTGTGCACCCGGGGCTGGACGGCGAACGGCAGGATGCCCAGCGAGGGCGCCCTGCGGCCGGGCTCGGGCTCGCGGGTCGCCAGCGCGGCGCCCCAGGACTTCACCGACGCCGGCAGCGCGGTCACCACGTGCTCGAACAGTCCGGCCGCGGGGGCGAGGTCGTCCACCTCTCCCCGGGTGTGCCAGAAGACCGTGCGGATGCCCCGCTGGGCGCACCAGGACAGCAGGGCGCGCAGTCCCTGCCCCGGCCGGCGCAGCTCCTCGGCCCACGGGCCCTCGGTCACCGACTCCACCAGCAGCAGGTGCGGCACCTCCGCGGCCAGCACCCGGGCGAAGTCGCGCGGCGTGAAACCGGTGGTCTGGCGCCACTCGTAGCGCAGCAGCGCCTCGCCGTGCGGTTCGGCGATCACGGCCGCGGTCAGGTGCGGGCGGGTGTTCGGCCCGGTCGGGACGCGGAACGGCTTGAGCTTCACCGACCTGCCGCCGACGGTCCTGACCGAGCTGGTGGCCTGGAAGGACGCGCCGGGGGCGGCGGGCTTGTCGGCGGTCTTGCGCGGGACGGGCTGGCGCTTGGGGGCGGTCGGGCGCTTGGCCGGCTTGGCCGCGCCGCGCAGGCCCCGGGCCAGCCGTACCGGGTTGCTCTTCCCGGTCTTGATCGCGTCGCCGAGCCTGGACCAGCGGGCCACCTGCACCGACGACAGCTTCCACTTGGCCACCTCGGCCTGGTAGCGCTGCTCGGCGAGGTCCTTCCTGAGCTTCTCCTCGGCCGCGTTCGCGGCCTCCAGCCGTTCCTCGGTCTCGCTCAGCCGCTCCCGCAGCGCCCGCAGCTCCTCGGCCGCACGCTCCGCCTCGGCGACCCTGGCCTGCGCCGCGTCCAGCAGCCGGGCCAGTTCGGAGGCCCGCTCCGCGTGAGCCACCGCCTCGCGTAACGCCTGTCGTGTGCTTTCGAGTTGGTCGCCCGCCACGCCGTCCTCCGTTTTCTCAGCCGGCCGAAAGGATACCCTTTGGTCAATCGCGACATAGAGGAGTCAGCACGGTGCAGTGGCCGACGTTCAATGTGAGGCCGTACGTCTGCGGCGGCATCGGACACCTCGACGAGGCCGTCCTGGAGACGCTGCGCGGGGCCGGGCCGCGGGTCACGCCCGCCCTCCGGGAGCCGGGCGCGGCCCTGTTCAGCTCCTCGCCGCTGCCGCCCTACCGGCGCGACGAGCGCACCTGGGCCTTCGCCTGGGGCGAGCGCACCCCCGAGGGCACGGCGCCCTGGATCACCGTGGCGGAGACCTACGAGACGCCCGGCCTGATCGGCGACGGCGAGCGGGTCGTCCTGCACGCCGGCGGCCTGGGCCTGGTGGACGTCTACCACCTGGAGCGCGACGGGGCGGTCTACTTCTCCTCCCTGCTGGAGCCGCTGCTCGCCCTGGCGCGCGGCCCGCACGAGGTGAACTGGGAGGCCTGGGCCTCGATCATCCGGCTGACCTTCCCGCTGCGCGACGACACCCCCTACGCCGGGGTGCGGCGGCTGGCCGGGTCCGGCGCGCTGGTCTGGGACCGGGCGAGCGGCCGGATCTCGGCCGAGCGGATGCTGCCCCGGTGGCTGCGCGAGGAGCCCTACGAGGCCGGGCGGACGGCCGGGGAGATCCTGGAGATCCTGCACGAGGTCTACAAGGAGTTCGACGGGCGCCCGCTGCTGGTGCCGGTCAGCGGCGGCTACGACTCGCGGCTGCTCTGCTCGGTCGCGGTGGCGCGCGGGGCCGACGTGGAGTCGTGGACGACCAGTCCCGACGACGGCACCGACACCGACATCGTCTTCGCCAGGGCGATCACCCGCGAGCTGGGCGTGCGCCACCGGGTGATCCCCCAGGACGCCGCCGCCTACCCTGACGACGCGCTGGCCGCGGCGCGGCGGCTGGAGTTCCTCACCCCGCACCACGCCTGGTACACCCCGTTCGCCCGCGAGGTGCACCGGTCGGGCCGGACCCTCGTCGACGGGCTGGCCGGAGGGCCGCTGCTGAAGAACTTCATGGTCAGCGGGGCCGCGCTGGAGGCCACCACGCAGGCCGAGCGCAAGGCCGCGCTGCTCGGCTCGCTGACGCTGGGACCGGCCTCGGTGCCGTTCCTGTCCGAGCAGGCCGAGTCCTGGATCGCCGACGCGGTCGAGCGGGCCTTCACGCAGTCGACCGCCGTGCTCAACGGCCACCGGGCCGAGCTGCCGCTGTCGGTCCTGCACACCCGGACCGCGCGGGGCATCGCCCGCTCCCCGGTCAACCTGGTCGGCCCCGAGGCGTCGTTCGCGGCGCCGTTCCTGCACCCGGAGTTCTTCGACGCCGCGCTCTCGGTCGGCGTGCACCGCAAGGCCGCCGGGCGCTTCTACCGCGAGCTGCTGCACGCGGCCGACCCCCGGGTGGCCGCGCTGCCCTCCACCAACGTGGTCAAGCAGCCGCTCCAGCGGGTCCCGCTGCGCTCGGCCGCCGCGCCCGCCCGGCGGTACGGCCACCGGATGCTCGGCCTCGTCGCCGAGACGGTGCCCTCGCTGCTGTCGGAGCAGCTGCTCGCCGCCCTCGCCGAGGGCCCGGACGCGCTGGCCCGCTTCCACGGCTGGAACGACCGCTTCTGGGTGCGGAGCCTGGTGCTGTTCGGCGCCTGGATCGGCGACCACCGCGACCACCTGGACGATCTCTCCCCGCCCTGGGCCTGAGCCTCCCGCGATCGGGCGTCCCCGGGCGTCGGCCCAGGTGGGCGCCGTGCGGCGTGCCATGTTTCCGGCAGGAGAACACTGAGCGACGCGGCGATTACGCGGCCTCGGCACGGCCCCCGGGAGGATTCCGCGCCAGAGGGCCGATCGACCATGCCAAGAGGGCTTCCGGACGTTCGGCCGGCTGGTAGTGTTCGGCCCAGAAAGCGCCAGAACGGATGGACCAGAATCACAAATTCGGTCTGTCCAAGGGCACGGAGCTCGTGGGGATGACGGCTCCCGCCGGCGCGGTCACCAAACATCATCAGCCGGAGCATCCGGTGACTTCGTCCTGCCTCCATCACCGTGAGCGAGAACACGATGAACGCATCCCCCCTTTTCCATGCCTCCGAGTCCGTGGCCGAGGACTTCGTCTCGGCGGACCCGCAGTGGTACAAGCGCGCCGTCTTCTACGAGGTGCTGGTCCGCGGGTTCAAGGACTCCAACGGCGACGGTACGGGTGACCTGCGCGGTCTCATAGAGAAGCTGGACTACGTCCAGTGGCTCGGCGTCGACTGCCTGTGGCTGCTGCCGCTGTACGAGTCCCCCCTGCGCGACGGCGGCTACGACATCTCCGACTACATGAAGATCCTGCCGGACTTCGGCGACCTCGGGGACTTCGTGCAGCTGATCGAGTCGGCGCACCGGCGGGGCCTGCGCATCATCACCGACCTGGTGATGAACCACACCAGCGACAGGCACCCGTGGTTCCAGGCCTCCCGGCACGACCCCGAGGGCCCGTACGGGGACTTCTACGTCTGGTCCGACGACCCCACCGGCTACCCGGACGCGCCGATCATCTTCGTCGGCGCCGAGGAGTCGAACTGGACCTACGACCCGGTCCGCAAGCAGTACTACTGGCACCGGTTCTTCCACCACCAGCCGGACCTGAACTACGAGAACCCCGCGGTCCAGGAGGCCATGCTGGAGGTCCTGCGGTTCTGGCTGGACCTCGGCATCGACGGCTTCCGCCTGGACGCGGTCCCCTACCTGTTCGAGCGGGAGGGCACGAGCTGCTCGGGGCTGCCGGAGACCCACGCGTACCTGAAGAAGATCCGCGCCGAGGTCGACCGGCTCTACCCCGACCGGGTGCTGCTGGCCGAGGCCAACGGCTGGCCCGAGGACGTGGTGGAGTACTTCGGCGACCCCGCGACCGGGGGCGACGAGTGCCACATGGCGTTCCACTTCCCGCTGATGCCGCGCATCTTCATGGGGGTGCGCCGGGGCAGCCGCGAGCCGATCTCCGAGATCATGTCGCGGACCCCCAAGCTCCCCGACAGCGCCCAGTGGGGCATCTTCCTCCGCAACCACGACGAGCTGACGCTCGAGACGGTGACCGAGGAGGAGCGCGACTACATGCACGCCGAGTACGCCAAGGACCCGAGGATGCGGGCCTACCTGGGCATCCGGCGTCGCCTCGCGCCCCTGCTGGAGAACGACCGTGACCAGATCGAGCTGTTCACGGCGCTGCTGCTGTCGCTGCCGGGCTCCCCGGTCATGTACTACGGCGACGAGATCGGCATGGGCGACAACATCTGGCTGGAGGACCGCGACGCGGTCCGCACCCCGATGCAGTGGAGCCCCGACCGCAACGCCGGCTTCTCCAGGGCCGACCCGGGCCGCCTGTACCTGCCCGCCGTGATGGACCCGATCTACGGCTACCAGGCGGTCAACGTCGAGGCCCAGCAGAAGAACCCGGCCTCGCTGCTGCACTTCACCAGGAACATGCTGGCGATCCGCCGGAACCACCCGGTCTTCGGGACCGGCGTCTACAACGAGCTGTGGTCCAGCAACCCGGCGGTGCTCAGCTTCGTCCGCGAGGACGGGGACGACCTGATGCTCTGCGTCAACAACCTGTCGAAGTTCCCGCAGCCGGTCGAGCTGGACCTGCGCCGCTTCCTGGGCATGACCCCGGTGGAGGCCAGGGGCGGGGTGCGCTTCCCCGAGGTGGGCACCCTGCCGTACCTGCTGACCCTGCCCGGTCACGGCTTCTACTGGTTCTCGCTGACGTTCTGAGCGGCACCCCAGGGCCCGGGGAGACCCCCGGGCCCTGTCGCCTGCCCGGAGGCCGTACGGGATCCCGCAGCCGTGCGGGACCGGCCGGATCCGCGGGACTAGCGGGCGGTGACCGGGACCTGCGCGCGGGCCGCGCGGCCCGCCGGGATGAGGGTCACCAGCAGGGAGGCGCCGACCGCGACGAGCACCGCGACGGCGAGCGTCATGGCCGAGGGCGTACGGCCGATACCGGCCCCGACGCCGCTGGTGTGGCCCTGGAGGTCGATCAGCCCGCCGACCACCGAGGCCCCGGCCACGGTGCCCGCGACCACGCCCAGCACGATCAGCAGGCCGGTCCCGGTGACCAGGGTCGCGGCCACCTGCCGGGGCGTCAGGCCCATGGCCTTGAGCACCGCCAGGTCGAAGGCGTGGTCGCGCAGGCCCAGGGCGCCGGCGGTGAGCAGGTTGGCCAGGCCCAGCAGGGCGAGCACCGCGATCAGCGCCACGATCACCACCCGGATGACGGCGAGCCGCTCGGCCGGGTTGACCACCCGCGCCACCTCCAGCGTCTCGCCCGAGGCGGCCAGCAGCCGCGCCCGGACCGTGGCCGGGTCGGCGCCCTGCCTGAGCACCAGGCTGTAGAACTGCGGCGGCACCGCGTCCTTGGCCGGGAGGCTGTCGATCCCCAGGGAGAGCACCTCCCCGTCGTGGTCGGGCTCCACCACCCGGCCGACCAGGTGCACGATCAGCGGGGTGCCGCCGACGGTCAGCCTGACCCGGTCGCCGATGCTCACGTCCAGCAGGTCCAGCAGCCCCTGCCCGGCGACGGCCTCGCCCCGGGCGGCGAACATCCGGCCCTCCACGACCGAGAAGGGGTACGGGTCGGCCGAGGTGCCCACGGCGCGCGCCAGCACGCTCCTGGTCTGCTCCGGCTCCAGCGCGGGCACCTCGGCGCCCGGGTGGGCGGCCAGCACGTCGGGGTCGGCCCTGGCGATCCGCACGGCCTCGGCGGCCGGGACCTTGGCGGGCCGCACCACGAGCGCGGCGGCCTGGCCGACCCGCTCGGGGTGGCGCAGGAAGTCGTCCAGGGTGCTCCAGCAGCCGAGCGCGATGGTGATCATCATCATCGGGATCGCCACCCCGAAGATGCTCAGAAAGGCCGGGAGCCGGCGGGTGAAGGCGTCCCGGCTGCCCAGGACGAGGGCGGGCGGCAGCCGCGCGAGGAGCGCCAGCCGGGCCAGCCGGGACAGGTGGCCCCTGGGCGGCGCGGCCGGGGCCGCGGGCACCGGCGGGGTCCGGCCGCCGCGCCAGGCCGGCAGCGCGACGGCCACCAGGACCACCGCGGCGGTGCCGCCGGCGATGGCCAGCAGCGGGACCGGCGAGAGCGGCGGGATCGGCACGCCGTCCAGCACGAACGAGGCGGCGACCTGGCCGCAGACCAGCCCGATGGCGATGCCGACCGCCCCGAGCGCGCCGTGCTCGACCATCAGGACGGCGAAGACCTGGCCGCGGGTGTAGCCGAGGGACTTCAGGGTGGCGATGTCACGGGTCTGGGTGAGCACCCGGCCGCCCACCGCGTTGGCGATGGCCAGGGCCGCGGCGACCAGCCCGGTGACGCCGAACAGGGCCAGCAGCAGGCCGAGCAGCCGGTTGTCCAGCTCCATCGAGGCGCGCACCTCGCGCCAGGTGGACATCCGCTGGATCTGCCCGTCCAGCAGGGTGACGGCGCCGTGCACGGCGGGCAGGGTGGCCTCGCCGTCGGCCAGGCGCAGGCCGGTGACGGACTCGCTGCGGCCTAGGGCCGGCTCGACCCTGGCCAGCGCCGACGGGAGCGTCCAGGCCAGGCCCGGCGTCCACTCGGGGTAGAAGCCCTGCTCGGCGCTGTCGGCCAGGCCGACCACGATGAGCGGGTGGGTGGCGCCGTTGAGGGCGGTCACCGGGAAGGGCGCACCGACCCGCAGGCCGAGCGCCCTGGCGAAGGAACGCTCGACGATCACCCCGTCGGTGTCGCCGGAGCGGAGCGTGCGCCCCTCGCGGATCAGCGGGGCGGCGACCCGCGGGGGCGCCGACGACGTCTCCCGCAGGGCCACCGGGGACTTCTTGCCGTTCAGGGTGAGGGTGACCGGCGCCGACCGGTAGGGGCCGGCGACCTCGACCACGCCCGGCAGCCGCGACAGCGCGGCCGTGTCGGGGGCCTCCCCGGTGTGGATCCACACGTGCGCGCCCCTGGACTCGGCGAACAGCGCCCGCCAGGGGTTGGTGCCGTCCTCCAGCAGGGTCGCGGAGGTGATCAGCGCCGTGACGATCCCGGCCACGGCCAGCACCGTCAGCAGCGTCTGCCCCCGGCGCGCCCGCAGGTCGGCCCGGACCCACCTGACCGAGGCGCGGACGGTGCTCACCGCGCCCCCGCGGGGCGCGCGGACACCGGGGCAGGTACGGGAGCCTGAGCACGCACGGAGGCCGCAGGGCTCATGAGGAGCGCGGGGCGCACGGGGAGCGCGGGCGGCCCGGCCCGGAGAGGCACCGGTCAGCCCCTCAGCTCGACGACGTCGCCCGCGCCGCCCCTGGGGCGGCGCCGGACCAGTCCCGCGCCGCCGTCGTCGACGATCTGGCCGTCCAGCAGGGAGACCACCCGGTCGGCCAGGCTGGCCACCCTGGCGTCGTGGGTGACCAGGATGACGGTCTGGCCGTCGCGGTGCACCTCGCCGAGCAGGCGCAGCACGTCGCGGGTGTTGCGGCTGTCGAGGTTGCCGGTGGGCTCGTCGGCGAGCAGCAGGCTCGGCTCGTTGGCCAGCGCGCGGGCCAGCGCGACCCGCTGCTGCTCGCCACCGGCGAGCTGGGAGGGCGCGGCGTCGGCGCGGTCGGTCAGGCCGAGCTCGCCCAGCAGGTGCTCGCGGCGCCTGCGGGCCTCACGCGCGGAGACCCCGGCCAGCAGCGCGGGCAGCTCGACGTTGTCGGCCACGGTCATGTTGGCGACCAGGTTGAAGAACTGGAAGACGAAGCCGATCTTCCGCCTGCGCAGCAGCGCCCAGGCGCTCTCGCCCAGCGTGTCGGCCCGCTGGCCGTCCAGCCAGATCTCCCCGCTGGTACGGCTCTCCAGGCCGCCGAGCATGTGCACCAGGGTGGACTTGCCCGAGCCGGACGGTCCCATGATCGCGACGAACTCCCCCGCGGCCACCCGCAGGTCGACCCCGCGCACGGCGGGCACCGGCACCCCGCCGTCCTGGTAGATCTTCACGAGATTGACGGTGTCGACCACGGGAGGGACGTCGACCGCGGAAGGGGTCACCTCAGGTCCTCCTGGCAGCGCTCGAGCCAGTCGAGGTCGGCCTGGAGGTGGAGCATGGCCCCCTCGACGAGCAGCAGCGCGACCTGGTTGGCCGGGTCGGTCCGCTCGGCGAGCTCGTTGAGGTCACGCATCAGTCCGAGGTAGTGACGTCGCTGGCGATTGATCATCGCTGTTCTGTCGGCGATTCCGGTCGTCGGGGCCAGCACGAGCTTCATGAAGAACTCGTCCCGGACCCTGGGCCCTTCCGAGGGCTCGTCCACCCACGTGCCGAGCGCCTCGCGGCCCTCCGCCGTCAGGTGGTAGACCTTCTTGTTCGGCCGGTTGGACTGCTCGACGCCCACGGCGCGCACCAGGCCGTCCTTCTCCAGGCGGCCGAGCGTGACGTAGATCTGCCCGATGTTCGGTGAAGGGTAGGCGCTGCCGAAGATCTGTTCAAGTGCCTGTTTCAGCTCGTACCCGTGGGCAGGTTCCTTCGCGAGGAGCGCCAGCAGCGTCAGCCGCACGCCCCACCTCCTCGGAAGCTCGTTACGTGAGCGTTACGTGTCCATCCGTTGACGCTGATGTTATCGCTATGCATAACATGCATGCATCTACCTAACACGTATGTAACCAACTGGAAATCAGGAGGTCATGATGCGCCGATTCATCCCCGTCGCGCTCACCATGATCCTTCTGAGCGGATGCTCGGCGGCCGACGCGCAGCCCACCGACCGTTTCGGCGGGAGCGGCCCGTTCACCCTGGTGATCGGGCGCGACACCACCGCGTACCTGCAGCCGCTGCTCGACCGGTGGAACCAGGCGCACCCCGAGGAGCGGGCGACCCTGCTCGAACTCCCCGAGGCGGCCGACGAGCAGCGCGCGCAGATGGTCGCCAACCTCCAGGCGAAGAGCGACCGCTACGACGTGCTCGGGCTGGACGTGGTCTGGACGGCGGAGTTCGCCGACGCGGGCTGGATCCTGCCGCTGGAGCGGGGCACGTTCCCGCTCGGCCGGTTCCTGCCCCCGGTCGTCGACACCGCCGTCTACCGGGGCAAGCTCTGGGCGGTGCCGTACACCAGCAACGCCGGGCTGCTCTACTACCGGAAGGACCTGCTGGCCAAGCACAAGTTCTCCCCGCCGAAGACCTGGAAGGAGCTTCGCGAGCAGGCACGCGCCCTGCACGCCAAGCACCGGATCGGCGGGTACGCAGGGCAGTTCCTGGCGTACGAGGGCCTGACCGTCAACTTCACCGAGGCCGTGCAGTCGGCCGGCGGGCAGATCCTCAGCCCCGACGGCACCAAGGTGACCATGGACGTGGCCAAGGCCACGTCCGGGCTCAACTTCCTGGTGAACGGCTTCCGCGAGGGGTGGATCCCCGTGGAGTCGCTCACCTACAAGGAGGAGGAGTCCAGGTTGGCCTTCCAGGAGGGCAGGCTGGCCTTCGCCAGGAACTGGCCGCACGCGTACGGACCGGCCACCGCCTCGTCCGTCGCGGACCGCTTCGCGGTCACCCGGCTGCCCGGCCCGAACGGGCCGGGCACCGGGGCCCTGGGCGGGTACAACCTCGCGGTCAGCGCGTTCTCCAAGCGGCAGAAGTCGGCCGTGGAGTTCATCCGCTACTTCACCAGCCTGGAGAACCAGCGCCGGGTGCTCACCGAGGGCTCGTTCCCGCCCGTGTGGGCCGAGCTGTACGACGACCCCGAGCTGATCAAACGTTTCCCCTACCTGCCGGTCCTGAAGCAGAGCATCCTGTCGGCTCGGCCCAGGCCCGCCAGTGCCAACTACGAACAGGTGAGCCTGGCGATCGCCAGTGCGGTCTCCAACGCGCTCACCCCGCCCTTCGAGGAGGCCGGCGACGACGTCGTCGCCTCCATGAAAAGCCAGCTCGACGAGATCATCCGAGGCCGGTGACGCCGGGACGCCCCGGTACGGCACCGCCTCCGAGCACGTCGAACGAAAAACGTCACACCGAATACATCTCAATTCGTACGACCGTTCCCGTCCCGGCAGCTCCCCCGCCGGTGGGAACGCCATATCCAGGAGGTCTGTCCAGCATGCGCAAAACCATCCCCGCGGTGACCACGGCGGGACTGGCGCTGGCTCTCGCCGCGTGTGGCGGCGGGTCGTCGACCCCGGCCGCGTCCCCCGCAGCGAGCGGCGGCTCCTCCGCGGCGGCCGCCGCGGCCAAGACCCTCGAAGGCGTGACCGTCGAGGTCGCCGCCAAGTGGACCGGCGCCGAGCAGGAGAACTTCCAGCAGGTGCTCAAGGCGTTCGAGGCGAAGACCGGTGCCAAGGTCACCTACGCCTCCACCGGTGAGGACACCGGCGCCTACCTCGGCCCGCGCATCCAGGGCGGCAACCCGCCGGACATCGCGATCCTGCCCCAGCCCGGCCTGGTGGGCCAGTACGCCGACCAGAAGGCGCTCAAGCCGCTGACCCCCGAGGTCCTGGCGCAGATCGACCAGAACTACACCCCGTACTGGAAGGAGCTCGGCTCGGCCGGCGGCCAGTCCTACGGCGTGCTGGTGAAGGCGGCCCACAAGTCGCTCATCTGGTACCGCGACCAGGCCTTCCAGGACGCCGGCGCGCAGCCCCCGGCCACCTGGGACGACCTGATCAAGACCGCCCAGACCGTCGCCGACTCCGGCACCCCGCCGTTCTCGCTCTGCGGCGCCTCCGGCTGGACGCTGACCGACCTGTTCGAGAACGTCTACCTGTCCACCGCGGGCCCGGAGAACTACACCAAGCTCTCCAAGCACGAGATCCCGTGGACCGACCCCAGCGTCACCACCGCGCTGGAGAAGATCGCCCAGCTCGTCGGCAAGAAGGAGTTCCTGCTCGGCGGCTCCGCCGGCGCCCTGCAGACCGACTTCCCGACCTGCGTGACCCAGGTCTACGGCCAGGACAAGTCGGCGATGGTCATCGAGGCGGACTTCGTGGGCGTCACGGCCGAGCAGTCGGGCGCCAAGCTCGGCGAGGAGGCCAAGTACTTCCCGTTCCCCAAGGCCGGTGACACCGCCCCGGTCGTGCTGGGCGGCGACATCGCGGTGGCGCTGAAGGACTCCAAGGGCGCGATGGCGCTGCTGGAGTTCCTGGCCTCCAAGGAGGGCGGCGAGGTCTGGGCGAAGCTGCCCGGCTACCTGTCCCCCAACCGCAACGTCTCCCCGGACAACTACCCGGACGAGCTGACCAAGAAGCTCGCCGAGACGATCATCGCGGCCGGTGAGACCGTCCGCTACGACATGTCCGACCTCGCGCCCAGCGCCTTCGGCGGCACCGACGGCAAGGCCGAGTGGAAGCACCTGCAGGACTTCGTCCGCGACCCCTCCGACATCAAGGGCATCCAGGCCAAGCTCGAGGCCGACGCC
The DNA here is from genome assembly GCF_044456585.1 of Streptosporangium sp. NPDC050855. Taxonomy (NCBI): domain Bacteria; kingdom Bacillati; phylum Actinomycetota; class Actinomycetes; order Streptosporangiales; family Streptosporangiaceae; genus Streptosporangium; species Streptosporangium sp. NPDC050855. The sequence goes on from NZ_JBITFY010000004.1 coordinate 276,727, forward strand.
AAGAAGGCCTGGAAGTAGGGGAGAGCGGCCGTGACCGAACGGTTAGACGGCCCGCAGGGCCCGCGCGGCGGCGGCGACGCCGCCCGCGGTCCCTCCTCCGGACCGAACGACATCCCGCCGGACGACTCCTCGTCGCCGGCCTCCGACACCGCCCCCGGGGCCCCGGGGTCCCCGGCCCTGGGGACGGCGGCCCCCGGGACCACCACCGCCGAGGCCACCGCCTCCGAGGGCGCGGTCTCCGGGTCCACCGGCACGACCGAGCGGTCCGGCCACCCGGCCGTACCGGAGGCGACCGCGGGGCCCGAGCTCGCCCCGGCGGGGCCCGCCGCCCCGACGGTGATCCCCGCCGGGGCCTCCCGGCTGGGACCGCCGCCCCGGCTGGCGCTGTGGTTCCTGCTGCCGGGCGCGCTGGTGCTCGGGGTGATGGTGATCTACCCGATCATCTACTCCATCTTCCGCAGCCTCTACGACGCGAGCGGCAACACCTTCGTCGGGGCGGACAACTACGCGACGATCTTCAGTGACTCCAGCACCCTGACCACGATCAGGAACAACCTGATCTGGGTCCTGGTGGCCCCGGCCCTGGTCACCGTGATCGGCCTGATCTTCGCGGTGCTGACCGAGCGGATCCGCTGGGCGACCGCGTTCAAGCTGATCGTGTTCATGCCGATGGCCGTCTCCCTGATGGCCTCGGGCGTCATCTTCCGCCTGGTCTACGAGCAGGACCCCGACCGGGGCGTGGCCAACGCCGTGGCCACCACGGTGACCGGCTTCTTCGGCTCCGGCCAGACCTACCCCGACGCCCGCGCCCGGCAGAACGACCAGGCGCCCGTCGTCACCCAGCAGGGCGCGGTGGTGACCAGGCAGCCCGTCAAGCCCGGGCAGCCGGTGCTCATCCCGCTGGTGGGCGTGAAGCCCGCCGACGTGGCCTCGGCCGCGACGGCGAAGGCCGCGCAGCCCGCCTCCGGCGAGCTGGCCGGGACCGTCTGGGTGGACTTCACCCAGGGCGGCGGTGGCGCGCTCAACCAGGTGGACGCCACCGAGAAGGCCCTGTCCGGGGTGACGGTCGAGGCGGTGCAGAACGGCGCCGTCAAGGCCACCGCCACCACCGAGGCCGACGGGACCTTCCGCTTCGGCGGGCTCGCTCCGGGCGACTACCAGGTACGGCTGCCGCAGTCGAACTTCCAGGCAGCCTTCAACGGCATCCCCTGGCTGGGCCCGGCACTGATCACTCCGGCGATCATCGGCGCGTTCATCTGGGTGTGGGCCGGGTTCGCCATGGTGCTGATCGCGGCCGGCCTCGCGGCCATCCCGCGCGACGCGCTGGAGGCGGCCCGCATCGACGGCGCCACCGAGTGGCAGGTGTTCCGGAAGATCACCGTTCCGCTGCTCTCCCCGGTGCTCCTGGTGGTGTTCGTGACGATGATCATCAACACCCTGAAGGTGTTCGACCTGGTCTTCGTCATCGCCCCGGGATCGGTGCAGCCACAGGCCAACGTGATCGCGCTGGAGATGTGGCGGGTCTCGTTCGGCGGGGGCAGCAACCAGGGGCTGGGCAGCGCGCTGGCCATCTTCCTGCTGATCCTCGTCCTGCCCTTCATGATTCTCAACATCCGCCGGTTCCGGAGGGACAACCAGTGACGACCTCCACTCTCGGCGCCCCGCGGCGCGGCGCCCTCGGCAGGATCGTGGACCGGATCGGCGGCGGTGTGGTCCAGGCGGTCCTGGTGGTGATCGGCCTGTTCTGGCTGGTCCCCACGCTGGGCCTGTTCGTCGTCTCGATCCGCAATGAGACGGCCAACAACTCCACCGGCTGGTGGACGGTGTTCACCAAGCCGGCCGAGCTCACCCTGAAGAACTACTCCGACCTGCTGGCCACCGGATTCACCGCGTCGTTCTGGAACACCGTGTTCATCACGGTGCCCTCGACCGTCCTGGTGATCGGCATCGCGGCCATGGCGGCGTACGCGTTCGCCTGGATGGAGTTCCCCGGCAGGGACGCCCTGTTCCTGGTCGTGGTCGGCCTGCTGGTGGTGCCGACCCAGATCGCGCTGATCCCGATCGCCAAGCTCTACGGATCGGCCGGGATCTTCGGTTCCATCGTCAGCGTGGTGCTCTTCCACGTGGCGTTCGGCCTCCCCTTCGCCATCTTCCTGCTCCGTAACTTCTTCGCGGGCATCTCGCGCTCGCTGCTGGAGGCGGCGCGGATGGACGGCGCCGGGGAGTGGAAGATCTTCTCGACCGTGGTGTTCCCGCTGGCCAAGCCCGCGATCGCCTCGCTCGGCATCTTCCAGTTCCTCTGGGTGTGGAACGACCTGCTCGTCTCGCTGGTCTTCGCCAACCCCGAGAACCAGCCGATGACCAAGGCTCTTCAATCGCAAATGCGGCAATTCGGGACCAACGTGGACATTCTTGCGCCGGGTGCATTCCTGTCGCTGATCATCCCGTTGATCCTTTTCTTCGCCTTCCAGCGCTACTTCGTTCAGGGGATGATGGCTGGTTCGGTGAAATAGATAACAGGGGCAGGCCCGGTACGGCGCGCGTCGATTCGACGGGGTGCGCCGTACCGGACCTCAAACCTCGATAGGGTCCACCCATGGCCGCACGTCCCTTGAACGAAGTCGTGGAAGCCGGGTGGGCCAAGGCCCTCGAACCCGTCTCCGAGAAGGTCGCCGAAATGGGCGAGTTCCTGCGGAGGGAGGTGGCCGAGGGCAGGCAGTACCTCCCCTCCGGGCCCAATGTGCTCCGCGCCTTCCAGCAGCCCTTCGACCAGGTGAAGGTCCTGATCGTGGGGCAGGACCCCTACCCCACCCCGGGTCACCCGATCGGCCTGAGCTTCTCCGTCGCGGCGGACGTGAAGCCCATCCCGGGCAGTCTGCGCAACATCTACAAGGAGCTCACCGAGGACCTCGGGCTCCCGATGCCGAGCAACGGCGACCTGACCCCCTGGACCGAGCAGGGCGTGCTCCTGCTGAACAGGGTGCTCACCGTCATGCCGGGCAAGCCCGCCTCGCACCGGGGCAAGGGCTGGGAGGAGATCACCGCGCGGGCCATCGAGGCCCTCGTCGCGCGCGGCACGCCCCTGGTGTCGATCCTGTGGGGCCGCGACGCCCGCACCCTGCGCCCGATGCTCGGCGACCTGCCCGCCGTCGAGTCGGCCCACCCGAGCCCCCTGTCCGCGCGCAGCGGTTTCTTCGGCTCCCGCCCGTTCAGCAGAACGAACGACCTTCTCCGGCAACAGGGCGCGACCCCCGTGGAGTGGAAGCTCCCCTAGGCGGGTCCGCCCCTCTCCAGGCACTAGGATTTCCACCATGAGTGATGAATCGGGCACCGAACGCTATCTGCGTCTTACCGTTGAGCTGACCGTGGAGGTGCAGGACATCGCCGCCCTGCAGGCCGCCGCGCTGAAAGAGGTCAACCACCCTGACGCCGATCTGGACGACGACGAGCGCAAGGAGCAGGCCGAGCTGGTCTCCTCCGACGAGACCGGCGCCACCGCGCTGCAGTGGCTGATCGAGCCGGACCACGTGCTGGGACTGATCGAGCATGTGGACCAGATCGAGCCCCGTGAGGCCGTGCTGGGTGTCGAGCCCTCGGACGGCCCCTCGGACGAGGACGATGACGAGGACGACCACCAGCACTGACGCCCCGCCCTCGCCGACCTTCCCCCCTGGCCGCCCTGCCGGTGGGTGGCCCTCCCCGCCGGCGCCCCGCGGGGAGGGCCGCTCGCCGGCAGGGCTTTTTCACGGGCCTTCCGCGCGGCCGGAGCCTCTCCCCGGGCCTTCCGGCCGGTCCGTCCTGGCGGGCCCTCCGGTCAGTCCATGGACACCAGCGGCGGCGGGTAGCCCGGCACCGGCGCCGGGAGCCGCCACGGCTCGTGGATCATCCGCTTCGGCACGGCGCGCAGCTCGGGGACGTACCGGCGGACGTACTCGCCGTCCGGGTCGTAGCGCCTGGCCTGGCGGATGTGGTTGACGGGCCGGTTGGGACGGGTGTCGTTGCCGGTCCCGGCGACCCACTGCCAGTTGCCGTAGTTGTTGGCCACGTCACCGTCGAGCAGGTGCTCGAAGAAGTGGTCGCCCCCGACGCGCCAGTCGACGCCGAGCCGCCTCACCAGGAACGAGCCCGTGATCAGCCGGGCCCGGTTGTGCATCCAGCCCTCGGTGAGCATCTGCCGCATGCCGGCGTCCACGATCGGGACGCCGGTCATGCCCTCCTTCCACGCCTGCGCCGCCTGCTCGTCACCGCGCCACTCGTTCCCGCGCGGGCGGTAGTCGTCCCGGTCCATGCGCGGGAAGGCCCGCGTCACCTGGTAGAAGAAGTCGCGCCAGCACAGCTGCCTGACGAAGGCCGCGACCTCGCCCGCGGCCCGGGCGTACGCGGCCTCCCGCGGGTCCCCGGCGTCCTCGGGACGCGCGTTCCCCGAGGGGTCGGCCTCCCCGGCGGGGTCGGCGTCTCCGGCGAGACCGACGATCCCGGCGGACCCGGCGGCCCACATGTTCCCGGCCTCCCGGGCCAGCGACTCCAGCTCCAGCGGTGAGATGCAGCCGAGGCGCAGATACGGGCTGAGCCTGGACGTGCGGTTGCCGGCCATGTCGTCGTGGCCGTCGGTGTACTCCCGCACGCAGTGCCTCAGCCACTGCTCCATCCTGCGGCGGCCGACCGTCTCGCCGCCGGTGAACAGCTCGTAGGTCCGGCACTCCGGCTCGGGCAGGGGGCCCGCGAACAGGCTCCGCGGAACGGGCACCGTCCCCGGGGCCTTGAGCACCTCCCGCCGCGGGCGCCCGCTCCAGGCCCTCCAGTAGGGCGTGAAGACCCGGTAGTGGTCCCCTCCGCCCGAGGGGCGCAGGGCGTCCGGTGGGACGACCGTCAGGCCCGGGAACAGCCGGTACTCCATCCGGGCGCGCTCGCACTCCTCGGCCAGCCTGCGCTGGCGCAGGCGCGCGAAGGTGCTGACGTCCAGGCTCGCGTAGACGGCGTCCGCCCCCAGCTCCCCGGCCAGGCGCATCGTCTCGGCGACCGTGTCGCCCCGGCGGACGGCCAGCTCGCCGCCGCGTTCACGAAGTGACTCCCGCAGGTCGGCCAGGCACTGTGACAGGAAGCCCCACCGGTTGCCCGACGGCACGGCGGGGTCGGCCACGAAGAGCGGTATGACATGACGTGCGCGCTCGCACGCCGCGGCGAGCGCCGGGTGGTCGTGCACCCGGAGGTCGCGGCTGAACAGAACGATCACCGTATCGGTCACGTTTTCCTTTCGGCCGGTCACGCTGGGTCGGTTGCATCCAGCAGAGCCCGCATCTCGAAGGAACGTTCAGGGAGCGACCGCTCCCGTCGCCTGTCACTCTTGGTATTGCGGTGACGGGCCGGAAATGAGATGAGATGGACGAGCAGCGTCAGGTGGAGATCGATGAGGAACCGGGCTATGGCATCGGAGCCGTCGCACGGCGCCTCGGCGTACCCGCCCCCACGCTGCGGACCTGGAACCTACGCTACGGCCTGGGTCCGAGCCGCCGGAGCCCGGGGGGGCACCGCCGCTACGACGCCCGTGACCTGTGGCGCCTGGAGGAGATGAACCGGCTCATCAAGAGCGGCGTCCCCGCGGCCGACGCGGCCCGCGAGGTGCTGAGGATCGAGATCGTCCCCGAGGCGCGGGCCGAGCCCGCCCCCGGCTCCGGGACCGCACCGGAGCCCGGTCCGAGGCGGCCGTCCCCGGAGCGCGTCCCCTCCCCCGCGGCCGGGCGGCAGGACGCCCCGGCGGTGCCGACCGTGGCGATGCTGGCGCGGGCGGCGGCGGCGCTGGACAGCCGGACGGTGCACGACTGGCTCGGCGCGGCGCTGGCCAGGCACGGCGTGCCGTGGACCTGGGAGCGGCTGGTGATCCCGGTCTTCGAGACGATCTGCAGGCTCCAGCAGGAGAGCTCCGCCGGGGTCGAGGTCGAGCACCTGTTCTCCGACCGGCTGCTGGCCTCCCTGATCGGGCTCACCGAGCGTCCGGCCCGGCCGGTCAACGTCCGTCCCGTCCTGCTCGCCTGCGCCCAGGACGACCAGCACAGCCTGCCGATCTACGCGCTGGCCGCGGCCCTGACCACCGAGCACCGGGTCGAGACGCGGGTGCTGGGCTCCCGCACCCCCTACCCCGCGCTGGCGGACGCGATGCGCCGCCTGGGGCCCTCGGTGGTCTTCGTCTGGTCCCAGCTCCCGGCCACCGGCGATCCCGCCCCGCTCGCGTCGCTGCCCGCGCTCCGCCCGCCGAGCCGGATCATCGCCGGGGGCGTCGGCTGGCAGGAGGGGCTGCCCGCGTCGATCCCGCACGTCACCTCGTTCGAGGACGCGATCACCCGCGTCCTGGCCGCCCTGGACTGACCCCGCCCTCCCGGGGCGTCCCGGGGACGTCACCCGTCCCGGGCCCGGCCTCCCGCGTCCCGGGACGCCCCCACCCCCTCCCACCGGTCCCGGACGGCCTCGGCGCCCGGTTCCCGGCGTGACACCGCCCTCTCCTCGGGCGTCCCGTCCACGCCCCCACCGGCCCTGGACGGCCTCCGCACCCGGTTTCCGGCATCTCGTCCCCGTCCTCACCCCGTGGGGTGAACGTCTCACGACCGGTCGTCCCCGCCGCTTGCGATCACGCCCACCGAGCGAGTATGAATAAGTTTTGAGTAGCTTATCTCGGTAAGGGAGTCATCATGACAGACACCTTGAACATTCGCTTCGCCGCCGGCGACGACATGGCGCTCGCCGAGTGCTTCCGTGTTCACGGCTCCCTGGTGCGCTCCTACCTGCGGCGCTTCGTACCGCCACAGGAGATCGACGATCTCCAGCAGATCGTGTTCGCCGAGGTCTGGCGCTCGCGGCATCGTTTCGACCCGTCACGCAGCCTGCCCGCCTGGATGCTCGGGATCGCCCACAAGCGCGCGGTCGACCACCTGCGGATGCGCACCCTGCGCACGGTGCCGCTGGACGTGCTGGCGGACCCGGCGGGCGACGACGGCCGGGTGGACGGGGACGGCATGGCCGAGCGCGACCAGGTGCAGCGGGCGCTGGCCGAGCTGCCCGCGCCCCAGCGCCAGGCCATCGAGCTGGCCTACTACGCGGACCTGACCCAGCGGGAGATCGCCGAGAGGCTGAGCGTCCCCCTCGGCACGGTCAAGGCCCGTACGGCCCGTGGCCTGCGCCGCCTGTCCGGCATACTCACCGCGGCCGCCGCATGAACGGCCGGTCCACCCCCGCGCGGACGCCCCAGGCCGGGACCACCGCGACCACCGGAGCCGAGGAAGCGGCCGTCAGGCCGAGGATCGCGGTCTCCAGCTGCCTCATGGGAGAGCCCGTCCGGTTCAACGGCGGCCACAGCCGCGACCGCTTCCTCGGCGACGAGCTCGACGCCCACGTGGACTGGGTGCACGTCTGCCCGGAGATGGAGATCGGCCTCGGCTCGCCGCGCGAGACCCTCCGCCTGGAGAACTCGCCGGACGGCCCGCGCCTGGTCACCCGCAAGACCCGGATCGACCTCACCGACCGGATGACCGCCCTGGCCGCCGAGCGGGCGCGCACCCTGGACGAGGTCGACGGCTACGTCCTCAAGTCCAAGAGCCCCAGCTGCGGTGTGCACGGCATCCCCCTGTACGCCCACGACCCGGAGGGCGTCACCTCGACCTGGGGTGACGGCAACGGGCGCAAGAGCGGCAACCGGAACCCGGTCGTGCACCGGCGGGGCCGGGGCGTGTTCGCGGCCGTCGTCCTGGAGACCCACCCGCTGCTGCCGGTGGAGGAGGAGGGACGGCTCAACGACGCCCTGCTCCGCGAGACCTTCGTGGAACGGATCTTCGCCCACGCCCGGCTCCGCGCCCTGCTGGCGAGCGACTGGCGGCCCCGGGACCTGGTGGCCTTCCACGCGCGGCACAAGATGCAGCTGCTCGCCCACCATCCCACGGCCTACCGGGAGGCCGGGCGGCTGGTCGCCCAGGCGGGCGTGCTTCCCCGCGAGAAGCTGGCCGGCGACTACGCGCGCTCCTTCACCACGGCGTTCACCGCCAAGGCCGGCATCGGCCGCAACGTCAACGTCCTGCAGCACTGCGTGGGCATGCTGAGCGAGGCGCTCGACCCGGCCCGCAGGGCCGACCTGGCCGAGGTCATCGCCGCCTACCGGGCCGGCCGGGTGTCGCTGAGCGTTCCCACCACCCTGATCCGCCACCACGCCCGGGGCGAGGCCTCCGAGTACGTGCGCGACCAGACCTACTTCGCCCCGTACCCGGAGGGGCTCCGGCTTCGCAACCACGTGCCCGCCTGAACTTCCGGCCATCGCGACGCCTGCCCACGAACCCGGGCGCGGGGGCCTTCGCGGCGGCCGGGAAGACCGCGACCACGGGAAGGCCGGGCTCCCGCGAGGGAGGGGCCACCGGTCCGCCTCACCGGGCACGAGGAGACGGACGGCGGAGGACTCCCGGCGTCCCGGGGAACGCGCGGCACACCGGGGTGCCGGTCGGGGCGCCCTAGGAGCGTGCTTCGCTCCGGGACGCGTCCCGGCGCACCATCTCGTCGATCCAGACGGGCGCGAACGGGGACGTGCAGCCCGGGGGGGTCGGGTAGTCCTTGAGCACCTCCAGGCGCTCACCGATGTCGATCGCGCGGGCGCGGTGTTCCGCGTGCTCAATCCCGATCTGAGCCAGGCAGTGGTTCATCGCCCACTGCAGGCGGTCCGGGGCGTCCTTCATCCGCGCCTCGACGACGTCCAGCAGTCCCGGCAGGTCGAGGCCCTCGGGCCGCTTCGCCACGCGCTCGACGGTCAGCGCCCATCCCGCGCTCGCGACGACCGGGTCCGGATCGGCCGACCAGGCCAGGCGCAGTTCCTCGGCGTGCGGGCCCTTCTTCACCACGTAGTTCACGAGCCAGTCGTGCACCTTGGGCGCGCGCGCCTCGCGCAACATGGCGTCCAGCTCGTCGCGCCCGAACGCCTTCGGGCGGCAGATCAGGATCGCCAGCAGCCTCGCCGCGGTGTCTCCCGTCTCCCAGAGTCGGCACGCGAGTTCCTGCTGGGTCTTCAGCCGCTTCGCGATCGCGCGCAGCTTGCCGAGGTTCACACCGTGATCGTCACCGTGTCTCTCGTTCACCTCGCGCATTCTCGGGTTCTCGAGCTCGGCCAGCTCGGCCATCACCTCGGCCACCGTCATCCCGGCCACCTCAGCCTTCCGTCCGTCACAGGTGGGATGCAGCCTACGGCGGAAGGCCGCCTCCCGTCGTACCCGCCGGTCCGGCGGCCATCGGCACGGGACGCCGCGTCCTCGCCCGTTCGAGCGGTTCGCGGCACCGCCGTCCTCGTACGGACGGGGTGAGGGCAGGATTCTCAGTTCGGCGGGGTCAGGTCGGTGAAGGCCTCGCAGTTCCGTGGCCAGGCCGGGTTCGACAGCGTTCCCGGGGTGGGCCGTACGAGGCAGGTCGTGTGGGAGACCATGCCGGTCGCGTTCAGCACCGTGACGTAGAGGTTGGTGGCGTCACTGTCCAGTGCCACCTGGGTCACGTCGCCGGGGTATCCCGGCACCGACATGACGCCGTGCCAGGGCGGGTTCGTGCGCGGGTCCCGGATCGACGTCGTCCCGTTGCCCAGGACGAGCGCGGTGAACCGGGCCACGTCGTTGAGGGAGGTGGCGACGCTCCCGCCCGACCGCACGTTCAGGACGGCGGCACCCGCGGGTCCCGGCGGACCTGCGGGTCCCACCGGGCCCACGGGACCCGCAGGCCCGGCCGGGCCGGCCGGGCCCGCAGGACCGGTCGGACCCGCGGGCCCGGCCGGACCCGTGGGACCCGCCGGGCCCGTCTGCCCGGTCTGGCCGGGCTGGCCGGCAGGACCCGGTTGACCGGGCTGCCCCACGGGACCCGCGGGCCCCTGCTGCCCTGCCGGCCCCTGCTGCCCGATCGGGCCGGTGGGGCCCGTCTGCCCTGTCTGGCCGGGCTGCCCCGCCGGACCGGGCTGGCCGGGCTGTCCCGGCTGACCGGCCGGACCCTGCTGTCCCGCGGGCCCCTGCTGCCCGGTCGGACCGGCGGGACCGGTCTGCCCGGTCTGTCCTGTCTGGCCGGGCTGACCGGCGGGGCCCTGCTGGCCGGGCTGCCCCGGCTGGCCCGCCGGACCTTGCTGACCGGTCGCGCCGGTGGGACCGGTCTGTCCTGTCTGACCGGGTTGACCGGGCTGTCCCGCGGGGCCCTGCTGGCCGGCCGGACCGATCAGGCCCCGGGGCCCGGTGAGACCTCTCTGGCCCGTCGCACCCGTCGCCCCTCTCTGCCCCGTCGCACCCGTCTGTCCTCTCGGCCCCGTCGCCCCCACGGGACCGGCCGGGCCCGCCGGACCGGTCTGGCCCGTGGCTCCGGTCAGTCCCCGCGCCCCTCTCAGCCCCCGAAAGCCCCTCGGTCCCCGGAAACCTCTCGGCCCCCTCGGCCCCGTGGCACCCGTAGCACCCGTAGCACCCGTAGCACCCGCGGGACCGGCCTCGCCCGTGGCACCGGTCGCACCCGTGGCACCGGCGGGTCCACGCCGTCCCTGCACGCCTCTGGGCCCCGTCGCGCCCACGGGACCGGCCGGGCCGGTCGGGCCCCTGGCACCCGCGGGTCCGGCCGCACCGGCCGGGCCGCGTGCACCGGTCGCACCGGTCGCACCGGTGTCACCGGCGGGTCCCCTCACACCGCGCGGGCCCCTCGGCCCCGTCAGGCCCGTCGGTCCTGCCGGTCCTGCCGGTCCTGTCGCGCCCGGTGCGCCCGGTGCGCCGTCCGTACCGTCCGCCCCCGCGGGGCCGGCCGGACCTGCGGGACCGACCGGCCCCGCGGGCCCCGGAGGACCTGGGGGCCCCGGAGGGCCTGTGTCAGCGGGAAACACGCCGGGAGGCCCCTGCGGGCCCACGGGACCCGGGGGGCCCGCCGGTCCCGGCAGGCTCGGACCCGGCCGGCCCTCCTCACCCTCGGCCCCCTTCTCACCCCTGGGGCCCGCGGGACCGCGTGGTCCGCGCCTGCACTCGCGGTGGCAGACCGTGATCCCGCAGCCGCAGCGCCTGCATCGCCCGTCCCGGCACCCGGCCCCGGGACGGGTGCGGTGCTTCGCGAGGGGATCGGTGAGGTAGGCGTCCGCGGCCGTACCGGCGAGCACGAAGGACGAGCCGTACCGGCCCTCCCTCTCCCCGGCGTCGGCACCCGCGAGCGTCCGGCACGACGCCGCCAGGTAGGCCCCGGCGATCGTCGCCGTGACGATCAGGGTGTAGGCACACCCGTCGAAGCCCACCCACGAAATGCGCCTATTACCCCTATAGGTCATTTTTCCCATTCAAGGTCTGTCATGAGGAATCCGGGCAGCAGCCCCGATCGGCGACCAGCATTACATTCCCGATCCGGGAAACATCGGCACATCGAACACGCCAACAGTCATTAAATTACGAGCGTAGTAACGAAATCCCCACAACAGTGAATTTTCTACCAGAAACTAATGATGAACCACTCCGGCGCCGGGTCGACGAGGTGCCGGCCGCCGTACGACCGCGCGACCGGATCGGCTCCCCGGGGCGCTACAGCCCGGTCGCGCTACCGTACGGGGCCCTGACCTGCCGCCGGGGCGACCGGCCCGCGACGGGTCAGGGCCATTCCTCGCCGTTCCGGGAATGGAGTGGGCATTTCCATTCGGTGTCCGCCGTTTCGGGCCACGTCCCGTTCTCGTACCGGGCCGGGCCCCGTCCGGTGACCTGATCGGCGCAGGCGCTTTCTGAGCCGGCCCTCAGCTCCTCTCAGCGTGATCACAGCGGCCCGCGCACATGATGAGGGCCGTTCACCGGGGGCGCGGAAAGGCGCCTCGACACCAGGGAGAAGCGCATGAGAAGAGCGACCGGCGGCATGGCACTGATCTCGGTCGTCGCCCTCACCGTTCCGTCGACGAGCGCGACGACGGCGAACGCGACGACAGCGAACGGGACGACGACGAGCACGACGACGGCGAGCGCGACGACGGCGAGCGCGACGACGGCCGACGCCGCGACCGGACGCCCCGCGGCGGAGAGGCCGGTCATCGGGGTCGTCAAGGGCTCGGGCCGGATCGCCTATCCCGATCCGGACGACGACGTGCGGTTCACCGTGGACGCCACCGTCACCTACCGGCCCGGGGAGCTCGACCCCTTCGCCGGTGAGGCACGAGGCACCGCGCGGGTCCGCCACCACTTCGCGAACGCCCCCACGCCGACCACCGTATGGGCGGACGTCTCCGTGGACTGCGTCCTCACCGGTGGGCGGAGTGCCACCGTCACCGGGTTCGTCACCGCCGCCTCGGCGAACAACGCGGACTGGGTCGGCCAGCGGGTCGGGTTCAGCGTCACCGACAACGGCGCCGGCCGTTTCGACAGGATCGGATGGTCGGGCCCACGCCTGGCCGGTGACCCCGAACTGCGCCGGTGCGCGGCACCCGCGCCGTTCTTCAGGGTCAAGGCGGGCGGGTACACGGTCAAGGACGTCTCGCCGTTCCCCGGCTGACCCCCGCGCGTGCCCCGCGAGGTTCCGGGATCACCGGAGACCCTCCGCGGGACTCCGTGCCGGGGGACCGGAGACCCTCCGCGGGACTCCGTGCCGGGGGACGGTGCGCGGAGGCGGGCCGCCGTACCCCGTTGACGCCCCGCGACCACGACCGGGGCCCCGTGGCACCGTCCCGCCGGCGACGGGAGGGTGCCACGGGGACAGAGGTCAGACCGGCGGGTCCAGCCGGACGACCGCGAGCGAGCGGGGCGGCAGGGACAGCTCCTCCCCCTGCACGGTCACCGACGCCTCCGAGGCGAGCAGGACGTGTCCCGGCGCGGACCGGCCCGTGCCGAGCCTGACCGTGAGCGGGACCGGCCCGAGGTTGGCCGCCACCCTGAGCCCTCCCCGGTGCACGACCAGCCAGGACTCGCCGTGGTCGACCTTGACCCGGTCCAGCCGGGGGTCGGTCAGCTCGGGGTGGGCGCGGCGCAGCGCGATCAGGGCCCGGTACCAGTCCAGGTGGGCCCGGTGGGCGTCCTTGTCCAGCTCGCTCCAGTCGAGCTTGGAGCGCAGGAACGTGGTCTCCTCGCCGGGGTCGGGCGCCTTCTCGGCCCAGTCGTCGTAGCCGAAGCCCACGAACTCCCGGCGCCGCCGGTCACCCTCGCCCTCGCGCAGCTGCGGCTCCACGTGGTCGGTGAAGAACAGGAACGGCGAGCGCGTCCCCCACTCCTCCCCCATGAACAGCATGGGCGTGAACGGCGAGGTCAGCAGGAGCCCGGCGGCGAGCCGGAGCGCCTCGGGGTCCAGCCGGTCGCCCTCGGCCCGGTTGCCGATCTGGTCGTGGTTCTGCGCGCAGCAGACGAAGCGGTACCCGGGAACGTGGGACGCCGGGCGGCCGTGGGAGCGTCCCCGGAAGGCGGAGAAGGTCCCGTCGTGGTAGTAGCCGTGGCTGAGCACCTTGGGCAGGGCACCGTGGAAGTCGTCGTAGTAGCCGTGCCGCTCACCGCTCACCGCGACGTGCAGGGCGTGGTGGACGTCGTCGTTCCAGGCCCCCGTCAGGCCGTACCCACCGGCCTCGCGGGGCGTCATCAGCCGGGGGTCGTTGAGGTCGGACTCGGCGATGAGCGTCAGCGGCCTGCCCACCGCCGCCGAGAGCGCCTCGGTCTCGACGGCCAGCTCCTCCAGCAGGTGCACGGCCCGGCTGTCGTGCAGCGCGTGCACGGCGTCCAGCCGCAGGCCGTCGACGTGGTAGTCGCGCAGCCACTGCATCGCGTTGCCGACGAAGTAGGCGCGCACCTCGTCGGACCCGGGACCGTCCAGGTTGACCGCCTGCCCCCAGAAGGAGGAGGCGCTGGAGTGGAAGTACGGGCCGAAGGGGGCCAGGAAGTTCCCCGAGGGACCCAGGTGGTTGTAGACGACGTCGAGGATCACGCCCAGCCCGCGTCGGTGGCAGGCGTCCACGAAGCGCTTGAAGGCGTCCGGGCCGCCGTAGTTCTCGGTGACCGCCCACAGGTCCACGCCGTCGTAGCCCCAGTTGCGGCCGCCCGGCACCGGCGGCACCGGCATGACCTCGACGAAGTCGATGCCCAGGTCGACCAGGTGCTCCAGCTTGCCGATCGCCGCGTCGAAGGTGCCCTCGGGGGTGAAGGTGCCGATGTGCAGCTCGTAGATGACCGCGCCCGGCAGGTCACGGCCCCGCCACAGCTCGTCGCCCCACTCGAAGCGGTCGTGGTCGTACAGGCGGCTCGGGCCGAAGATGCCCTCCGGCTGCCAGCGGCTCCGGGGATCGGGCATCGGGTCGCCGCCGTCCAGCCGGAACCGGTAGTCGGTGCCGTGGCCGGCGCCGGGGACCTCCGCGGTCCACCAGCCGCCGCCCGACGCCGACATGGGGTAGCGGACCTCGCCGATCTCCACGTCCACCGACGTCGCCTGTGGCGCCCATACTTCGAACACGTGTCAGTTCCTTTCCAGCAGCGCGACAGGGTGGATGGCGAGCAGGTGCGCCAGGGGGATGCGGCCGGTGTGCTCGGTGCCGGTCAGCAGGTCCCGCCAGGTGCCGCGCGGCAGGGTGAGCGTGTCGCTCCCCCAGCCACCGCGCCGCTCCAGCCCGACCGGGAGCCGGGTGGCGACGGTCACGGCCCGCTCGCCGCGGGCGAAGGCGATCGCGTGCTCGCCCGCCTCGATCGGCAGGTACGGCGCGTCCGGGCCCAGCCGGTGCCGCAGCCCCAGGGCGTGGGAGGTGACGGCCAGCTTGGCCTCGTCCCAGGTGAGGTCCTCGGCGGCGGTGCTCGGGTTGGCCTCGTCGGGGTTGGCGTGACTCGCGTGGGCCTGGGCCGACGAGAGCATCCGGCGCCGGAGCTGGAAGTCCACCGGGCGGCGGTTGTCCGGGTCGACCAGGGAGAAGTCGGTGATCTCGTTCCCCCAGTACAGGTCGGGCACGCCGGGCAGCATGAGCTGGACGAGCTTCTGCCCCAGCGAGTTGGACCTGGCGTACGGCTCGATCCTGGCGCCGAACTCCGCGATCGAAGGACCGCACTCCTCCACCGCGCGGGTGACGAAGTCGCGGATGCCGCGCTCGTAGGCCGGGTCCGGGGTGGCCCAGGAGATCGAGGTCTTGGCCTCGCGGGCCGCCTTGAACAGGTAGTCGAAGAACCTGTCCGGGTCGATCGGCCAGGACGCCATCAGGTTCTGCCAGGCCAGGTAGTCCAGGGCCGGGTCGAAGGAGACCTTCGCCGACCACTCGCCGACCGCCGCCGCCCAGTCGGCGGGCATCTCCGACAGCACGGCCAGCCGGGCCCGTACGTCCTCGGAGCGCTTGGTGTCGTGGGTGGACAGCGTCGTCATGGTGGCCGGGGACATCCTCCGGCAGAACGCGTGGAACTCCTCGACGGACTCGCCGAACCGGTCGGGCTCGCCGCCCACCTCGTTCAGGCAGGACAGCGGGTACCAGCGGTACAGGGCGGTGTCCTCGACCCCCTTGGCCATCACCGGCCCGCAGGTCTGCTGGAAGCGGGTGACGGCCTCGGCCGGCCCGTGCAGCACCTGCCGGACGACCTCGTCGACCGGGGCGCCCTCGGGCAGGTGCCCGGCCGCGATCCGGCCGGCCTCCTCGACGATCCGCGCCGACGCCTCGGGCACCGGCTCCCCGGGAACCGCGTACGCGCGGTAGACCGGCATGGCGGCCAGCAGCTCCACCAAGGTCTGCCGGTCGGAGCCGGTCACGGCGTGCAGCCGGTCGATCTCGGAGCCGAAGAACAGGTCCAGGACCTGGATCTTGGACTCGCGGACCACCTGGGCGTAGTCGGACGGCCCGCCGGTGTGCGTGACGTACAGCTCGACCAGCGGTTGTTTGCCGGCCGGGTCGACGAACAGGCCGGTGATGCGGTTGAGCACGTCGTAGCCGGTGGTGCCGTCGCAGTCCCAGTCGGCGGGCAGCCGCTCGGAGCCGACCAGGATCTTCTCGGCCACGGTCCACAGCCCCGAGGCCGCGCGCAGCCGAGACAGGTAGCCGCGCGGCTCGGCGAGCCCGTCGGGGTGGTCCACCCGCAGCCCCTGGACGACGCCCTCCTTGACCAGGGCGAGGATGAGGGCGTGCGTGTCGTCGAAGACCTGCGGGTCCTCGACGCGCAGCCCGATCAGCGAGGAGACGTCGAAGAAGCGGCGGTAGCCGGGCCCGCGCCGCCAGTCGACCAGCCGGTAGTGGGTGTCGGGCAGCGGGAACTCGTGGTCGTGGTAGCGCAGCACGTCGCCGTCCGCCACGACCTCCTCCGGGTCGCCGCCGAGGACCGGCATGTTGACCCTGCCCTCGCCGCCCTCCCAGTCGATGTCGAACCAGGAGGCGTACGGCGACTCGCGCCCCTCCTTGAGCACCGACCAGAGCTGGGCGTTGCCCGACTCGGGCACCGGGATCGTCATGTGGTTGGGCACGATGTCGACGACGATGCCGATCCCGTGCTGGGCCAGCGTCGCCGACAGCTCCCGCAGGCCCTCGGCGCCGCCGAACTCCTCGCGGATCCGCGAGTGGTCGGTCACGTCGTAGCCGTGCTGCGACCCGGGCACGGCCTGCAGGATCGGCGACAGGTAGACGTGGCTGATCCCCAGGTCCCGCAGGTACGGGGCGAGCTCGGCCACCTTGTCGAACCCGAAGTCCGGGGTCAGCTGGAACCGGTACGTCGACAGCGGCACCTCGTAGGAGCCGGGCGAGGGCAGCGGGATCTGCCCGTCCGTCTCCAGCGGCGCCGGGTCGACGATCTGGTCGCCGTCCTCACCGGTCCTGGCGCCGGGCACCGTCTCGGCGGGCGGCACGTCCGGCACACCCTGCGGCGGCACGCTCCCGGGCCCGGGAACGGGCGCGGGCTCGGCCGGCGGTGCCCCCGGGCCGGCCGGTGCGGGCTCGGGGACGGGCGCCGGCTCGGCCGGGACCGGTCCGGTCAGGACGGGCTCGGCCGGGACGAGTCCGGGCTCGGGCCGGGTCAGCGGCTCGTGGCGGTTCATCGGCTCAGACACGGCGCAACACCCTCACCGAGCGGCCGACCACCGGCACGCTCTCTCCGGCCCGGCACAGCCGGGTGTCGATCGTGATCGGCATGGCCGTGTCGATCTCCGTCAGCCACATCTCGCCGTAGTCCTTGGGAAGGGTGAACTTGATGACGTCGTGGTGGGCGTTGAACAGCAGCAGGAACGAGTCGTCGGCGATCTGCCGGCCCCGGCGGTCGGGCTCGGTGATGGCGTCGCCGTTCAGGAAGACCGCGAGCGACTTGGCGTAGCCCACGTTCCAGTCGGCGTCGGTCATCTTCTCCCCCTTGGGGGTGAGCCAGGCGATGTCGCTGAGGCTGTCCTCGGACCCGCGTACCGGGCGCCCGTAGAAGAACCTGCGCCGCCGGAAGACCGGGTGGTCGGCGCGGAGCTTGGCCACCCGCCGGGTGAACTCCAGCAGCAGCCAGTTCTCCCTGACGTCGGACCAGTCGACCCAGCTGAGCTCGTTGTCCTGGCAGTAGACGTTGTTGTTGCCCCGCTGGGTGCGGCCCAGCTCGTCGCCGTGGGAGAGCATCGGGACGCCCTGGGACAGGAACAGGGTCGTCAGGAAGTTCCGCTTCTGCTGCTCGCGCAGCGACTCGATGGCCAGCGACGCCGGCCCCTCCTCACCGCAGTTCCAGGAGCGGTTGTCGTCGGCGCCGTCCCGGTTGTCCTCGCCGTTGGCCTCGTTGTGCTTGCCGTTGTAGGACACCAGGTCCTGCAGGGTGAACCCGTCGTGGCAGGTGACGAAGTTGATGGAGGCGGCCGGACGGCGGCTGTCGTCCTGGTAGAGGTCGCTGGAGCCGGTCAGCCGGGAGGCGAACTCGGGCAGCGCGGCGGGCTCGCCCCGCCACAGGTCGCGGATCGTGTCGCGGTACAGGCCGTTCCACTCGGTCCAGCGGGCCGGGAAGTTGCCCACCTGGTAGCCGCCCGGGCCGACGTCCCACGGCTCGGCGATCAGCTTGACCTGCGAGAGCACCGGGTCCTGCTGGACCAGGTCGAAGAAGGCGCTCAGCCGGTCGACCTCGTGCAGCTCCCGCGCCAGCGTCGAGGCCAGGTCGAACCGGAAGCCGTCCACGTGCATCTCGATGACCCAGTAGCGGAGCGAGTCCATGATCATCTGGAGGACGTGCGGGGAGCGCATGAACAGGCTGTTGCCGGTGCCCGTGGTGTCCATGTAGTACCGCTTGTCGTCGTCGACCAGACGGTAGTACCCGGCGTTGTCGATGCCCCGCATGCTCAGCGTCGGGCCCAGGTGGTTGCCCTCGGCGGTGTGGTTGTAGACCACGTCGAGGATGACCTCGATGTTCGCCTCGTGCAGGGCCTTGACCATGGCCTTGAACTCCAGCACCTGCCCGCCGCGCTGCCCGGTGCTCGAATAGGCGTTGTGCGGCGCGAAGAAGCCGATGCTGTTGTAGCCCCAGTAGTTCGTCAGCCCGCGGTCGGACAGGATGTGGTCGGTGACGAACTGGTGCACCGGCATCAGTTCGAGCGCGGTCACCCCGAGCGACGTCAGGTGGTCGATGATCTCCGGGTGCCCGATCGCGGCGTAGGTGCCGCGGATCCGCTCGGGGATCTTCGGGTGGTTGATCGTCAGGCCCTTGACGTGCGCCTCGTAGATCACCGTGTTGTGGTACGGCGTGCTCGGCGGCCGGTCGTGCCCCCACCCGAAGAACGGGTTGATCACGACGGACTTCGGCATGAACACGGCCGAGTCGGCGTCGTTGAGGCTGTCGGGCTCGCCGAAGCGGTAGCCGTACACGGCCTCGTTCCAGTTCACGTCGCCGTCGATCGCCTTGGCGTAGGGATCGAGCAACAGTTTGGCGGGGTTGCATCGCTGCCCCGCCGCCGGGTCGTACGGGCCGTGGACGCGGTAGCCGTACCGCTGCCCCGGGCCGACGCGCGGCAGATATCCGTGCCAGACGAAGCCCTCGCACTCGGTGAGAGGGACCTTCGTCTCCTGATTGTCATCGTCGAACAGACACAGCTCGACGCGTTCCGCGGCCTCGGTGAAAAGCGCGAAGTTGGTTCCCGCGCCGTCGTAGGTGGCCCCCAGAGGATAGGGATCACCCGGCCAGATCTCGATCATTACACCGCCCCTTCAGCGGTGGACAGATATGCCCCGTGTTCGCCGTGGCATGCATACATTCTCACTCCTGTGACTCCGATCTCAGCAGATGGACGCGGCACGCCGTCACGAGCCTAGGACGGGCCCGGCCTCAGGCGTCCGGCCAGCGCGCGCACGGCGGGCTCGTACACGCGCAGGCCCGCCCGCGCCACGAAGGTCTCGGCCGCCCCCAGGTGGGCCGCGGCCCGCTCCTCGTCGCCGCCGAGCAGGGCCAGCCTGGCCAGGCAGAGGTCGGCCTGCGACCAGCCCAGCAGCCGTCCGGCGTGCGGTGCGAGCAGGCCGTACAGGACCTTGCCCGCGGTCTCGTCGCCGAGCGCGGCGCAGATCTCGCTGACGGCGTCCGCCACGAACCGGTAGGCCAGCTCGGGACCTATCGCGGCGAAGCCGTCCCGGGCCAGGCCGGCCAGGACCTCGCGCGCCTCGCCCGTCCTGCCCAGGTCGACCAGGGCCAGGCAGCGCAGGATCGTCCAGGGCCGCTGGCCGGGCCGGCGGCCGAGCATCTCCTCGGCCAGCGCGAGCGCCCGGCCGCTCTCGCCCGCGGCGCGCAGGGACAGGAAGCGGAACGTCTCCCGGCGCAGCAGCGCGTCGTCGCGGCCCAGCGCCCCCTCGGGGTGGGCGGCACCGGAGGCGTCGGCCGCGGCGAGCGCGCCGGCGAGGTGCCCGGACAGGTAGGCGCGGACCGCGGCCTGCCACTCGGCGAGGCTGACCATCGAGGGGAGCCGCAGCCGCCCGGCGTTCTCCCGCAGCCAGGCCAGCAGCTCCGCGGCGGGCCCGGCCTCGCCGCGGGCCATCAGCTCGACGTACGCGTTCTCCCTGCCGATCCACTCGGTGACCAGGTCCCCGGTACGGCGGCCGAGCTCCACGATCTCGGCGGCGACCTCCCGCCCGCGCTCGTGGTCGCGGTCGGAACGCAGCAGGATCTCCAGCGCGATCAGCGTCCTGGCCAGGGTCGCCTCGTCACCGCTGCGGCGGGCCAGCGACACCGCCTCCCGCGCCGTCTCCACGCTCCGCTCCACCGGCCGGCCGGTCGATCCGGTCAGCGCGGCGGCGGCGAGCAGCCGGGCCCGCCACGGCGAGTCGGAGGCCAGGCCGGAGGCGAGGACCCGGTCGATGCGCTCGGCCGTCCGGTCGATGCCGGTCATCTCCTCGTACATGGCCAGGTGCAGCGGGTCGGAGAAGCCGAGCACCGCCCTGGCCAGCCGGTCGTCGTCGCCGAGCCCCTCGGCGAGTTCCGCGGCGGCCTCCAGCGAGGCGCGGGCCGCCCCGGTCATCCCCGCCGCGGCCTGGGCCTCGGCCAGGTCGAGCAGCAGGTCGCAGCGGAGCGCGGCGTCCGGCTCCGCGAGCCGGTCGACCAGCGCGATCGCCTTCTCCAGGCCCTCCGCCGCGTCCTCGTGGGCGAACTGGGCACCGGCCTGGGCCGCCGCGCGCCGCGTGTAGCCGATGGCCCTGGCCGCCGACTCCGGGCCGAGCAGGCCCTCGCGGCAGTGGTGGGCGATCTCGCTCAGCCGCGTCCCGCCCCGCTCCCGGAGCACCTCGGCGATCCGCGCGTGCGTCCTCCTGCGGCGCAGCGGCGGCAGCGCCTCGCGCAGCACGTCGCGGACGATGTCGTGGACGAACCGGCAGGCCGGCCCGTCCTCGGCGACCAGCAGCCGGGCCTGCACGGCGGCGTCGACGATGTCGAGCACCCGCTCAGGGGGCGGTCCTGCCACCCGGGTCAGCACGTCGAGGTCCGCCTCCCGGCCGAGCAGCGCCGCGGCGGTCAGCACCTCCTCGGTGCCGGGCGGCAGGCCCGCCAGCCGGCCGCGTACCACGTCCGGCAGCGCCCCGGGTGTCTCACCGAGCCGGAGCGCCTCGCCCAGGAAGAACGGGTTGCCCGCGGTGAGCCTGCCCATCTCGGCCGCCCTGCCCGGGTCGGCCCCGGCCCGCTCCAGGTAGCGGCGGATCTCCTGCTCGTTCAGGCCGCGCAGCGGGAGCCGCCGCACGTGCGGCAGCCGCGCCAGCGCGCCCAGCGTGCGCTCCAGCGGTCCCGCCTCCCCTCCCCCGGTGTCGCGGTACGTCGCCACCACGGTCAGCTCCGGGCAGAGCCGGGTGGAGGCCAGGAACTCCAGCAGCCGCAGCGACGACGGGTCCGCCCACTGCAGGTCGTCGAGCACCACCAGCGTCCGGCCGTGCTCGTTCAGCAGCCGGGCGAACGCCTCGTACAGCTCGAACTGCCCGGTCCCCGGCGAGGCACCCGGCGTGCCCGGCGTGCTTTGAGTGCCCGGGGTGCCTTGGGCGCCTTGGGCGCCCGGGATGCCCGGTCGCGCTCCGGTTCCGGTGAGCTGCGCCAGCTCCCCGTCCCTGCCGACCAGTTCCCGTACCGCCTGTGTCCAGGGCCAGAACGGGGGCGCGCCGGCGCCGTCCCAGCAGCGGCCCCACACCACCCGCCGGCCCCGGGCCCGCGCGGCGTCGGCCGCGTGCTCGGCGAGGCGGGTCTTGCCGATGCCCGGCTCCCCGGCGAGCAGCACCACCCGGTGCCCGGCCCCGGCGACCACCCGCTCCAGCACCGCGGTCTCGGCGTCCCTGCCGACCGGCCCGTCGTCCTGCCCGGCCTCGGTGGCCGTCCCCGTCCCCGCGTCCCCGGCCGCGCCCACCGTGCCCACCGTGCCCACCGCGCTCGCCGCACTCGCCCGGTTCGTCACGTCCGCGACACCCACCGCGCCCACCGCGCCCACCGCGCTCGGTGTGCCCACCGTGCTCGCCGTGCTCGGCGCACCCCTCGCGCTCTGCACGCCCGCCGGGGGACGGGGGGTCAGGGCGGGGTCCTGGGCCAGGATGCGCCGCTCCATCTCCCTGGAACCCGCGTCGGGGTCCAGCCCCAGGTCCTCCATCAGCAGCCGCCGTCCTTCGGCGAGCACGGCGAGCGCGTCGGCCTGCCGGCCCGCCTGGTAAAGGGCGTGCGCCGCGAGCACCCGCAGCCGCTCCCTGAACGGGTGCGCGGCGACCAGCTGGGCCAGCCGGCCGTTCAGCGCCGCCCCCCGGCCCAGCGCCAGCTCCGCCCCGGCCAGGTCCTCCTCGATCGTCAGCCGGAACTCGGCCAGGTGCGCGGCCTCCTCGGCCGCCCAGGAGGAGGCCGCGAGGTCCGCGAGCGGCTCACCGCCCCACTCCCCCAGCGCCCGCCGCAGCTCCCGGGCCGCCCCCTCGTGGTCGCCCTCGGCCGTCCGGCCCGCGCCCGCGGCCGCGTGCTCCCGGGCCCGGCCCAGGTCGATCGCGGTGACCGGCACGTCCAGGGCGTACCCGCCCGGCCTGGTGACCAGGACCGTCGGGGCCGCCCTGCGCGTCCGGCCGGGCTCGAAGAGCCGTCGGAGCTTGGAGACGTACGCCTGCACGGTGTTGAGCGCCCCCGGGGGAGGATCGCCCTCCCAGAGCGCGTCGATCATCCGGTGCGGCCCGACCGGCCGTGGCGCGGCGAGGACGCACATGGCCAGCACCAGCCGTTGCTGGTAGGGACCGGCGTCCAGCGCCGTCCCGTCACCTGCGAGCACCCCGACCGGGCCCAGCACGCGAAAGTCCATCCGGCCCACCTCGCATTGAACTGCGCCGATAGTACCTTTCGCCTGTCCTGCCGGCCCTCACGCGACCGACCCTCACGCGACCGGCCCTCACGCGACCGGCCCTCGCCGTCACCGGATCCCGCCCCGCCGCTCCGGTCAGGCCCGGCTCCTCGGACGGGGTCACCGCCCTCCGCGTCGTGGAGGGTCGCGGAGGTCCCCCGGCCGGTGGCCCCTCACGGTTCGAGGCCCGCCCCCGCCCGCAGCCGCCGTATCCGCCCGTCCCCCTCGCAGAGCCCGCACACGTCGCCGTCGCGCTCGGCCGGCTCGACCGCCGCCCGGCCGTTCTGGCGCGCCACCGCGCCGCTCCCGCCCGGCACCGCGCCGGCGGGCTCGTCGGCACCGGCCGCGGCCAGGGCCCGCGCGGGGCCGCGCGCGCCGGTCCGCCCCTCGCCGCCGCACAGCCCGCACCGTTGCAGGGCGTCGAAGCCCGGGGAGCGGTACGCGTGCGAGGTCAGGCGACCGCGGTCGATCTCCCACCCCTGCACCCAGGCGAACGCGTCGATCTCCCCGAAGATCCAATCGTCCAGCGCCCGGAGGCCGATGATCGCTAAGCTTCGTACTCCGATCGAGCGGCCGCTCCCGCCTTCGACGTCGTGCTTCAAGGCTTCACCCCCTGAAGATTCGCCCTTCCCGGGCCTTACCCTTTGCCTACCCCTGTTTTGTGCCGCTGGCAATATGCGTCTGGCAATTGCCATGTAGTATTTGCCAGTAGATCTTTCCGTTGGTTCGTGCCACCGCTCCGTGCCGGGTCGTACCGGAGGCCGGACAGAGACCGGTCCGCCCGTCGGTGGCATCGAGAAGAGGGTGCGCCGATGGCCGAGAACAACCCGACCCTTCGTCGGCGCCGTCTCGGGGGCCGGCTACGGGAGCTGCGCAAACAGGCCGGGCTGACGGTCGAGCAGGCGGCCGAGGTGCTGCTCTGCACCCCCTCGAAGATCAGCAGGATGGAGAACGCCCAGCGTGGCGCCAGCCAGAGGGACGTGCGCGACCTCTGCGCCGCCTACGGCATCACGGACGAGGAACTGATCGACCAGCTCATGACGCTGGCCCGGGAGATCCGCAAACCCGGCCTGAAGCACGAGCACGGCGATCTCGGCAACGACGCCCTGTACACGTACATGGAGCTGGAGGCCGGGGCGTCGTCGATCACCGAGTTCCAGACCGCGTGCTTTCCCGGCCTGCTCCAGACCGAGGACTACGCCCGGGCCCTGATCCGGGGTCTGCTGCCACGGATGGCCGACGACGTGCTGGAGCGGCGCGTCGCCGCCCGCATGGCGCGCCAGCCGGCCGTGCTGGAGCGGCCGAAGCCCCCGCGCTACTGGGCCTTCATCGACGAGGCAGTGCTGCACCGGCGGGTCGGCGGCACCGAGATCATGAGGGCCCAGCTGGAGCACGCCCTGGTGGTCGCGGAGAAGCGCCACGTCACCCTTCAGGTCGTCCCCTTCGACAAGGGGGCCTACATGGGAGCGGGCAGCCCGTTCGTCTACCTGGAGATGGAGGAGGGCGTGGGCTCGCACGTCGTCTACATCGAGATCCTCGTCCGGAACGAGTATCTCGAGAGAGCCGACGACCTGGACGTGCACCGGGAGGCGATCGACCAGATCCGCGCCACGGCGCTGGATCCCCACGCCTCACTGGAACATATCGCCCGGATGATGCGGGCCTATATGGATTAAAAGAGAAAAAATGCACATTTCGTAATAAATAAAACGAACTCCCGCGTCACACCGGTGGTGTCAGGACGCCCGCGCAACAGGGGTCCTATTCTTTCCAAAGACACCGGGAGTGTCAATGAACTCACCGCAAGGCACGACCACTCCCCCCATGGAGTGGCGCATCTCTTCCCGCTGCAACGCGGGGAACTGCGTCCAAGTGGCCTTCGCGTCCGATATGGTCAGTGTTCGTGATTCCAAGAATCCCGACGGCGGCCTGCTGCGCTACTCGCGCGGCGATTGGGCCGTCTTCGTCCACGCCATCAAGCAGGGCGAATACGACCTCTCATAGATGGACTTAAACATGTACCGGGACCGAAATCACGGTCCCGGTACATAGTACAGCCAAAAAGAAACACTTACATTTTGGTGACGTATATTACGATGCTCCCGGCATGACATCCCGGCTTCACGACCGATCTTCTGGGAGAGCGCATGACGGGCCGACCTCGGTTCAGCAACAGCGTCTGGCACCGGCCGGCGTGCAACAACGGAAGCTGCGTGGAGGTGGCCTTCGAGCACGGCAGCGTCGGCGTGCGCGACGGCAAGCACGGAACGAACGGACCGGTCCTCGTCTTCACCCTGGCGGAGTGGGACTCCTTCGTCCGGTCCATCCGCCGAGGACGCTTCGACATCCCCTGGTTCCGGCGGATCGCCCGCAGGAACAGGAGGTTTGACCGCTGATCGATGGGTAGTCCAGCGTCTTCGCGATTGGAGGGCGCCAAGGATGGGCGGATTCAAGAAGTTCCTGCTGAGGGGCAACCTCGTCGAGCTGGCCGTCGCGGTCGTGGTCGGGGCGACCTTCAGCGGGCTGATCCAGGCACTGGTCAAGGATCTCATCACCCCCCTGATCGGAGCCGTCACGGGCGGCAGGCAGCCGGACTTCTCGCAGTACATGTTCACGATCAACGGCTCCAAGTTCATGTACGGCGACTTCATCAACCACCTTCTGACCTTCCTGATCATCGCCGCGGTCGTCTACTGGCTGGTCGTGATGCCGATGACCCGCCTGATCGGTTTCTTCGACCGGGACAAGAAGGCAACCGAGAAGGAATGCCCGGAGTGCCTGAGCGACATCCCGATCGAGGCCAAGCGCTGCGCGTTCTGCACCGTGGAACTGTCGCGGGTCGCGGTCGGCGACCGGCCCCCGGCCTGACGGGAAGCCCGGAGAACACCCCGCACCCCGGTTCACACCGGGCGGACGAAAGAGCGTCGCCGAGAGAGCGCGGCCCGATATCCCCTCGGGGAGTCCCGTCCCGCGTCTCGTTCCTCCGGAAATCGAGCCGATCGTTCATCGGCCCGGCCGTCCCGATGAAACGGACCGGCCGTTCCTGTGAAACGGCTCGGCTGTTCCTGTGAAACGGCCCTGCCGTCCTCGGTCGAAAGGCCGGGCCGCCCTTCCCTTCCGAGGTCGCCGGTGAAATCGGCGCCCGCGGAACGGCGGCCCTTTCCATGAGCCCGTCCGGGTGAACCCTCCGGGTCGGCGGGGCCGCGCCGACCGGGGACAATGGAATCGTGAGCTTCGAACTGGCCGTCTGGTACGAGCCCGAACCGATCTCCCGGGAGCAGGCCCGGAGCGTTCTCCAGGAGGCGCGCCACGCGGCACCGGAGGGCGTACGGGCCCGTCCGGGTGAGGCCGACCACCGTGGAGAGGACGAGGCCGAGGTCGCGGAGCCGCACCCCGGGGTGGTCGCGTTCGCCGAGCGCCTCCCCGGTGCCGGGTGGCTCTCCCCCGATCTCGTCCTGGTCACCCTGACCCCGCAGGAGGCCGACCAGGTCTCGGCCGAGGTCTTCGCGCTGGCGGCCGAGTGCGGGCTGGTCTGCTACGACCCGCAGCGGCACCTGGTGCACAACCTGGGCCCTCGGGGCGTCTACCCCACCATGGAGATGCGCACCGGTGACGGGATGATCGTGGTGGGCCCCGACCTGCGGCTCGTCTCGGACGCGCTCACCACCCTGTCCCCGCAGAACCCGTTCATGGCATTGATCGTCTTCGGCGAGCACTTCGTCCAGACCTCCCCGGAACCGTCCGGCTACGAGCTGGAGTACCGCGACAGCGTGCGCGGGCGGATGTTCCGCACGCACGTCGCCGACCTCTCCGCGGTCCAGGACGCCTTCACCGAGTACGCCACCGGCGTGCGGGCCTTCCTGGACCGGCACGACTGGCAGCCCGTCTGACGGCCCGCCCGAGCCCTGTCCGATGCCCGTCCGAGGACGTCGAGCGGACGATCCGGCGGCCCCGTGACGGCACGGCCGTGTCCGCTCAGCCGCACCCGTCCAGCGCCGCGCGCGTCTGCTCGACCGACATGGGCGGGACGGGGAGCGGGTGGGCCGCGGTGGCGCGCAGGCCGTCGAGGGTGAGCGCGAGGTGCCGCCGCCAGGCGGTGGGCGCGACGCGGGAGGTGGCGCGTACCGTCGCCGCGACCCCCCAGATCACGAAAGCCATGTCGGTGATGGTGACGTCGTCGCGCAGGGCGCCCGACTCCCGGGCGCGCTCGACGATCCGCAGCATCGACGCGTACCCGGGGTCCGTCGCGGTCGCGGCCCCGCGTACGGCGAGGTCGTTGTAGCCCAGGTCGGCGGCCTGCAGCTCGCACACCGCGGTGACGAACGTGGTGAAGCCCTCCCAGGCGTCGTCCGCCTCCAGCGCCCGCCCGGCCAGCCGCGCGACCGTCGCCACCCGGTCCTCGAACACCGCCTCCACCAGCTCCGCCCGGGTGGGGAAGCGGTTGTACAGCGTGCCGATGCTGACCCCGGCCGTACGGGCGATCTCTTCGAGCGGCACGTCGAGCCCGCGGTCGGCGAAGAGCCCTCTGGCCGCCGCCAGGAGGCGTTCCCGGTTCTGCAGGGCGTCCTTGCGCATGTCCCGGAGTCTAGCTAAGTTGAGGTCGATCTCAACTTGAGGAGGGCCTCAACATATGCGACGGACCATCGTGATCACCGGAGGCACCGGTGGCATCGGCATGGCCCTGGCCCGCCACCACGCGGGGCGGGGCGACCTGGTCGTCGCCGTGGGAAGCACCGAGGAGGGTGGCCGGCGCCTTCTGGAACGGGTTCCCGGGGCGCGCTTCGTCCGGGCCGACCTCGCCTCCGTCCGGCGGACCCGCGATCTGGCCCGGCGGCTCCGGGACGAGTTCCCGGTGGTCGACGCGCTGGTCCTGGGGGCCTTCAGGTACAACACGGTGAGGGCCGAGACCGAGGAGGGGTTCGAGCGCACCTTCGCGCTGTACGTGCTCAGCCGTCTGCTCCTGGCCGAGGGCCTGCGGGGGTCGCTGCAGGGGGCACCGGCACCGGTGATCGTCAACCTGTGCGGCGTCGGGGGTCCCCGCTCGGCGGGGATCCGCTGGGACGACCTCCAGCTGACCCGGGGCTACCGTCCCTTCACCGCGACGATGCAGGGCGCCAGGGCCGTCGAGCTGCTGGCCTCGCTCCACGACGGCGGGCGGACGCGGTACGTGCTCTACAACCCCGGGTTCGTGGCGACCGGGATGCACGAGTCCTTCGGGCAGCCGGTACGCGGCGTCGTCCGGGTGGTGTCGGCGCTGTTCGCCCAGCGGGTGGACGACGCCGTGCCGCCGATCACCGCCCTCCTCGACCGTCCCCCGGCCGCGCCGCTCACCGCGTACCGCAGGGGCAGGCCCTTCGAGCTCGCCGTGGACCGCGCCTCGGCGCTGAGGATGGAGGCGGCCGTCCGCGCGATGGTGGCGGCCGTCCCCGGCTGAGCGGGCGGATCCCGGTCCCGGCACCCGGTCCTGCCGGCGGGCCGGTCCTCCCCCGTCGCACGGCCCGTCACGCGGCCGTCGCACGGCCCGGCCTTCGCACGGCCCGGCCGTCGCACGGCCCGGCCGTCGCGCGGGCGGGCCGCGGTTCACTCGCCGGGGAAGCGGACCCCCACCTGCGCGCGGACCTCGTCCAGGATGCCCATCACGTCCAGGGTGGCCTGCCAGGGGACCAGCGGGCTCTCCAGCAGGCCCTCGCGCAGGCAGCGCATGGCCTCGGCCGCCTCGTGCAGCATGCCCTTGCCCTCGAAGGGGACGTGCACGGTCTCGGGCTCCTCGCCCGCGCGGTACAGGACGAACGTGTCGGGACGGAAGAACAGGTGCGGCAGCTCGATCCGGCCGAGCGGGCCGGAGACGGACGCGGTGACCGGGCTGTCGGTGGTGATCCCGCAGGAGAGCAGGGCGACCGCGCCGCTGTCGTAGCCGAGCAGCACCCCGGTGTTCTCGTCCACCCCCTCGGGGGTGAGCCGCGCCCAGGACCGCACCCCGGCCGGGACGCCGAGCATGAGGTGGGCGAACGAGACGGGGTAGACGCCCAGGTCGAGCAGGGCGCCGCCGCCCAGCCTCGGGTCACGGAGCCGGTGGCCGGGGTCGACCGACACGGAGATCGAGAAATCGGCGTGCACGGCGTTGACCGGCCCGATCGCGCCCTCCCCGATCAGCTCGACGATCCTGCGGATGGCCGGGATGCAGCGCATCCACATGGCCTCCATGAGGAACAGGCCGCGCTCCCTGGCCAGGTCGATCAGGCTCGCTGCCTCGGCCCGGTTGAGGGTGAACGTCTTCTCGCACAGGACGGCCTTGCCCCCCTCCAGGCAGGTCCGTACCGCGTCGTGGTGGGCGTTCTGGGTGTTGGCGACGTAGACGATGTCCACCTCGGGGTCGGCGGCGAGCTCGGCCCAGCTCCCGTGGGCGCGGGGGATGCCGTGCCGGTCCGCGAAGGCCCGCGCGGACTCCACCGACCTCGATCCGACCGCGGTCACCTCGGCGTCCGGCAGCAGCTTCAGATCCTCGGTGAAGGTCGCGGCGATACCGCCGGTCGCCAGAATGCCCCACTTGATCGGCTTAATCGCGCTCATAGCCCCATATCTCACCATGCGTCGTTGTATCAGCTCCCACCGCGGGTGCCCCCTGGGTCACGCCCGCGGGGTCCGCTCAGCCGCCCGTGTCGGCTTCCGCTCAGCCGCGCGTGTCGGCGAGCAGGGCGTTCAGCACCAGGTCGGGGTGGTCGCGCATCACGCCCCGCATCCGCCACTCGTCGGTGAACAGCGCCAGCAGGACCCCGTCCAGCGAGCGGGTGAAGACCTCCACCCCGCGCTGGCGGGCCAGGATCGGCGCCGACTCGGCGTCGGTGAGCCTGGCGATGCTGAAGTCGAGCCGGTCCATCAGGATCTCGGTGTTGAACTCGGCGGCCATCCGGTGCTTGACCACGTCGAACTGCATCGGGCCCACCGCGGCGAGCACCGGCGACTGGTCGCCCCGGACGTCGGAGCGGAGCACCTGCACCACGCCCTCGGCGTCGAGCTGCTCGATGCCCTTGCGGAACTGCTTGGACCGGCTGGAGTCGCGCACCCGGGCGGTGGAGAAGTGCTCGGGGGCGAAGCTGGGGATCCGCGGGAACTCCACGGGCGGGCCGTCGTAGAGCGTGTCACCCGGACGCAGCGCGCTGGCGTTCACCAGCCCGACCACGTCCCCGGGGTAGGCCTCGTCGATCGTGGCGCGCTCCTGGCCGAAGACCGACTGGGCGTACTTGGTGGCGAACGGGCGGGCGGTGGCCGCGTGGACGAGCACCATGCCGCGCTCGAACCTGCCCGAGCAGACCCGGACGAAGGCGATCCGGTCGCGGTGCGAGGGGTCCATGTTGGCCTGCACCTTGAAGACCAGCCCGGAGAACGGCTCCTCCAGCGGGCGCGGGTCCTCGTGCACGTCCGGGCGGGGCGTGGGCGCGGGGGCGATGTCGACCATGGCGTCCAGCAGGCGGCCGACGCCGAAGTTGGACAGCGCGGCACCGAACAGCACCGGGGTGGCCTCGTGCGCCTCGAAGGCCTTCTGGTCGTGGTCGGCGCCGATCGCGGAGAGCAGGTCGATCTCGTCCTTGGCCCGCTCCCAGTCCTCGCCCAGCTCGGCCAGGGCCCGCTCCGCGGTCAGGTCGGTCTCGATGGCCTTGGTGGCGCCACCGGGGGTCCGGGTGTAGCGGACGATCCGGTCGGCGGTCCGGTCGGCCACCCCGTGGAAGAACCCTCCGGTGCCGATCGGCCAGGTGATCGGCGTGGGCTTCAGACCGGTCCGCTCCTCGATCTCGTCCAGCAGCTCCAGGGCCTCGCGTCCGGGCCGGTCCCACTTGTTGACGAACGTGATCACCGGGATGCGGCGGTGCCGGCAGACCTCGAACAGCTTGAGCGTCTGCGGCTCCATGCCCTTGGCCGCGTCCAGCAGCATGACCGCGCAGTCGACGGCGGCCAGCACCCGGTAGGTGTCCTCGGAGAAGTCGGCGTGACCGGGGGTGTCGACCAGGTTGAACATGTGCCCGCGGTACTCGAAGCGGAGCGCGGCCGAGGTGATGGAGATGCCCCTGGCCTTCTCCATCTCCATCCAGTCGGAGGTCACCCCGCGCCGCCCGGACTTGCCGTGCACCGCGCCGGCCTGGCTGATCGCCGAGGCGTGCAGGGCCAGCGCCTCGGTCATGGTCGACTTGCCCGCGTCGGGGTGGCTGATCACCGCGAACGTGCGGCGCCGTGCCGCCTCCTGAATGATCGCGGCCATTCCTGGTCTCCTCGGTGCGTAAGGCGCGGAACTCCGGGCACGGTGCAACCGCACCGAAGGGGCCCAGGAGAGTGGTTCTGAAACAGCTTACGCGCCGCCACGGCCGTCAACAGATGTGGCAACACTTCCCCAGGCCGCTTGCGCCACCATGGTGTTCAGTGGATCGTGGAACATCTCGGTTCGCCCGTGCCCATCCCAACTGTCCGAAAGCGGCTTAGCTCGTGCAACTCGACGATCCAGTGGTGTGCATATGATCACGCTGCGCTATACGGCAGGCTCCGATGTGGGCCGGGTCCGGCAAGGCAACGAGGACGCCGCCTACGCCGGCGCGCGGCTTCTCGCCGTCGCCGACGGGATGGGCGGTCACGTGGGCGGCGAGGTCGCCAGCTCCGCGGCGATCGCCACCGTCGCGTCCCTGGACCAGGAGTGCCCCGGCGACCTCGCCGCCGCGGCCGAGGCCGGGGTCCGCAGGGCCAACCAGCGCCTGCGCGAGCTGGTCGAGGAGGACCCGACGCTCAGCGGCATGGGCACCACCCTGACCCTCATGCTCTGGAACGGGTCGCGCGTCGCCCTCGCCCACATCGGCGACTCCCGCGCCTACCTGTTGCGCAACGGCGACCTGTACCAGATCACCTATGACCACACCCTGGTCCAGACGCTGATGGACGACGGCAGGATCACCGCCGAGGAGGCCGCCCGCCACCCGCACCGGTCGATCCTGCTGCAGGTCCTCGACGGCGGCGAGAACCTCGAACTCGACCTCTCCCTGCGGGACGCCGAACTCGGGGACCGTTACCTGCTCTGCTCCGACGGGCTTTCCGGGGTGGTCGAGGCCGAGCGGCTGCGCCAGGTGCTCGCCGAGGTCGACGACCTGAAGGAGGTGACCCGGCAGCTGATCGAGCTCGCCCGCGAGGCGGGGGGACCCGACAACATCACCTGCGTGGTCGCCGACGTGGTCGAGGGGGAGCTCTCCGACGAGCCGGTGGTGGTCGGTTCCGCCGACCCCGCGTAGGACGGCACCCCGGACCGGGAACCGGTGATCCGCACGGAGAACGACGGGCCGCCCGGGCGCACGGCCGCCGGGTCCTGGCCGGGGACGGCTGCGGCGGTTATCGTCGGAGATCCGTACTCCTGCCGATCGCCGTTGCGGAGGGATGCTCCCGTGTACAAGGAATTCGCCATCGAGGCCGTGGTCTGGCTCATTCCCGTCGTGATCCTCGTCGGCCTCGCCTACATGATCACCCGTCCCGCCTGAGGCCGCGGGACCGGGACGCCCCGCCCGCTCCGCCGCGCGGGGCGGGCGGCGCCGGTCCGCACCGGCCACCGCCCGGTCGTGCGTCGCCGCCACCTCCTCGGGCCGCCGGTTCCGTACAAGACGGCCGCGGCGGTGTTTCCTAGCATGGGTGTGGGCACTTCGCCGCGTCGGCGTGCCCGCGCTCATCTGCTGGTCGATCCACCCGGCGGCCTCGTCGCCGGGCACTGAGGAGAACGTCACATGCGTGATCTGGTCTATACCGCGTTCGTTTCGCTCGACGGCGTCGTGGACTCCCCGGGCGGGCCGAGCGAGGGGCACCGCAGCGGTGGCTGGGTGGTCAACGACATCGAGTTCCTGCCCGAGGCGTTCTCGCTCAAGGGCGAGGAGCTCGAGGACACGACGGCGCTGATGTTCGGCCGCCGCAGCTACGAGGCGTTCGCACCGTTCTGGCGTGACTCGGAGGACCACGCCGCCTACAAGGAACTGCCCAAGTACGTGGTCTCGTCCACGCTGCCCGACGACGCCCTCGTCGAGGGCTGGGGGGCGACGACGATCCTGCGCTCGACCGAGGACGTCGCCGAGCTCAAGAAGAGCGAGGGTGGCGCGATCTTCATCCACGGGAGCGCGGAGCTCGCCCGGCGCCTGTCGGACGCGGGCCTGATCGACCGGTACAACCTGCTCGTCTTCCCGGTGCTGCTCGGAGCCGGCAAGAGCCTGTTCAGCAGGGCGGACCAGGACAAGAAGACACTGCGCCTGCGGACGTCGGAGTCCTACCCGAACGGCGTCGTCAAGATGATCTACGACGTCGTCGGCTGACCCAGGTCCAGGGCGATCGCGCCGCCGGTGCCCTCACGGAGTTGCAGTGCCGTACGCCCGACGTACCGGCGCAGCGCACGGGCCAGGTGCGGCTCGTCGAAGTAGCCGAGTTCGGAGACGACGTCGGCGACCGGGGTGCCGGCGGCCAGCAGCGCCGAGGCGCCGCGGACGCGTTCGATCTGCCGCACGGCGCCCTGGGTGAGGCCGGTCGCGGCGCGGAACCGGCGTTCGACGGTGCGTTCCGAGGCCACCGGACGGTGGCCTCGGCGGACCTCGGCGACCAGCGGGTCGCGGACCACGGTTCCGGCGCGCACCAGGCGGTCGACCAGGGCCTCGACGTCGTCGGGACCGGGCGTCCCCCAGCGGAGACCGTCCAGCCGGAAGGTCCGGTGCGTGACGTCGGGGAGCGCGACGCCACGGTCGACCAGGGCCGGTGTGGGCACGGTCCGGAGCGAGGTGCCCACCGCGAACTCGATGCCGACGAAGGTCGCGCCCTCCGGCACCTGCGCGGTGCCGGTCCCGGTCTCGGGACCGGAGACGTTCGCGTACGCCGTGCCGTCGAGTTCCCAGAACACCAGGCCCCAGCACACCGCCGCCACCGAGGTCATCTCCGCGACCCGGTCGCTCGTGCAGGTCCACACGGTGTCGACCCAGGGTGAGTCGGACGCGCGATTCTCGAACAGCAGTGCCATGGGAGAAGGATAGGCGCGGTTCGTCGCGCCGTCCGAGCCGGTCCACCATGCCTCAGGGCGGACGCCCGCGCCCCTGCGCGGGACGGAGGACGCCCGGATCGTTCTGCCGGGACCCCTGAGACCACCGGGCTCCCCGCGCCGATCACGTATACGAATATTTCCCGCTTCAGGGAACTTTTCCTTTTATTCAGTCTTTATCTCTACATAGTGATGAGCGCGCGCTCGGGGGAGCGCGATCCGGTACGCCAGCAGGGGGATCCGACACGCCGATGGGGCCGTTCTTCGACGCCGCGCTCTCTTTCCCGACCGTTCTTTTCACGTTCCTGCTCCTGGTGATCGTCCTTTACTGGGTGCTCGTCGTGGCCGGGGTGTTCGGGTTCGACGACGGCCCCCTCGACGGCCCTGACGGCCCTGACGGCCCTGGAGGTCCCGGCGCCGCGAACGCCACCGGCCTCCTGGGCGGCCTGGGACTCGGCGGGGTCCCGGCCGCGGTGGCCGTCTCGCTGCTGGTCGCCGTCGCCTGGTTCGCCTGCCTGGTGGGCGGCACCCTGGTCACCGGCACCCCCGCCCTGGTCGCGGTGCTCCTCGGGGCACTGCTCTGCGCCTGGGCGTGCACGCGCATCGTCGTCCTCTCGATGCGGCGTCTCGTCCCGAAGGAGCGCGTCCCCTCCCGCGCCGACTTCGTGGGCCGCACATGCGTCATCCGCACCAGGCGGGTCGGCCGCGACTTCGGTCAGGCCGAGGTCACCTCCGCGGACGGCTCCTCCGCTCTCGTACAGGTACGACAGACCGGCGACGAGGATTTCGCAGCCGGCAGCACCGCCCTGATATTCGCCTATGACCTTCCCGGCGAATTCTTCTGGGTGATGCCGTACGACGCGGAACTCGACCCCGATCGTCCGATTTAACCGAGGGACCACATGGACGTCATCTCCACCGGACTCGGCATCCTGCTCGCCGTCGTCCTCCTGCTCGTCATCGGCCTGCTCTTCCTGGTCAGCCGCCTGTTCAACAAGGTGGAACAGGGCAAGGCACTGATCGTCTCCAAGATCAACAAGGTGGACGTCACCTTCACCGGCGCCGTCGTGCTGCCCGTCTTCCACAAGGCGGAGCTGATGGACATCTCGGTGAAGACCATCGAGATCGCGCGGACCGGCCGGGAGGGCCTGATCTGCCGTGACAACATCCGCGCCGACATCCGCATCACCTTCTTCGTCCGCGTCAACAAGACCGTCGAGGACGTGGTGAAGGTCGCCCAGGCGATCGGGACCGCCCGCGCCAGCCACCAGGAGACGCTGCAGGAGCTGTTCAACGCCAAGTTCTCCGAGGCGCTCAAGACGGTCGGCAAGCAGCTCGACTTCGTCGACCTCTACACCCAGCGCGACCACTTCCGCGACCAGATCATCCAGGTCATCGGCACCGACCTCAACGGCTACAGCCTCGAGGACGCGGCCATCGACTACCTGGAGCAGACCTCGCTGCTCTCCATGGACAGGAACAACATCCTCGACGCGCAGGGCATCAGGAAGATCACCGAGCTGACCGCGATCGAGCACGTGCGCACCAACGAGTTCCAGCGCCGCGAGGAGAAGGAGATCACCCGCCAGAACGTGGACGCGCGGGAGGCCATCCTGGAGCTGGAGCGCCGCCAGGCCGACGCGGAGACCAAGCAGAAGCGCGAGGTCGCGACCATGCGCGCCCGCGAGGAGGCCGAGACCGCCAAGGTGCAGGCCGAGGAGCGGCTCAAGGCGCACGCCGCCGGGCTGCGTACCGACGAGCAGCTCGGCGTCCAGCAGGAGAACCAGGCCCGTGAGATCGCGGTCGCGGCGAAGAACCGCGAGCGGGTCCTCGCCATCGAGACCGAGCGCATCGAGAAGGACCGCCTGCTGGAGGTCATCGCCCGCGAGCGCGAGACCGAGCTGTCGCGCATCTCCAAGGACAAGGAGGTGGAGGGCGAGAAGCGCTCCATCGCCGAGGTCGTCCGCGAGCGGATCGTCGTCGAGAGGACGGTCGCGGAGCAGGAGGAGAGCATCAAGCGCCTGCGGGTGGTCGAGGAGGCCGAGCGGACCCGCCAGGCCGTGATCATCCAGGCCGAGGCCGAGGCGCAGGAGAACCTGGTCAAGGACATCAAGGCGGCCGAGGCCTCCGAGGCCGCGTCCAGGCACCGGGCCCGCGAGGCGCTGGTGCTGGCCGAGTCCCGGCAGCAGGCCGCCGAGCTCGACGCCCGCGCCAAGATCCGCCTGGCCGAGGGCGTGCAGGCCGAGGTCGCGGCGGCCGGTCTGGCCGAGGTGCAGGTGCGCGAGCGGGACGCCGCGGCGATCGAGAAGGTCGGCCGCGCCGAGGCCACCGTCGAACGGGAGCGGGCGCTGGCGGTCGCCGAGGGCGACCAGGCCAAGGCGCTCGCCGTGGCCACCTCGGTGCGCGAGAGGCTCAAGGCCGAGGCCGAGGGTGAGCAGGCCAAGGCACTGGCCGCGGCCACCGCGATCGGCGAGAGGCTCAAGGCCGAGGCCGAGGGCCTGACCGAGAAGGCCGCGGCGATGGCCGCGCTCGACGACGCGACCCGCGCCCACGAGGAGTACC
Source organism: Streptosporangium sp. NPDC050855 (assembly GCF_044456585.1). NCBI lineage: Bacteria > Bacillati > Actinomycetota > Actinomycetes > Streptosporangiales > Streptosporangiaceae > Streptosporangium > Streptosporangium sp. NPDC050855. The sequence goes on from NZ_JBITFY010000004.1 coordinate 313,031, forward strand.
GCCTGCGGCTGGAGGCGGAGAAGGAGATCCGGCTCGCCGGGGTGGAGGTGCAGCGCAGGATCGCCGAGGCGCAGGCCTCGGTCCTGTCGGCCGGCCTGTCCAAGGCCAACATCGACATCGTCGGCGGCGACAGCGTGTTCTTCGACCGGCTGATGGGCTCGATCACCATGGGCAAGGCGGTGGACGGCTTCATGGAGCACTCCGACGTCGCCAGGACGCTGGCCGGGCCGTACCTGGACGGTTCGGCGAGCCTTCCCGCCGACCTGGCCGGGATGCTGGGCTCGATCGACACCGCGGGCGTGCGCGACCTCTCCCTCTCGGCGCTGCTGATGAAGCTGGTCAAGGAGGGCGGGCCCGACGCCGACAGGCTGCGTGTCCTGCTGGCCGAGGCGCAGGCGTCCGGCGCCACCGAGATCCCGGCCGGCACGCTCGACTCCGCCCGGCGGTGACGTCCTCCACGGCCGAAGCCGTCATCGGGGCCCCCGGCGAGGGGGCGGGGCTGGACGCGGGCACCTACGAGGTGCTCCGCGCCCGGCTGGCCGAACAGGCCGCCGAGCTGGCCCGGCGGGCCGACGCGCTCAACGCCGAACGCCTGGCGGTGTTCGGCGGGACCGAGATGCGCCTGCTGGGCACCGAGCGGATCCGCACCGAGAACAACTGCGTGCCGCGCGACATCGTGTCGATCGGCGGGCTCATGCTCTTCGGCTACAACGTGTTCATCGGGTTGAAGCCGGAGACGACCGTCGAGGACGTCTTCTCCGTGCACCGGTTCGTACGGGACACCGGCCCCGCCGGTGCCCCCGGCGGCGCGGGGAACGGGGCCGCGGGCAACGAGGCCACCGGGAACGGGGCCGCAGGGAACGGGGCCGCGGACGGCGCGGGCGAGGCGGGCAGGCCGTTCCGCTTCGACCCCGCGCCGATGTTCCGCGACCCCCGCTTCGAGCACGACTTCGCCGAGCTCCACCGGTACTACCGGGAGACCCGGCTGCTCCGGCTGCGCCGCGTCGAGGGCAGGCTGCTGGCCGTCTTCCGGACCGGCCCGCAGGACACCCGCGTGCTGCGCTGGCAGGTCGAGACCGACGGCACGCTCACCTACATCGACGACCGCGGCGAGCGCGACCACACGTTCCCGCCCTCGCACGACTTCGAGTGGATCCCGGCCACCCGCGACGACCACGTCATGGGACGCCACCCGCACATCTCGATCGAGGGCGAGGTGTTCGTCGAGACGGTCGGCGGCGACCTCACCGTCAAGATCGAGAACAACACCGAGACCGGCGAGGGGATCTACCGGGAGCCCGTCGACGAGCCGCTGCAGAGCCTGGCCGACGCGGAGGTCCAGCACGCCAGGGTCGGCCCGCTGATCCTGCTGCGGGTGCGCCCGTACAAGGAGACCGAGTGGCGGCACCTGGTCTTCAACACCCGCACCAAGGGCGTGGTCCGCCTCGACGGCATCGGGCAGGCGTGCCTGCGCCTGCCCGAGGACCAGGGGATCATCTTCCCCGGCGGCTACCACCTGTCCACCGGGGCCGGCAAGACCTTCGACACCGACGTGTCCGGCCTGGAGTTCGAGCGGGTCGTCCGCTCCCCCAACGGCGAGGACGTGCTCTACGTCTTCCACGCCGGAGCACAGGGGCGGTCGCTGCTGCTGCCGTACAACGTGATCCGCAAGCAGGTGGCGACGCCGCTGTCCTGTCACGGGTACTCGCTGTTCGACGACGGCACGCTGGTGGTCCTCACGGCGGTCTCCGACGAGCCCACCCGCGTCCACCCCATGCAGGTCTGGCAGACGGCCTACCAGTCCGACCTGTACGCCGCCGGGCGGCCCGCGGGTACCGGGCCGCTGGAGCGGATCGGCAACGCCGAGCTGGTGCGGGGCATCTCCGACTGCCTGTCGGTGGCCCGCATGACCGAGGAGATGTCGCCGTCGGTGCCGGTCTTCGAGGCGCTGATCGCCGCCTGCGCCCGGGTCTTCGACCGCTACCACTGGGTGGGCGAGCACCGTCTGCACGGCCCGCTCGCCGACGTGCGGGCCACCGCCGAGCAGGTGCTGGACGAGTTCGAGGCGGTCCAGGAGCTCACCCGGCAGGCGGCCGAGGCGCTGGAGGCCGCAGGCGCCGACGTCACCGCGCTGGTACGGCGGGCACGCGTCGACGCGCCCCGGTCCGCCCAGGGATGGGTGGACCGGCTGTCGGAGCTGCGCCGCGCCCAGGGGCACCTGGTGACCCTGCGCGAGATGCGGTACGTCGACACCGGCGGGATCGACGCGCTGGGGGCGGAGCTGTCCGCCGAGCTGGACGCCACCGCGCGGAGCGCCGCGGGCTTCCTCGGCGAGCAGGACGCCTTCGCCGGCTACCACGCCGAGGTCGGGCGGCTGGTCGCGGACGCGGGCGCGATCGCCACCGTGGCCGAGGCCGGGCCGGTCGCCGAGCGGCTGGACCGGCAGGCGCGCGGCCTGGAGGTCCTGGTCGAGGTGGTCGGCACGCTCGACATCGCCGACGCCACCGTGCGCACCGCCATCCTGGAACGGGTCGGCGAGGTGCTCGGCGGCGTCAACCGCGCCCGCGCCACGCTCCAGGCCCGCCGTACGGAGCTGCTGGCCGGTGAGGGGCGGGCCGCGTTCGCCGCCGAGTACGCCCTGCTGGGGCAGGCGGTCACCGGTGCGCTGGCGATGTCCGACACCCCCGAGCGCTGCGACGAGCAACTGGGCCGGCTGATGCTCCAGCTGGAGAACCTGGAGTCGCGCTTCGCCGAGTTCGACGACTTCCTGGAGCGGCTGGCGGCCAGGCGGGAGGACGTCTACGAGGCGTTCTCCTCACGCCGCCAGGCGCTGCTCGACGAACGGGCCCGCCGGGCCGACCGGCTGGCCGACTCCGCGACCCGGATCCTGGCCGGGGTACGGCGCCGGGTGGCCGCCCTGGCGTCCCTGGACGAGGTCAACACCTACTTCGGGTCCGACCCGATGGTGCTCAAGCTCAGGGCCGTGGCCGGGGAGCTGCGCGCGCTGGGCGACCAGGTCCGCGCGGAGGAGCTGGAAGGACGGATCACGTCGGCCCGCCAGGAGGCGGGCCGGGCCCTGCGCGACCGGATGGACCTCTACGCCGACGGCGGCGAGACCATCCGGCTCGGCCGGCACCTGTTCGCGGTCAACACCCGGCCGGCCGACCTGACCCTGGTCCCCCACGAGGGCGGCCTGGCGTTCGCCGTCACCGGGACCGACTACCGCTCCCCGGTACGGGACGCGGCCTTCGCCGGGACCCGGCCGTTCTGGGAGCAGCCGGTCGTCTCGGAGTCGCCGGAGGTCTACCGGTGCGAGCACCTGGCCGCCTCGGTCCTGGCCGCGGCCGAGGACGGCGTCCTGCGCGCGGGCGGGACCCCGATCCCGGTGGAGGCGCTGGAGGAGGCGGCGGCGTCCGACGGCGGCGAGCTGCTGGAGATCGTCCGCCGGGTGGCGGAGAGCCGCTACGACGAGGGGTACGAGCGCGGCGTCCACGACCACGACGCCACCCTCGTCCTGCGGGCCCTGCTCCGGCTGCGCGCGGACGCGGGCCTGCTGCGCCACCCGCCGGCGGCCAGGGCCGCGGCCCAGCTGTTCTGGGCGTTCGGCGCCGACACCGGCGCCCGCGCGGCCTGGACGACCCGGGTGAGGTCGCTGGCCCGCGCACGGTCCCTGTTCGGCCGCGTGGAGGCGGTGCGGGAGACCCGGGAGGCCCTGGCCCGCGCGATCGGGTCCTTCCTGAAGACCGTGCGCGCCGGGGACGGCGGGCACACCGGGAACACCGGGGACGACACGGACCATACGGACCATACGGACCATGCGGACCATGCGGACCATACGGACGACACCGACGTCATGGGCGACGCCGGGGAGTACCTCTTCGAGGAGCTCGCGGGCGGGCCGGACGGGTTCGTGACGAGCGCCGGGGCCCGGTCGCTGCTGGAGCGGTTCGAACGGGCGCTGGGACCCGCCCGCGCGGAGTTCGAGGACGACCTGCGGGCGCTCGGCGACGACCTGGCCGGTCGCCTCCGCCTGGCCGAGGCGTGGCTGTCCGCCTTCGACGTCTCCGCCCGGGAGACCGTGACGGGCCCCGCGACGGACCCGGGCGCCGATCCGGGCGCGGATCCGGGCGCGGGCGTCGTGGCGGCGGGCTCCGGGACCGGCTCCGCCGAGGAGGCCGGGGCGGGACGGCCGGGCCGGGACGGGTCGCCGGAGCGGGCCGAGGCGGTGGCCGTGCTGCTGTGCGAGCTGCCGCGGTACGACTCGCGCTCGGCGACGGCCGTCACGGTCGAGGACCTGCTAGGCACCCATCCCCGGATCTCCGCGCGCCGGATGGAGCTACGCCTGGACGAGTTCCTGATCAGGACCCGACGCTTCCGCGAGCACCGGGTACCGGCGTACCGCGCCTACCAGCGGCGGCGCAACGAGCTGGTCGCGGCCGAGCGCGAGCGGCTGCGGCTGGAGGAGTTCCGGCCGAAGGTGATGAGCACCTTCGTCCGCAACCGGCTGCTCGACGAGGTCTACCTGCCGCTGATCGGCGACAACCTGGCCAAGCAGCTCGGCGCGGCCGGTGACGCCGAGCGGACCGACCAGATGGGCATGCTGCTGCTCGTCTCCCCGCCCGGCTACGGCAAGACCACGCTGATGGAGTACGTGGCCGACCGGCTCGGGATGATCTTCGTGAAGGTCGACGGGCCGGCCCTGGGTCACCTGGTCACCTCGCTGGACCCGGCGCGGGCGCCCGACGCCACGGCCCGGCAGGAGGTCGAGAAGATCTCCTTCGCGCTGGAGATGGGCAACAACGTCCTGCTGTACCTGGACGACGTCCAGCACACCTCCCCCGAGCTGCTGCAGAGGTTCATCTCGCTCTGCGACGGCCAGCGCCGGATGGAGGGCGTCCGGGAGGGCCGTGCCCGCACCTACGACCTGCGGGGCAAGCGTTTCGCGGTCTGCATGGCGGGCAACCCGTACACCGAGTCGGGCGGGCGGTTCCGCATCCCGGACATGCTGGCCAACCGCGCCGACGTGTGGAACCTGGGCGACGTGCTCTCCGGCCGGGAGGAGCTGTTCGCGCTGAGCTACATCGACAACGCGCTGACCTCCAACCCGGTGCTGGCCCCGCTCTCCACCCGGGACCGGGACGACGTCCGCCTGCTGGTGCGGCTGGCGCGGGGCGAGGAGGGGGTCCGCGCCGACCGGCTCTCCCATCCGTACTCCCCGACGGAGCTGGAGCAGATCCTGGCGGTGCTGCGCAAGCTGCTGCGGATCCAGCGGACGGTGCTGGCGTGCAACCGGGAGTACATCGCCTCGGCCGCGCGGTCGGACGCCTCGCGGACCGAGCCGCCGTTCCGGCTCCAGGGCTCGTACCGGAACATGAACCGGCTCGCGGCGCGGGTCGTGCCGGTGATGAACGACGCCGAGCTGGAGGCGGTGATCGACGACCACTACGCCGGCGAGGCGCAGACGCTCACCTCGGGGGCGGAGTCCAACCTGCTCAAGCTGGCCGAGCTGCGCGGCACCATGACGCCGGAGCAGGCCGCCCGGTGGGCGGAGGTGAAGGCGGCCCACGTGCGCTCGCAGGCCCTCGGCGGCGCCGGGGACGACCCGGTGACCCGCGCGGTGGGCGCGGTCGGCCTGCTGGCCGACCGGGTGAGCACCGCCATCGAGCACGCCGCCGACCGGCTGTCCGCCGAGCCGTGACCCCGGTGGGCGGGCGGCGTCCGGCCGCCCGCCCACCCGTCCGTCCGCGGGTGCGCGGAAAGGGCCTCCGGGAGAACGCGCCGGTGAAAGGCGTCCTACGAAAAACCCGTGTTGCCCCGTCCGGCCGTCAGGCACTACATTGAATTCATGACTGCCGGGTCGGCCTTGTGCCAAGAGCGAGTGAGTAGCCCGGCCACGGCGTGATCGCCGGGCGGGCCAGGGGCCCGCCTTTTCTTTTCCCGCGCATTCCGCGCGACGTTCTCATGAGTACGACGGTGCAGGTCACCGTCGCTTCAGCGTGCCTTTGACGAACCGGTCCCGCGGGCGGGTCATCCGCCCCCGCCGGATATCCGGCATGCCCTTTCCCATTGTCACCCGCATCGCGGACGGCATCACCCGACGGTGATTTCGCATTTCCCGCCGTGCGGTCATCCGCCATGCCCGTGAACGGTTCGCGGGCCATCGACACAGGAGTGCGTACAGAGAATGCCCAATGATTTCAACCGGCAGGTCATCGAGGAGTTCCGGGCCAACGCGGGCCGGGTCGGCGGTTTCTTCGAGGGGGCCCGGCTGCTGCTGCTGACCACGGTCGGCGCGCGGTCCGGCACCCCGCACACGACCCCGCTCGGCTACCTTCCCGACGGCGGTGGCCGGGTCCTGGTGATCGCGTCGGCCGCGGGCGCGCCGAGACACCCGGCGTGGTTCCACAACCTGGTGGCCGACCCCCGGGTCACGATCGAGACCGGCGCCTTCACCTACGAGGCGCGGGCCGTCGTGCTGAAGGGCGCCGAACGCGACCGGGTCTTCGCCCGCGCGGCCGAGGCCGACCCCGGGTGGGCGGAGTACCAGGCCAAGACCGACCGCGTCATCCCGGTGGTCGCCCTCGAACAGGCCGGGGACGGGCCTCCGGCGCCGAACGTCACGTCCTGGGGCGCGCACCTGAAGCTGGTCCACGACGCGTTCCGGCGGGAGCTGTCCCTGATCCGCGAGGAGGTCTCGCGGTCGGGTCCGGGCCTGGGCGCCCAGCTCCGGGTGAACTGCCTGACGCTCTGCCAGGGGCTGCACAACCACCACACCGGCGAGGACATGATGATGTTCCCGATGCTGGGGCGCGACCGTCCCGACCTGGAGCCGGTCCTGGAGCGGCTCCGCGAGGAGCACGACAGGATCGCGGTCCTTCTCGGCGACCTGCGCGAGGTCGTCTCCGCCGACCGCACCGACCCGCTGCCGGTGCTCACCGAGGTCGAGCGGCTCACCGGCGAGCTGGAGGCCCACCTGACCTACGAGGAGGAGCAGCTGATCCCGATCCTGGACGCGCCGGCCTCCTGATCGGCGCGGCCTCGCCCCGGGGCACCAGGTCTTCCGGGGCGCGGGTCTCACGGGGCACGGGGCTTCCGGAGCACAGGTTCTCCCGGGACACGGTTGTCGCAGGGCACTGGTCTTTCAAGACACGACGCCCCTCCGGTACGGCGGCCCGGGTCACGGGCCGCCGTACCCGGGGAGGTTCAGCGCCGGACGCTCTTGCGCCACCACCAGAACATCGCCAGGGCGGTGCCGAGCACGCAGTAGGCACCGGCCAGCTGGAAGACGAACGCCACGCCGCCCGCGGCGATCAGCACCCCCGCGATCGAGGTACCGATGCCCGAGGAGATCGAGTCCGAGGCGCTGGCCACGCCGAAGGAGCGGCCGAGTGCCGCCGGCGGCGCCAGCTTGGTGATCAGCGCGTAGGTGAGGGGGACCGAGACGGCCATCAGCACGCCCTCGACCACCGAGATCACGATGGCCATCCAGATGCTGGTCGTCAGCGCGTACGCGAAGGCCAGCACGCCCAGCAGGCCGGTGACGACGCCCACCACCAGCCGGCGCGGGGTGTCGGGCAGCACCTTGGAGGCGTGCGGCGACAGCAGCACCACCGGCAGCATCGTCGCGGTGAACGACCAGGGGATGATCGGGTCGGCCGCGCCCGGCTCGCGCAGGTAGGGACCCCACAGCACGGCGTAGACGCCGTACATGGTGGCGGTGGCCGAGACCAGGGCGACCACCGGGCCGATGGAGCGCAGCACGTCCAGCAGCGAGGGGTTCTCCGCCGTCGCCTGCCCGGCCGGGGCGGTCCCGTCCGCCTTCGCGGTGCCCCCGGTGCCCCCGGTGCCCCCGGTGGGTCCGGCGTCCCCGGTGGACCCGGCGTCCTCGGTGCTCTCGGTGGTCCCGGTGCTCTCTGTGCTCTCTGTGCTCTCGGTGCTCTCGGTGCTCTCGGTGCTCTCGGTGCTCTCGGTGGCCTTGGCGCCGTCCTTGCGCAGCTCGACGGGCAGGGCCGGCCTGCGGCTCAGCAGGCTGACGACCCCGGCGCTGCCCAGGGCCACCACCGCGAACCAGGGGGCGCCGGCGGTGCCGTCGATCACGACCAGGCCGACCAGGATCGGCCCGACCAGCGCCCCGGCCGTCCCCACGCTGTTGAACCGGCCGAAGGTCCGCTCGTGCTCGTCCGCGGGGGTGCCCAGGCCGATCGTGGTGCGCAACGCGTTCCCGGCCGCCGCCATGCCGCCCGTGGTGAACAGGTAGGCGGCGGCCATCGCCGGGATGAAGGAGATCATGATGAAGGCCAGCGCGCCGAGGAACGCCACCGCGCAGCCGCCGACCAGGGCCCGCCAGGCCCCGAAGCGGTCCACCAGCCGTCCGGTGATCAGGTTGGACGCGGCGGCGCCGAACGCCGAGCAGACCATGACGGTGCCGAGCATCGCCAGCTCGACCCCGCGGTCCAGCAGGTAGGGGACGATGATGGCGATGGTCCCCATCTGCGAGGCACGCAGCAGGAAGGCGACCGTGAAGGCACCGCGCAGCGAGACCGCGTACGCCGTCACCGGCGCGGGAGGCGGGGCGAGCCGCGCCTCGACCCGGCTCATCCCCTCTCACCCCGGTCGACGACGCCGACCGGGCTGCTCTGCGGGCCGACGGCGCAGATGTACCAGCGCATCCGGTCCAGGACACGGGGCGCCCACATCTGCCGGGCGTGCTCCAGGTCGGCTTCGGACAGGCCGCGGTGGGTGACCACGACCATGGTCGCCCTGGGGGTCGGCCAGAGCCTGATCTCGGCGACGCTGCTGCGGGTGGGCCAGCCCTCGCACTCCATGGTGACCGCGACCCGCTCGCCCAGGACCAGCTCCGCGGTGGTCGCCGCCAGCCCGAATTCCGCGATGCTCCAGCGCACCCCCTCGGAGGTCTCGCCGGCGGGCTCACCGGTCCAGGCGGCCAGGGAGGTGGGGTCGGTGAGGGCCCGGTAGATCTGGCTGGCCGTGCCGCGCTGGATGATGTCGGTGACGAGCAGCGAGTGGGTGCCGTCCTCGTGCGCGTAACTCGGGTCCTGCTTGCTGCCCGGCCGGAAACTCAGGGACGTCAAGGAAGGTTCCTCTCGGGGGGAGGGTGCCGTGACGTCACGCCGCCGCGGGCACCGGGGTGGGACGGGGCGGAACCGGCGGGGCCGCGCCCGCCGCTTGAGATCTCCGTACCGGAGCCCGGGACGGGCCCGCGACCGTCGCCGGTCGCGGGCCCGCCTGGGCTGGCCGAGTCCTCAGCCGCGCAGCTGGCGGAACTCGTGCCCATGGCCGAGAACGCGGCGCGCATCGCGGTGATCAGCGTCAACGTGCACGACATGGACCAGGCGGTGGCCTTCTACACCGACGCCCTGGGGTTCGCCGTCCGCTCCGACGCCGGGGCGCCCTACTTCGTGGAGCTGGTCAACGACGGCCCCCGGATGCTGCTGCAGCTCGCCGAGCGCCCCGCCAAGGCCGACTACCCGTCCGGCGCGTGCATCATGATCAACCTGGCCGTCGCCGACGTCGCGGCCGAGTTCGCCCGGCTCCGCGAGTCCGGCGCCGAGCTGCTCCACGAGTCCCTGCAGGACAGTCCCGTCGGCCCCTACTTCGGTGTCGCCGACCCGAGCGGCAACGTCATCGAGCTGATCCGGTTCAGCGAGTGACCAGCGTCACCGCGAGCCGTGCCGGCGCGCCCCCGCGCACCGGCACGGGCCTGGGCGCGGCCCCCGGGCGCGTCCTCACGGTGACCCGCACGGTGATCGGCGTGGCCGCCCGCGTCGCCGGCCTGTGAGCCGTCGCGACGCTGACCGGGCGGCGTCGCGCCCTGCCGGCCGCGACCGCCCGCGCGGTCGCCACCCGGCTGCCCGAGGCGGCGCGCCGGGTCTTCACCGAGTTCTTCTTCCGGATGGGCACCGGCAACGGGCGGCGCTGCGCCGAGATCGTGCTCTCCACCGCCCGGTACCCGGCAGGCATGGACGCCGCCGCGTTCACCGCCGAGATGGTCGCCCTGGTGGACTCGGTCACCGGGGCCCGTGCCGCCGACTTCGACCTGCTGCGTTTCGCCGCGGGCCTGTTCGAGCTGCAGCGCCGGCACGGGCTGCACGCCGACCCGCTGTTCATCTTCCCGCTGCTCGGCATCCTCGTCTTCGAGGGCGCCATCAACGACCACCACCCGGAGCTCGACTTCCAGGAGCTCGCGATGCCCTATCTGATCCAGGCGCTGTTCACCCGGCGCTGAGCGTTCATCGCTATACCTAATGCGAGTAAAGTCACCTCATGAAGGAAGGGCGCAGACACTACGGGCAGTACTGCGGCCTGGCCGCGGCCCTTGACGTGATCGGTGAGCGGTGGACCCTGCTCATCGTCCGGGAGCTGCTGGTCGCGCCCCGCCGCTACAACGAGCTGCTGGCCAACCTGCCCGGCATCGGCACGAACCTGCTGGCCGTGCGGCTGAGGCTGCTGGGCGAGGCCGGGGTGGTGGAGCAGCTCACCTCCGACCCGGACGGCCGAGCCCGCCGCTACCGGCTGACCGAGACCGGCCAGTCGCTCCGTCCCGTGGTGCTGGGCCTGGCCCGGTGGGGCATGCCGCTGCTGGCCGAGCCGGACCCGCACGACGAGGTGCGCCCGGAGTGGTCGCTGGTCGCGGTGGAGGCCATGATGCGCACGCCTCCCGCGGACGGCCCCGACGAGTGCTACCAGTTCCAGATCGCGGGCAAGGACGGGCGCGAGGAGGTCTTCCACCTGGAGGTCAAGGAGGGAACGGCCCGGATCGTCCCCGGCCGCGCCGTCTCCCCCGACCTGCTCGCCGTCACCGACGCGGTCACCTTCGTGGAGATCGGGGCGGGCCGGCTCGATCCGCTGGAGGCCGTCGTGCTGGGCAGGCTCCGCCTCGACGGGGACTCCGGCGCTGTGCTGCGCTGCTGCCGCCTGCTGGGCCTGATCCCCCCGACGGCCTGACCCCCGGTCTCCCCGGCCCCCGCGCGGCCGGGTGGCCCTCGCACGGCGGACCGGACCGGCCCGGCGTCCCCCACCGGCAGGGCGGACCACCCGGCACGGCCCGCGGGGCGCGTCCAATACGGTGGGCGGATGTCGGTCGATGACCGGTGGCCCGCGGGGGGCCGCCGGGCCGTGCGAGAGCAGGGAACGCAGTGAAGCTTCTTCATTCCGGGAAGGTCCGCGACGTCTACGAGGACCGCGGGGACATCGTCCTCGTGGCGTCCGACCGGGTGTCGGTGTACGACGTGATCCTGCCCACCCCCATCCCGGACAAGGGGAAGATCCTCACCCGGCTGTCGCTGTGGTGGTTCGAGCGGCTCGCCGACATCGTGCCCAACCACGTGATCTCGGCGACCGACGTACCGGCGGAGTTCGAGGGGCGCGCGGTGCGGTGCCGGAGGCTGGAGATGGCGCGGGTCGAGTGCGTCGCGCGCGGCTACCTGACCGGTGGCGGCCTGAAGGAGTACCTGGCGAGCGGGACGGTCTCCGGCGTGCCGCTCCCGTCCGGCCTGGTGGACGGCTCCAGGCTGCCCGAGCCGATCTTCACCCCCAGCACCAAGGCACCGCTGGGAGAGCACGACGAGCCCATCTCCTACGAGGACGTCGTCGCCCTGGAGGGCGCGGAGGCCGCCGGGGAGTTCCGGCGGATCACGCTGGAGATCTACCGGCGCGGGTCGGAGCTGGCCGCAGGGCGGGGTGTGATCATCGCCGACACCAAGATCGAGCTGGGCCGGGCCGCCGACGGCACGCTGACGCTCGGCGACGAGGTGCTGACCTCCGACTCCTCCCGCTTCTGGCCCGCCGACCGGTGGGAGCCCGGCCGCCCGCAGTTCTCCTTCGACAAGCAGTACGTGCGCGACTGGGCCACCGGCACCGGCTGGGACCGCAGGGAGCCCGCGCCCGAGGTGCCCGCGGAGGTCGTGGAGGTCACCCGGGCGCGCTACGTGGAGGCGTACGAGCGCATCACCGGCGAGACCTGGTGAGCACCGCGAGCGCGTGAGCCCACCGGCACCCACCGGTGCCCGCCGGCACCTACCGCGCCCGCCGGCACCCGGACGCGTCGGATCCGGACCGGTCCGGACGGATCCCGGTCAGGGTGCGGGCCGGGATCCGGCGAGGCTCATCCGGTGAGGTTCACCCGGCGGGGCTCACCGGGCGAGTCTCCTCTCGGCCGCGGCGCCCACGATGGCCGGGACGGCCGGGGTGGAACCGGTGGGCGCCGCGAAGTCGGCCACGATGCAGGTGATGTTGTCGGGGCCGCCGCCGCGGTTGGCCAGGTCGATCAGCCGGCCGACGGCCTCGTCCGGGTCGGAGATCTCGGTCAGCGTGTTGAACAGCGTCTCCGGGCCGACCACGGCGGTCAGGCCGTCGGAGCAGAGCAGGTAGCGGTCCTCGGGGTAGGCCTCGCGCAGCGACAGGTCCAGCTCGCCGTCGCCGGTGCCCTCCAGCACCCGCAGCACCATCGACCGGCGCGGGTGCTCGGCCGCCTGCTCGGGGGTGATGCGCCCCTCGTCCACCAGCGACTGGACCAGGGTGTGGTCGTGGGTGATCTGGTAGAGGGCACCGTCGCGCAGCATGTAGGCCCGCGAGTCCCCGACGTGCGCGAGGGCGAAGGTGGCACCGTCCCAGAGCATGGCGGTCAGGGTGGTGCCCATGCCGCGCAGCGTGGGGTCCTGCTCGCTCATCTCGCGCAGCGTGTGGTTCACGTCCCTGGCGACGCCCTTGAGCGTGGCCAGCAGGTCGACGCCCTCCCCCGGCAGGCTCTCGTCCAGCGCGGCCATGGCGGTGACCGCTAGGGAGCTGGCGACCTCTCCACCCGCGTGGCCGCCCATGCCGTCGGCTATGGCGAGCAGGCGCACGCTCGCGTAGCCCGAGTCCTCGTTCGCCTCGCGACGGACACCCACGTCCGAGCGGGCCGCGTAGCGCAGTGCCAGTGGTTGGTTCAGTGCCATGAGGGCAGTAAATCATTGGTTGAAGCACTTCACAAGCAAAGTCCTTGTAGACCGTCGCGGCACAGTGAACTACTGTGACCCTCCATGGAGGAGAGCCAGGAGATCACCGTGAACGCGGGCGACATCGCCCGCCTCGCCGGGGTCGGGAGGGCAGCGGTGAGCAACTGGCGCCGCCGTCACGAGGACTTCCCCCGGCCGGTGAGCGGCACCGCCTCCAGCCCGCTCTTCTCACTGCCCGAGGTCACCGGGTGGCTGCGCGCGAACGGCAAGTCGTTCGAGATCTCGCTCGGCGACCTGGTCTGGCAGCGGATGCGCACCTCGGTGGACGACCTCAAGCTGGGCGAGCTGGTGGCCAGGGTCGGCGCCTTCCTGCTGTTCCTGAGCCGCGAGCCCGCCGACTGGCGTGATCATGGGGTGAAGTCTCTCACCCGGGCGGCCGAGGTCACGACGGACCTTCCGGGCCCGTCCGATCTCCGCCTGGAGGACCTGGCCCTCGTCCGGCTGGTCGCCGAGCTCGCCTCCGAACGCGGCCCGCTGGAGGCGTTCGAGTTCCTGTGCGAGCGCTACGTCGAGGCCCACTCCCGCCAGCTCTCGGTCACCCGGGACGACGTGGCCGCGCTGATGGTCCGGCTGGCGGCCGGGAGCGGGGGCGTCGTCCTCGACCCGGCGTGCGGCGTCGGGACCCTGCTGCTGGGCGCGAACGCGGTGGCGCGCCGCAGGACCGTCCTGGCCGGGCAGGAGATCGGCGAGACGAGCGCGCTGATCGCGGCGGTGCGGCTGCTGCTGCGCGGGGCCCCGGCGCGGGTCGTCGCCGGCGACTCCCTGCGCGAGGACGGCCTGGCCGGCGAGGCCGCCGACGCCGTGGTCTGCGACCCCCCGTTCAACGAGCGGGTCTGGGGGCACGACGAGCTGGCCGGCGACCCGCGCTGGGAGTACGGCCTGCCGCCGCGCGGGGAGTCCGAGCTCGCCTGGGTGCAGCACTGCCTGGCCCACGTGCGGCCGGGCGGCCTGGTGGCGATCCTGATGCCCGCCGCGGCGGCCGGCCGCCGTCCGGGCAAGCGGATCCGCGGCAACCTGCTCCGGTCCGGGGCGCTGCGCGCCGTGGTGACGCTCGCGCCCGGCGGCCCCGACCTGTGGATGCTCCGCCGCCCGGACGGGGGACGGCCGCCGTCCCGGCTGCTGGTGGTGGACGCCGCCGACGACCTGTCGGTGGTGGAGCCGGCCTGGCGGGCGTACCTGGAGAACCCCGACGCCGAACCGCGCGGCCACGGCCGCACGGTGCGGATCATCGACCTGCTCGACGACGAGGTGGACCTGACCCCGGCCAGGCACCGCCCGCAGCAGGTCGGCCCGGACTTCCTGCGCGACTTCACCGACGCGCTGGACAGGTTCAGGGCCACCTCGGCCACGCTGCCGGACGCCACCCCGGGCCTGGAGCCGCTCGCCGAGCGCCAGGACCTGCCGACCACCACCGTCGGCGAGCTGGCCAAGGCGGGCCTGATCACGATCCTGCAGGCGCCGCCCCGGATGTCGGCCGACGAGGGCCCGCTGCCGGTGCTGACCGCCGACGACACCGCGGCCGGCGCCTCGCCCTCCGGCCGCACCGTCCTCGACCCGGCGCTGGTCATGATCAGGCCCGGGGACGTGGTGACCAGCGTGCTGGGCGCGGTCAGGGTGATCACGCAGAGCGGCGCGGCGCTCGGGCCGCAGCTCACGCTCTACCGGGTCGACCCGCAGCGGCTCGACTCGGCGTTCCTCGCCGGTTTCCTGCGCTCGGCCGACGGCACCAGGGTCCATGCCGGCTCCAGCCGCCTGGACGTGCGGCGGACGCGGGTGCCCATGCTGCCCCTGGCCGACCAGCGGCTGTACGGCACGGCCTTCCGCGAGCTGTTCGAGCTGGAAGATCGACTCCGGGCGACGAGGACGCTGGGGGAGACACTGATCCGGCTAGGCTTTGACGGACTGGTCGACGGTCATCTCCGGCCGTGCGACCACGGGGCGTGACGCCCGGCACGTCGATGGGAGGGTCGATGGTCATCGGCGACCGATACGTGCTCGACGACCTCCCGCTGGGCCAGGGAGGCATGGGGGCCGTCTACGGCGCCCACGACAGGCACCTCGACCGCAGGGTGGCCGTGAAGTTCCTGAGGTTCCTCGCCGGGTCCGACGAGGAACTGAACCGCCGTTTCCTGCGCGAGGCCCGCATCCTGGCCAGGCTGGAACACCCCGGCGCACCCGTCCTGTACGACTTCGGCACCTTCGACCAGCGACTGTTCCAGGTCATGCAGTTCATCGAGGGCGTCACCGTGGCCGACGTGGTCAGCGAGCACGGCCCGCTCCCGGTGCCCTGGGCGGCGGCGATCGCCGCGCAGGCCTGCGCGGTGCTGACGGCCGCCCACGCGCTCTCCATCCACCACCGCGACCTGAAGCCGACCAACCTGATGCTCTGCCCGGACGGGAGCGTGAAGGTCCTCGACTTCGGCCTGGCCGTGCTGCGCGAGGCCGACACCGCCCAGTTCACCCGGGTGGGCCAGATCCTCGGCACCCCGTCCTACATGGCGCCCGAGCAGATCCAGCGCGGCCTGTCCGGCCCTCGCAGCGACCTGTACGCCCTCGGCTGCGTGATCCACGAGATGCTGACCGGCCGGCAGCTGTTCACCGGCCCCACCGAGTACGCCGTGTTCGAGCGCCAGGTCAAGGAGCGCCCGCCGCGGGTGCCGGGGGTGCCGGCCGAGCTGGACCGCCTCGTCTCCGAGCTGCTGGAGAAGGACCCGGACGACCGCCCCTCCGGCGCGGACGTGCTGTACGAGCGGCTGCAGCCGTTCGCGGTGGACCTGCCGATGCTCCCGGGCTTCCTGCACCCGTCGTCGGTGCCGAGCCCGGGGCGGATGTACGCGCGGATGGTGGGCCGCGTCCTGGCCTGAGGTCCGGCCGGACCGGGGAACCCGCCGGGGCGAGGCCGGGAACGGACCTGAGGCCCGGAATCGCGGAAGGCGGCCGGACCTGAGGCTCAGGGCACCGCGACCGGCCCCTACCGTTCGGGCGTCGCGTCCCCGGAGGTGACGGCCTCGATCTCGCGGGCGGCCCACTCGGCCCAGTCCCGCTGCAGGGCGGTGAACCGCAGCCCCCACTCCAGCGCGAGCCGTCCGTAGACCGACAGGGGCTCGTCGCCCTCGGTCGCGGGCCGGATCAGCTCGAGCCGTCCGTGCTCCTCGGCGGCGATGGCGCCCTGCCTGGCCAGGTAGGCGTGGGCGTCGGCGGGTTCGACGACGCCGAGGAAGAAGACCCGCAGCAGCATGTCGCTGCGGCGCACCTGCTCGGGCTCGACCCGGGTCAGCCAGTGACGCAGCTCCGACAGGCCGGTCTCGGTCAGCGCGTACTCCTTGCGGCCCCGGGGCCCCTCGGCGACGACCTCGATCAACCCGGCACCGGCCAGACGGCCCAGCTCGCCGTAGAGCTGGCTCTGCGTGGCGGGCCAGACGTTGGCCAGGGAGAGGTCGAAGAGTTTCATCAGGTCGTATCCGCTCGCGGGTCCCTCGGAGAGCAGGCCCAGCAACGCGTGTCGGAGGCTCATGACCGCATTCTATCTTCCTATGTTGACATGTCATATCTGGAAGGTCTACTTTCGACATGTCACTACTGGAATATCAAAGGGGAGATCATGGTTCCGTCCTACCTGCGGGGCGACCTCGCACCGGTCGCCGACGAGATCGGCGCCCGGGATCTGCCGGTCGAGGGCGTCCTCCCCGCCGAGCTGACCGGCCGCTACGTGCGCAACGGCCCCAACCCGCGCCCGGGCGAGGACTCGGGCCACTGGTTCGCCGGGCACGGCATGCTGCACGGCGTCCGCCTGCGCGACGGCCGCGCCGAGTGGTACCGGAACCGGTGGACGCGGACCACCCGGTTCACCGACGGCGCCCTCTCGCTGCGGCCCGGCGGCGAGCGCGACCTGGCCGCCGTCACCGCGAACACCAGCGTGATCCGGCACTCCGGCCGCACGCTCGCGCTGGTCGAGAACGGGCTGCCGTACGAGGTCACCCCCGAGCTGGACACGGTCGGCGCCTGCGACTTCGGCGGCCGGCTGACCACGGCCATGACCGCCCACCCCAAGCGGGACCCGGACACCGGGGAGCTGCTCTTCTTCGGGTACGGCTTCGCCCCGCCCTACCTCACCTACCATCGCCTGTCGGCCGGCGGGGAGCTGGTCGAGAGCCGCCGGGTCGAGGTCCCCGGGCCGACCATGATGCACGACTTCGCGATCACCCGTGACCACGTGGTGTGGCTCGACCTGCCGGTGATCTTCGACATCGAGATGGCCAAGGCCCGCCGCGGCCTGCCCTACCGGTGGGACGACGGCTACGGCGCCCGGCTGGGCGTGATGGGCCGCGCCGACGGGCGGGTGCGCTGGTTCGACGTGGACCCGTGCTACGTCTTCCACGTCGGCAACGCCCACGAGGACGCCGCCGGCCGGGTCGTCCTCGACGCGGTCCGGTACTCGCCCGAGAGCTTCCGGCAGACGTGGGGCAGCATGGGCGGCAGCGCGACCGGCGTCCCCGGGCCCGCCGAGACCTCCTCCCTGCAGATCGGCTCGACCCTGCACCGCTGGACGCTCGACCTGGACGGCGGCCACGCCAAGGAGGAGGCCCTCGACGACCGTCCGGTCGAGTTCCCCACGCTCAACGAGGAGCGCACCGGCCTGCCGAGCCGCTACCTGTACACCGTGGCCGACGACGCCGTCGTCAAGTACGACGCGCGGACCGGCGCGAGCGTCGTCAGGCCGACCGGGGGCACGACGGGCGAGGCGGTGTTCGTACCGGCCGACGGCGCCCGCGCCGAGGACGACGGCTGGCTGATGTCGATCGTCACCGCCGCCGACGCCTCGGCGCTGCTGGTGCTGGACGCCGGCACGCTGGAGCCGGTCGCGACCGTACGGCTGCCGCGCCGGGTGCCCGCCGGTTTCCACGGCGGCTGGTTCGCCGACGCCTGAGCCCCGACACCCCCGGAGCTCCGACCGCCCTGAGCCTCGACAACCCTGAGCCTCGACCGCCCTGAGCACCGGCCGCTTTGAACCCTGAGCCTCGGCCGCCCCGGCCTCGGTCCTCTCGGCTCCGGACGCGTCAGTCCCGCGGGCCCTCCCCCAGGGCGCGCAGGCACCGCTCGGCCTGGGCGCGCAGCGCCTCGACGAGTTCCGGCGGCCCGCTGACCAGGGTGAAGGCGGTGTCCACCGAAGTGATCATCCAGACCAGCGCGGACGGGGTCTCGGCGCCGACGTGCAGCAGGCAGCCGTCGTCGTCGACGGCCTCGACGACGCCCATGCCGGGCCACACCCGGTCCGCCACGGTCTCCGCGGACTCGTGCAGGACGACCGTCGCCTGCACCGGCCAGGCCCGCGACGACAGCCGCCGCGCCAGGTAGGCCGCGACGTCGCCGTCGGGCGGTGGCCGGGGCGTGAACCGCGGGCCGGTCGGGGCGCGGGGGGTCAGCCGGTCCACCCTGAAGGTGCGCCAGTCCTCACGGCCGGTGTCCCAGGCGACGAGGTACCAGTGACGGCCGAAGCTGACCAGGCTGTGCGGCTCGACCGACCTGACCGTGTCACCACCGCGAGGGGCGGCGTAGTCGAAGCGCAGCCGCTCGTGGCGGCGGCAGGCGTCGGCGATCGCCATCAGCGTGTCCGGGCTCACCGCGGGCCCGCCGGCACCGACCCGCACGGTCGCCGTGTGCAGCGTGTTCACCCGGTGGCGCAGCCGGGAGGGCAGCACCTGTTCGAGCTTGGTGAGCGCCCGCAGGGAGGTCTCCTCGATCCCGGTGACCGGCCCGCCCGCCGCCGTGCGCAGGCCGACCGCCACGGCGATCGCCTCGTCGTCGTCGAGCAGCAGCGGCGGCAGCGACGCGCCCGCGCCCAGCCGGTACCCGGCGGTGCCCTGGACGGCGTGCACCGGGTAGCCGAGCCCGCGCAGCCGTTCCATGTCCCTGCGGACCGTACGCCCGGAGACGCCCAGGCGCTCGGCCAGCTCGGCACCGGACCAGTCCCGGCGGGTCTGCAGGAGCGACAGCAGCGTGAGCAGCCGCGCGGAGGTCTCCACCATGCCGCCAGAATGTCACGCGCTTAGGAGCGGACCCGTCCTAAGCGGCTGACAGATTCATCGGCATGACGAACACCTCGCACGAGGACGTGCACCCCTTCCGCATCGACGTCCCGCAGTCCCGGCTCGACGACCTCAAGGCGCGGCTGGCCGGTACCCGCTGGCCCGACGAGCTGCCCGGGGTCGGATGGAGCCGGGGGGTGCCCGTCGCCTACCTGCGGGACCTGGCCGAGTACTGGCGTACCGGGTACAACTGGCGGGAGCACGAGGCCGCGCTCAACAGGATCCCGCAGTACGTCACCGCCATCGACGAGCAGAACGTCCACTTCCTGCACGTACGCTCTCCCGAGCCCGACGCCGTCCCCCTGGTCCTGCTGCACGGCTGGCCGGGCGGGGTCACGGACTTCCTCGACGTCATCGGCCCGCTCTCGGACCCCCGCGCCCACGGCGGCGACCCCGCCACGGCCTTCCACCTGGTGATCCCGTCGCTGCCGGGCTTCGGCTTCTCCACCCCGCTGGCCGGGCCGGGCATGAGCGCGGCCCGGATGGCCGGGATCTTCGTACGGCTGATGGAGCGGCTCGGATACGAACGCTACGGCGTGCAGGGCTACGACACCGGCGCGTGGGTCGCCCCCCAGATGGGCGCCCAGGCCCCCGACCGCGTGATCGGGATGCACGTCAACGCCCTGCTGACCTTCCCCATCGGCGCCGAGGGCGAGATGGACGGCCTGACCGAGGTCGAGCGGCGACGCTGGCAGGCGATGGAGAACTTCAACGACGGCTACCTGCAGTGCAACTCCAAGCGGCCGCAGACGGTGACGTACGGGCTGCACGACTCGCCCGTCGGGCAGCTCGCCTGGATCGTGGAGAAGTTCAAGGAGCTGACCGACCCCGAGGAGGGGCTGCCCGAGGAGAGCGTGGACCGCGACCGCATCCTGACCGACGTCTCGGTGTACTGGCTGACCGGCACGGCCGGATCCTCGGCGCAGATCTACTACGAGGAGATCTCCGCGAACGCGTGGGGCGGGACGGCCGACGATGCCTCCGCTGCGGACGCCTGGGGCGGGACGGCCGACGACGCCTCCGCCGCGGACGACGCCGGCTGGGGCGGGGACGGGGGCGGCTGGACCCCTCAGCGCGGGACGGTGCCGACCGGCGTGCTGGTCTCCGCCCATGACGTCACCATCCGCCGCTGGGCCGAACGCGACCACAACGTGGTGCGCTGGACCGAGCTGGAGCGGGGCGGCCACTTCCTCTCGATGGAGGCACCGGACCTGCTGGTCGACGACGTCCGCGAGTTCTTCGCGAAGCTTCGCTGAGATCGTCCGACCTGATGTGCCCGGCCCGGTGGGCGAGGCAGAATACGAGCCGTGGAAGGACGATGGGCCGAGGTGGCCGACCGGGTGCTGGTGCGGCGGTACGCCGAGCTGGACCTGTCGGTGGGGCTGGTGGTGGGCGAGGGCGGCTGCCTGGTGGTCGACACGCGCGGGGACGAGCGGCAGGGGGCCGAGCTGGCCGCCGAGGTCCGCCGGATCACCGGCGCCCCCTGGACGGTGGCGATCACCCACTCGCACTTCGACCACGCCTTCGGCACCCGGTCGTTCCCCGGCGGCCCGGTCTGGGGGCACCGGGACTGCCGCGCCGACCTGATCCGTAACGGTGACCGGGCCAGGCGGGAGTGGGCCCGGTACTACCGGGACCTGGGACGTCCGGACGTCGCCGCGGACATCGAGGGGACCGAGATCGTGCCTCCCGACCATCTGGTGACCGGCCGGACGGAACTGGTCGTCGGCGGTCGCCGGATCGTCCTGGCCCACCTCGGCCGCGGTCACTCCGGCAACGACCTGGTGGTCCACGTACCGGACGCCGGAGTGGTCTTCGCCGGTGACCTCGTGGAGAACGGCGCCCCGCCCGCCTACGAGGACGCCTACCCCCTGGAGTGGCCCGCCACGGTCGCCGCCCTGCTCTCCCTCGCCGACGACGCCACCGATCCCGGGCCCGGCACCCCCGACCCCGGCACGCCCGGATCCGGCACCGTGACCGAAGCCGGGAACGGGGCCGGAAGCGGGAGCGCGGCCGGAAGCGGGAGCGTGACCGGGGGCGTGAAGGACGGAAGCGGGGACGTGAAGGACGGGAGCGGGGACGCGGCCCGACGAGGCACCGTCCCGGTCGTCACCTTCGTCCCCGGGCACGGCGACCCGGTGGACCGCGCGTTCGTGGCCGCGCAGCAGGCGGAGATCGCCGCTCTCGCCGGGCTGTGCGAGGAGGTGGCCGCGGGTCTCCTCTCCCCCGCCGAGGCCGTACGCCGATCGCCCTACCCCCGGGAGACCACGGAGATCGCCCTGCGCCGCGCGGCCGCCCCGAACTGACCGTTCCTTACCGTTCCGCACCGTCCCAGGCGAGCCCGCCCCCGGTCGTACGGCCTCGTCCCGCGGACCCAAACAGCGGGATGTACCGGAGCGCGGTCAGATCTCCTCGGAGGGCTTGGTCGGGTCGAGCTGGCGCGGCTGCATGGCCGCCCTGGGGTGGTGCAGGTCGAAGGCGGGGCGCTCGGAGCGGATGCTGGGGATCGACAGGAAGTTGTGCCGTGGTGGCGGGCAGGAGGTGGCCCACTCCAGCGAGTTGCCGTACCCCCAGGGGTCGTCGACGGTCACCCGCTCGCCGTGCCGGGCGGTGTACCACAGGTTGTAGATGAACGGCAGGGTCGAGGCGCCCAGCAGCAGCGCGCCGGCCGAGGAGACCATGTTCAGGCCGGTGAAACCGTCCAGGTCGCTGTAGTCGGCGTAGCGGCGCGGCATGCCGCGCGCTCCCAGCCAGTGCTGGACCAGGAAGGTGGCGTGGAAGCCGACGAACAGCGTCCAGAAGTGCCACTTGCCGAGCTTCTCGTTGAGCATCTTGCCGGTCATCTTGGGCCACCAGAAGTAGAAGCCCGCGAACATGGCGAACACCACGGTGCCGAAGACCACGTAGTGGAAGTGGGCGACCACGAAGTAGGAGTCGTGCACGTGGAAGTCCAGCGGCGGGGAGGCCAGGATCACGCCGGTCAGGCCGCCGAGCAGGAAGGTGACCAGGAAGCCGATCACGAACAGCATGGGGGTGTGCAACATGATGTGGCCGCGCCACATGGTGCCGATCCAGTTGAAGAACTTCACCCCCGTCGGGATCGCGATGAGGAAGGACATGAAGGAGAAGAAGGGCAGCAGGACCTGGCCGGTGGGGAACATGTGGTGGGCCCAGACGGTCATCGACAGGCCGGTGATGGCGATGGTGGCGCCGACCAGGCCGATGTAGCCGAAGATGGGCTTGCGGCTGAAGACCGGGATGACCTCGGTGATGATGCCGAAGAACGGCAGCGCGATGACGTAGACCTCGGGATGGCCGAAGAACCAGAACAGGTGCTGCCACAGCAGGACCCCGCCGTTGCGCGGGTCGAAGATGTGCGCGCCGAACCTGCGGGTCGCCTCCAGCCCCAGCAGCGCGGCCGCGAGCACCGGGAAGGCCATCAGCACCAGCACGCTGGTCAGCAGCGTGTTCCAGGTGAAGATCGGCATCCGGAACATCGTCATGCCGGGGGCCCGCATGCAGATGATCGTGGTGATGAAGTTGACCGCGCCCAGGATCGTGCCCAGGCCCGACATCACCAGCCCGGCGATCCACAGGTCGCTGCCGTACTGGGGGGAGTAGGCGGCGGTCGACAGCGGCGGGTAGCCGGTCCAGCCGAAGTCGGCCGCGCCCCCGTCGGTGAAGAAACCGAAGCTGGCGATCAGCCCGCCGAACAGGAACAGCCAGAAGCTGACCATGTTGAGCCGGGGGAAGGCGACGTCCGGGGAGCCGATCTGCAGGGGCATGATCACGTTGGCGAACCCGGCGAACAGGGGGGTGGCGAACAGCAGCAGCATCAGCGTGCCGTGCATGGTGAACAGCTGGTTGTAGTGCTCCTGGCTGACGAGCTGCATCGCGGGCTGGGCGAGCTCGGCCCGGATGACCAGGGCCATCAGCCCGGCGAACAGGAAGAAGCCGAACGCGGTGATGAGGTACATGTACCCGATCACCTTGTGGTCGGTGCTCGTGAGCCAGTTCACGACGATCGAGCCCGGCGGGCTCCTGCGCGGCGCCAGCGGTGAGGTCAGCGGTTCCTCGCGCGACCGTTCGGAGGTCGTCACGGCCCACCCCCTTCGAACCCGTTCGTTGTCGGACCGGCGTCGTCCCGGGCCGGTGCGCCGCCCGGACCGGCGGGCCGGTGGGCCGGGGGTGGCCCCCGCTCCGTACCGTCCTCCCCCCGGCCATCCCCCCGCGAGACGGCTCCCACTCGCTCGCCCGGCCATCTTGCCCGCGCGCTGACCTGCGGATTACCGGCCCCGTACCGGATCGTCCACGGTGGCGGGACGGGCGGGCCTCGGAAGCGAGGAGGTCCGGTCCGTCGCGCTTGACCGGGGGGCATACAGGGCACGCCGCTGGAAACGGAGCGTCGAAAGGAGCGACCCTGATGACCAAGCGACAGCGAGTCGTCGTGATCGGGGGAGGGTTCGCGGGCTTCACCGCCGTCCGCACGCTCTCCAGGATCGCCAAGGGTGCCGTCGAGATCGTCCTGATCAACCCCACCGACTACTTCCTCTACCTGCCCCTGCTGCCGGAGGTCGCCGCGGGCATCCTCGACCCGCGCAAGGTGGCGATCCCGCTGGCGGGCGACCGTCCCGGCGTCCGGCACCTGCTCGCCACGGTGGAGGGCGTCGACCTCCAGGCACGCCGGGTGACCTGCGTCGACTCCGAGGGAGGGCGCCGCGAGCTGGGCTACGACCGCCTGGTGATCACGGTCGGCAGCGTCAACAAGCTGCTGCCCGTACCCGGCGTCGCCGAGCACGCCCACGGCTTCCGGAGCATCGCCGAGGCGATCTACCTGCGCGACCACCTGATCCGCCAGATCGAGCTCGCCGACACCTCCACCGACCCCGAGGAGCGCCGGGCGCGGTGCACCTTCGTGGTGGTCGGCGCCGGTTACACCGGCACCGAGGTGGCGGCGCAGGGCCAGCTGCTCACCCTGGACCTGCGCGACGCGCGGCCGCACCTGCGCGACCAGCCCGTACGCTGGATCCTCGCCGACATCGCCCCGCGCATCCTGCCCGAGCTCGACGAGCGCCTGTCGAGGACGGCGCACCGGACCCTGACGGGACGGGGCCTGGAGATCCGCACCGGGACCGGCGTGGCCGAGGCGACACCGGAGGGCGTCAGGCTCTCCGACGGGGAGTTCGTGCCGACCCGGTCCCTGATCTGGTGCGTCGGCGTGCGACCGGACCCGATGGTGGAGGCGCTGGGGCTGCCCACCGAACGGGGACGGCTGCTGGTCGACGAGTACCTGAGGGTGCCCGGCCACCCGGGGGTCTACGCCTGCGGCGACGCGGCCGCGGTGCCCGACCTCACCCGGCCGGGCGAGTACACCCCGATGACCGCCCAGCACGCCGAACGCCAGGGCAAGCGCGTCGCCCGCAACATCGCCGCCTCGTACGGGCACGGGCGGCTGCAGCCGTACCGGCACGGGGACCTGGGGTTCCTCGTCGACCTGGGCGGCGCCGCAGCGGCCGCGAACCCGCTGGGCGTGCCGCTGTCGGGCCTGGCGGCCAAGATCGTCACCCGCGCCTACCACCTGCTCGCCGTCCCGCACGGCCGGGGACGGATCGCCGGGAGCTGGCTGCTGGACTTCATGCTGCCCCGCCAGACCGTCCAGCTGGACATGGTCCCGGCCTCGGCGGTGCCGCTCGCCTGCTGCGAGCCCGAGCGGGCCTCCGTGCTGAGCGGCTCGGCGTCGGGCCCGGACGGCTCGTCACGCTGAACGGCCCGAAGAGGGATCCGGACGGCTCACCACGCCGAGCGGCCCGAAGGCGGACCCGGACGGCTCACCGCACTGAGCGGCCCGAAGGCGGACCCGGACGGCTCACCACGCCGAGCGGGGGAAGCGTAAAAGAGGACGAAATTGTCGGCCCCGCGGGCGATGCGCGCGGGCGTCGGGGTAGGGAGCCGGGTATGGCAAAGATCGGTTACACGATGATGTGCGAGCAGACGCCCGCCCGGCAGCTGGTCGAGGACGTGGTCACGGCCGAGCGGATCGGCTTCGACTACGCGGTCATCTCCGACCACTACTTCCCGTGGCTGGAGGAGATGGGGCACTCGCCGTACGCCTGGTCGGTGCTCGGCGCGGCGGCCTACGCCACCCGGAGCCTGCCGCTGATGACGTACGTGACCTGCCCGATCATGCGGTACCACCCGGCGGTGGTGGCGCAGAAGGCGGCGACCATGGGCGTGCTGAGCGAGGGCCGTTTCACCCTGGGGCTGGGGGCCGGGGAGAACCTCAACGAGCACGTGGTGGGTCAGGGCTGGCCCTCGGCCGACACCCGGCACGGCATGTTCAGGGAGGCCATACAGATCATCCGCGAGCTGTTCGAGGGCGGCTACGTCACCTACCGGGGCGAGTACTTCGACGTCGACTCGGCCAAGCTCTTCGACCGGCCGGACCGGCCCGTCCCGCTGGCGATCGCCGCCTCGGGCGGCCGGTCGGGCAGGATCGCCGCCGAGCACGGGGACGCCCTCGTCGCGACGGACCCCGACGCGGGCCTGGTGAGCCTGTTCGCCGCCGAGGGCGGCACGGGCAAGCCCGTCTACGGTCAGCTCCCGATCTGCTACGACCCCGACCCCGAGGCCGCCAAGGAGCGGGCCCACAAGCTCTGGCGCTGGTCGGTGTTCAACTGGAAGGTCATGGCCGAGCTCCCCGCCCCGGTCAACTTCGACGCCGCCGCGCAGACCGTGCGGCCCGAGGACGTGGCGGAGAGCGTGCCGTGCGGCTCGGACGTGGACGCGGTCGTGGAGGCGGTCCGCGCCTTCACCGACGCCGGTTTCACCCACGTCGCCCTGGTCCAGATCGGTCACGAGCACCAGGGCGCGTTCTTCGACTGGTCGGAGAAGGAACTGCTGCCCGCGCTGCGCCGCCTCTGACGACCGTCCGGCACCGAGACCCGGCGGGTACCGCGAGCCGGTGTCCGTCGGCCGTGGCGGACCGGCCCCTGACGGCCCCCGGGACCGGGACCCGACGACCGGGACCCGACGCGCACCGGGCGGAACGCGGGCCCGCGAGAGGTTCCGCCCGGTCGTACGGGGAAGGCTCAGCGGGGTGGACGACGTCTGGGATCTGGTGGTGGTCGGCGGCGGGCCCGCCGGGGCGGCGGCGGCGCTGCGCGCGAGGCAGCTCCGGCCGGACGCGCGGGTGCTCCTGCTGGACCGGGCCGACTTCCCCCGCGACAAGGCCTGCGGTGACGGCATCGCCGCGCACGGACGCGACGAGCTCGCCCTGCTGGGCCTGCCCGACCTGATCGCCGACTACCGGCCGACGCAGCGCCTGGCGGTGGTCTCCCCCGGTGGCGCGCGCGTCTCGGCCACCTCGGCCCGGCCCAACCACGTCGTCCCCCGCAAGGTCTTCGACGCCCGCCTGGTCGACGCCGCACGGGCTCGCGGTGTCGAGGTCCGCCGCCACCAGGTCCGCTCGCTCGCCGCCCGGAACGGCCACGTCGTCCTGGACGGCACCGTCACCGCCCGCGCCGTGGTGGCGGCCGACGGGGCCAACTCCACCGTGCGGCGCCTCATCGGCGTCCCGCCCTCGCCCGACCGGCACACCGCGATCGCGGTGCGCGGCTACGCCGACGTGTCCCCCGACGACGACGTCCAGTCCATCTTCATGCAGCAGGACGGGTGGCCCGCGTACGCGTGGTCGTTCCCGATCGGCGACGGCACCGCCAACATCGGCTACGGGATGCTGCTGCCCCGGCTGCACGCCACCGGCCTGCCGGGCCGCGAGGTGCTGCACGGCCGGCTCGCCGAGTTGCTGCCCGACCTGCGCGCCCGTGACCTGCGCGCCCACCATCTGCCGCTCTCCCCCGGCAGGCCCGGGCCGGGGTCGGGACGGGTGCTGCTCGCCGGGGACGCCGCCGGTCTGATCAACCCGCTCACCGGCGAGGGCATCTACTACGCGCTCGTCTCCGGCCGGCTCGCCGGGGAGGCCGCGATGCGGGCGGCCGACGATCCGCTGCCCGCCTACCGGCGCGGCCTCGGCAAGGCCCTCGGGCGGCACCTGCGGACCACCGACGTGCTCGCCAGGGCCTCCCAGTCGCCCGGCTTCATCGACGCGGCGATCGACACCGCGGCCCGTCGCAAGGAGGTGTTCGACCTGCTGGTCGACGTGGGCCTCGGGGCGGGGACGGTTCCGGTGCCGCTGGCGATGGCCGTCCTGCGCCGCTGGGCCCTGAACGGCGTCCGGGGTCGCCGGGGGCCCTGACCGTGACGGCCCGGGCACGGGCGTCAGGGCGTCAGGGCGTCAGGGCGTCAGGGCGTCAGGGCGTCAGGGCGTCAGGGCAGGATCACCGAACGGGTGAGGTTGCGCGGGTTGTCCGGGTCCAGGCCGCGGGTCCGGGCGAGTTCGACGGCGAGCCGCTGGGCCCGGACGAGGTCGGCCAGCGGGTCGAGCGCGGTGACCGTGGTCAGGGCTCCGGTGCGGGCCACGTCGTCCAGCAGCTCCTCCTGACCGCCGAAGAACCACACCAGGCTCTCCTCGTCGGCGAGGCTGATCGGCCCGTGCCGGTACTCCAGCGCCGGGTAGGCCTCCGACCAGGCCAGGGCGGCCTCCCTGAGCTTCAGTGCGGCCTCCCTCGCCAGGCCGCCGGTCCATCCGCGGCCCAGGAAGGTGAAGCGCCGCCGGGTGAGCGCCCCCTCGGGCAGCGGCGTGGCGAGCGCGGTCTCGGCCTGCGCGACCAGGTCGTCGGGCGCCTGCCCCAGGTGCGCGCGGAGCAGCGCGAGAACGCAGGTGGCGAACCGGGTCTGCACCACGGAGCGCTCGTCGGCGAACTCCAGCGCGATCACGGTCCTCGCCGCCGCCGAGACCGGGGTCGCGGGGTCGGCGGTGAGGGCGACCGTGGGGACGTCGCCCGCGGCGCCGAGGGCGTGCAGCACCTCCGTGGTGGTACCGGAGCGGGTGATGGCCACCAGCCGGTCGTAGCGCCGCGGCGGCAGCTCCGAGGCGGGGAAGGCGTCGGTCTCCCCCTGGCCCGCCCGCTCGCGCAGGGTCGCGTACGCCTGCGCCATGTACAGCGAGGTTCCGCACCCGATCACGGCGACGCGCTCGCCCGTCTCCGGCAGGCCCGCCGGGTCCGCCGCGCCGAGTTCCAGCGCCTGCCGCCAGCACTCGGGCTGGCTCGCGATCTCCCGCAGGACGTGCGTCACGTACGCCTCCCGTTGATGCTCGTAGATGCTTGCAAGATGCCATGTTCGAGCATCGATGAGCAAGTGGAGGTGTTCCGATGCTCGGTACGCTTCGCGTGGCGGAACCGCGGCACGGGCGGGGACGGCGAGGAGGGCGAGGAGGGCACCCATGACGAGCCATGACCGGTGGAACGCGCTGCTCGCGATCCTGGCGCGGGACGGCAGGGTCGAGGTCGACGCCGTGGCCGGCGAGCTCGGGGTGTCGGCCGCCACCATCCGCCGCGACCTCGACCACCTGGACCGCCAGCAGATGCTGACCAGGACCCGGGGCGGCGCCGTCGTCAACGCGATCTCCTACGACCTGCCGCTGCAGTACAAGGCGGCCAGGCACGCGCCCGAGAAGCACCGGATCGCCACAGCCGCGGCCGCCCTGGTCCCGGCGGGCGCGGTCGTCGGGCTGAACGGCGGCACCACCACCACCGAGGTCGCCCGCTGTCTGGCCACCGGTGCCGATCCGCGCCGCCGGGACGGCGAGCCGGCTCTCACCCTCGTCACCAACGCCCTGAACATCGCCGGCGAGCTGGTCGTGCGCAGGCACGTCAAGCTGGTGGTCGTCGGCGGCGTCGCCATGCCCGCCTCGTACGAGCTCATCGGGCCGCTCGCCGACGGCGTGCTGCGGGAGATCTCGCTGGACCTGGCGATCCTCGGCGTGGACGCGCTCGACCCCGAGCACGGCGCGTTCGCCCACCACGAGGGCGAGGCCGGCGTCAACCGGCTGATGGCCTCCCGTGCGGCCCGGGTGGTCGTCGTGGCCGACTCCTCCAAGCTCGGCATGCGGGCGTTCGCCCGGATCTGCCCGTGCGAGGACATCGACGTCCTCGTGACCGACGACGAGGCCCCGGACGCGACGGTCCGGCGCTTCACCGACGCGGGGATCGAGGTCGTCCGCACCTGACCGGCCTCGCCCCGGTGAACCCGATCGTCTGAACCGTCCCCCGGCTGCACGCCCGCCGTCCGGGCGGCGCCACCCCGTGCCCACCGGCGCGTCCGCCCCCTCCCACGTGGAATTTTCATGACCGGACGAGTCCCGGGAGGTCCCGTGCGGATCGTCACCGTCGTGTCATGGAGGGGTCCGGCCAGCTCAGCACCGCCGTGACGGCCGGGGAGACGGACGGGGCGCACGGGGCGCGGCAGGGCGGCGCGGCGGCGGCTGTACAGCTCCGGTGGCGCTGCCTACATTCTGGGGGGCTTTCCACCAGGCCCTCGGTCGTCGACGCGTCGCCGGCCGTTGCGAAGAACCAGCGAGGAGATTCGATGGGATCCATACGGCGGCTTTCCACGGCCGGCGCGGCACTCGTCGCCATGGCCGTAGCCCTGTGCGCCGTCATGCTCACGGGCCTTCAGCCCGCGCATGCGGCGGTGGGGCTCCGCATCAGCGGCACGGACATCGTCGAGGCGAACGGCCAGAAGTTCATCATGCGCGGGGTCAACCACCCGCACGTCTGGTACACGGGCCGGACCTCGTCGTTCGCCGACGTCAAGGCGCTGGGCGCCAACACCGTGCGCGTGGTGCTGGGCACCGGCAAGCGGTGGGGGCCGTCCAACGACGTCGCCGACGTGATCTCCCTGTGCAAGCAGAACCGGCTGATCTGCGTCCTGGAGGTGCACGACACCACCGGGTACGGCGAGGAGGGCGCGGCCGCCTCGCTCGACGAGGCCGCCGACTACTGGATCAGCCAGAAGAGCGCGCTGGTCGGCCAGGAGAACCACGTCGTCATCAACATCGGCAACGAGCCGATCGGCAACACCAACGCCGCCCAGTGGACCGGCGCGACCACCGCCGCCATCAAGAAGATGCGCGCCAACGGCTTCCAGCACCTGCTGATGGTCGACGCGCCGAACTGGGGCCAGGACTGGCAGTACGTCATGCGGGACAACGCCCAGACGGTCCTGGACGCCGACACCCTGCGCAACACCGTGCTGTCCATCCACATGTACGCCGTGTTCAACACCGCCTCGTCGATCACCGACTACCTCGACCGGTTCGAGGCCAACGGGTGGCCGCTGGTCATCGGCGAGTTCGGCTGGCGGTTCAACGCCGGCGAGGTGGACCACGAGACGCTGCTGTCGGAGGCGGTGTCGCGGGGCCTGGGCTACCTCGCCTGGTCCTGGAGCGGCAACACCGATCCCATCCTGGACATGGCGGTCGACTTCGACCCCGCCCGGCTCACCACCTGGGGTCAGCGGATCTTCAACGGCGCCAACGGCATCAAGGCCACGGCCAGGGAGGCCACCGTCTACGGTGGCGTCACCCCGACCCCCACCCCCACTCCCACTCCCACTCCCACGCCCACCCCGACGCCCACGCCCACCCCGACGCCGAGCCCGGGAGGCTCGTGCCGGGTGGCGTACGTGATGAACTCCTGGAACAGCGGGTTCACCACCAGCGTCACGATCACCAACACCGGTGGCTCGGCGATCAACGGCTGGCGGCTGGCGTTCACCCTGCCCTCCGGCCAGACCTTCACCAACGGCTGGAACGCGTCGTACGCGGCGACCGGTTCGCAGGTCACCGCGACCAACGCCGGCTGGAACGGCACCCTCGCGCCGGGCGGCTCCGTCACCATCGGCTTCCAGGCCACCCACACCGGCAACACCGCCGAACCCACCTTCTTCGCCCTGAACGGAGGCTCCTGCCAGGCGGTCTGATACCCGGCCCGTCCCCGTCGCCGAACCGTCGTATCGTCTCCTCGTATGAGGCGTGACACATGGGTGGTCGGTGACGCGTACGAGGCCTATGTCGGCCGGTGGAGCCGTCCCGTCGCCGAGGAGTTCCTCCGATGGCTGGACGTGCCCACCGGCCGGCGATGGGCCGACGTGGGCTGCGGCACCGGGGCCCTCACCGAGACGGTCCTGGCCATGACGGATCCCGTGCGGGTCCTGGGCGTGGACACCTCCGAGGGGTTCCTGTCCCACGCCCGCACCCGGATCGTCGACGTCCGGTCGGCCTTCTGCGCCGGCGACGCCGGATCACTGCCGCTGCCCGGCCGTCGTCTCGACGCCGTGGTGAGCGGCCTGGCGCTCAACTTCACGCCCGACCCGCGGCGCAGCGCGGCCGAGTTCGCCCGGGTCACCGCGCCGGGCGGTGTGGTCGCCGCCTACGTCTGGGACTACGCCGAGGGCATGGGCATGATGCGGTACTTCTGGGACGCCGCCGTCGCCCTCCGCCCGGACACGGCCGCCTCCGACGAGATGCGGCGTTTCCCCCTCTGCCGTCCCGAGCCCCTCGGCCGCCTGTGGGCGGACGCCGGCCTGCGCGAGGTGACGGTACGGGCGATCGAGGTCCCGACGGTGTTCGCCGACTTCGACGACTACTGGACGCCGTTCCTCGGCGGGCAGGGAGCGGCCCCCGGGTACGTCGCGTCCCTGGACGACGAGCACCGCGACGCCCTGCGCGATCTCCTGCGCACCCGCCTGCCCGTCCGGCCGGACGGCTCCGTCCACCTCTCCGCCAGGGCCTGGGCGGTACGGGGAGTGGCCGCCGGGACGGGGTGAGTCCCGGTTCACGACGGGCAGGCGCAAAAAACGGGTGGCGCCGATCGACGTCGGAACGAACCCGAGAACGTACGTACCGGAGCACGGCCGCGGATGCGACGGCCGCGTCCCGCCGATCCGAAGGAGAGTCGCCATGGCCACGGTGGAGGCGAACATCTCGATGTCACTGGACGGTTTCGTCACCGGCCCGAACCTCGACCGCCACCCCGGCCTGGGGGAGGGCGGCGACGTCCTCCACGCCTGGGTCGGCGAGGACCGGAGCATGGACCTCGCCATCGGCGAGGACCGCGAGCTCGCCGGATCGGTCGTCACCAGCCGGAAGGTGTACGACGAGACCGAGGGCTGGGAGGCCGAGGGCGGGTTCTACCGGTTGCCGGTGTTCGTGGTCACCCACCGGCCGCACGACGTGGTCGTGAAGGGCGAGACCACGTTCACGTTCGTCACCGGGGGCGTCGAGCGCGCCGTCGAGCAGGCGATCGAGGCCGCCGGGGACAGGCCGGTGCACATCATGGGCGGCGCCGGCATCATCCAGCAGGCGCTGGCGGCCGGGCTGGTCGACGAGCTGTTCCTGCACGTCGCCCCGGTGATCCTGAACGGCGGCACCCGGTTGTTCGAGCACCTCGGCCGTCAGATCCGGCTGGAGCGCACCGAGGTGATCGAGTCCCGCCACGCCACTCACCTGCGGTACCGGGTCCTGAGGTGACCGCCTCCTCCTGAGGTGACCGCCCCGTCCTGAAGGGCGTCCCCGTCCCCGACGGTCCCGGTCCCCGATGAAATGATGGCCGTCATCCGGGTCGCCCGTGGTGATCCCTTCTTCGGAGGTCCTTGTGCTCGTGCTGGCGGTGGCTCAACCGCACTGTGTGCCGTACGACGTGGAGAAGAACGCGGTACGGCACGCGGAGATGGTGCGAAGAGCAGAGGCCAGGGTGGTGATATTTCCGGAATTGTCGCTTACGGGGTACCACCTGGACGCTCCGGCGATCACCGCGGAGGACCCGAGGCTGAGGCCGATCGTGGAGGCCTGCGCGGAGACGGGGGCGCTGGCCCTGGTCGGGGCACCGGTCGCAGAAGAGGGGCTTGAGTACATCGCGATGCTGGCGGTGGACGGCGCCGGGGTCGGGGTGGCCTACCGCAAGGTCAACGTGCACTCCAGCGAGGACCGGTTCGCCTGCGGGGAGCGGTCCGAGGTGATCGAGGTGAACGGCCTGCGGCTGGGACTGGCGATCTGCCGGGACCTGATGATCGCGCAGCACGCCGAGGAGACCGCCGCGCTGGGGATCGACGTCTATGCGGCCGGGGTGGTCCACCAGGCGGCGGACGTGGCGGTTCAGCAGGAGAGAGCGCGGCGGATCGCCACCGATCACCGTGTCTGGGTGGCGGTGGCGAGCTTCGCGGGACCGACCGGTGGCGGCTTCGAGCACACGGCCGGGTGCTCGGGGTTCTGGAGGCCGGGTGGCGACCTGGCCGCCCAGGCGGGACCGGAGCCGGGCGAGATCGTCCGCCTGACGATCGGCCAGCGCTCCTGATCCCGGGCCGCAGGCCGGGATCGGCGAGTGGTCGCCGCACGAGGATTTCAGCCGGGTCTTCGACGCTCACTTCCCGAGGCGGGATCCGTCCATGGCTGTACGGGATCGCCACCAACCTCCTGGCCGGGCACCGGCGGAACGAGGTACGCCGGCGGAAGACGCTCAGCCGGGCCGAGGCGGCCGACGACCAGGAGGGACCCGAAGGCCCGGTGACGACCAGGCTGGCCGCGCGGCAGGTGACGGGCAGGCTCGCGGGGGCACTGGCCGGTCTCGCCAAGCGTGACCGCGACGTGGTCCTCCTCCTCGCTCTCGGCGGCCTCAGCCACGCGGAGGTGGCCGCCGCCCTCGGCATCCCGTACGGGACCGTCGCGTCCCGGCTGAACCGGGCGCGCAAGCAACTGCGCAAGGCCCTGGGCGACGCGAACCCCCTGAAGGAGGCCCACGATGGATGAGATCAGCCTGCTGGGGCAGGCCGTTCCGGACGTACCGCCTCCCTCGTCCCAGGTGGTGGCCCGTGCGCGTGACCGGCTGACCGCCGAGGAACGGCGGCCGACCGGTCGTCGCAGCTCCAGGCGACGTCCCGGCTGGGCCTGGGCACTGGCCTGCGCCGCGGTGACGGCCGTCGTGGCCTTCGCCGTGGTCATCATGACCGGCGGCCTGACGGCTCCGTCTCCCATCGCCCCGTCTCCGTCCGTGCCACCCACGTCCGTCCCGCTCACGCCGTCCGTCGAACCACCGGCCACGTACGAAGGGCTCCGGCTTCTTCGCTCGAAGACGGCGCGGAGCACGGCGACGAAGGTCACCCTGAGGTTCCGCCCCACCAGCACCAGGACAGCGATCGTGCTGCGCTGCTCCGCACCGGGCTCTTTCGTCCTGGTCTCCGAACCCTGGGAGCACGGCTTGAGCGAGGCGCCAGGTGTCTGCGGCCCCGACGGCACGCGCAGCCGTTTCGGCGACAAGAGTCACGAGCCCGGCTGGACGAGCCGCACCCACACGGTCACGTTCTGGGTTTTCCCCCCGGACGCCCCGATCATGTCGCCCCGCGACGCGTTCAGGTGCGGCAAGGCCGTGTGCGACGGGAGGTACAGGCTCGACACGAAGACCGCGGATACGCTCGCCGCCCGGATCGGTACACGCCCCCAGCCCTGGTCGGTCGCCGTCTACGACGCTTCCCGATAGGACTGCCTCGGTCGCCGCCGCGAGCCGTTCCACGACGGTGAGCGGCGGGACCTGCCAGTGGACCGGACACGTGCGAGGACACCGATCGATCGTGCGGGTACATCGGCCGCTCAGTCGGCCGGTGGGTCCGCCACCACCGGCGCCCCGCCGGACATGCAGACCCGGCGAGCAAGAACGACCATGCCTCGCGGCCGTCCACGGCACTCGGCATCCGATGTCTCCATCACTGGATGACGGCGCACCGGACCATCACCGGGACAAGCGAAAGGCCAGGTCAGAGAGTCTCTGACCTGGCCTTCGGTTGGTGCCCCCTGCAAGATTCGAACTTGCGCTCCCGGCTCCGGAGGCCGGTGCTCTATCCCCTGAGCTAAGGGGGCCAACGCGTGATTACATTACCAGCATCCTGGGGGGAACCGACACTCAGATAGGGAACCGGTGATCACCAAGGGGACTCGGGACCGCCTTGGAGCAGTGGATCGGCGGAACCGCGGGGTGACGGGCCGCCGCCGGAGGGCTCGAAGCGGTCCGGCGAGGGCGACCGGTCGGCTCAGGAGCATGGGGTGGAGCAGGCCGTGATCGCTTCGGGGGTGATCGGTGGTGGAGTGGGCCACGGCTGCTTCGGGGACGACCGGTGGGATCCAGGGACGGTCGCCTCACGGGTGAGCGATGAGGTGCGCCCGGGAGGGACGGGGGTCAGCCCGCAGAGGGGCGGACGGCGCCTCGGTAGAGGGAGCGGTAGTAGGGCGAGGCGGCGAAGTCGACGGTTCTGACGACGTCACCGGTCTTGGGGGCGTGGACCATGATCCCGTCCTTCAGGTAGACGCCCACGTGGGTGGGATCCTTCTTGGCGTCCTTGCCGAAGAAGACCAGATCCCCCGGCCGGAGCCGGGAGAAGGGGATCTTACGACCCTGCCTGAACTGGGTGCCGGTGTAGTGGACG
Source organism: Streptosporangium sp. NPDC050855 (assembly GCF_044456585.1). NCBI lineage: Bacteria > Bacillati > Actinomycetota > Actinomycetes > Streptosporangiales > Streptosporangiaceae > Streptosporangium > Streptosporangium sp. NPDC050855. Next base: position 348,507 of record NZ_JBITFY010000004.1, read on the forward strand.
AGCGTGATCCCCGCCTTGGACCAGGCGTGCAGGGCGAGACCCGAGCAGTCGAAGCCCCCGCCGGTCGGGCCCGTGCTCGAACCGCCTCCCCAGACGTACGGCCTGCCGAGCTGGCGGAGCGCCGCGGCGGCCGCGATCTCGCCTCGTGAGGGAAGAGCGCGTTCTCGTGACGACGGCCGCCTTCCCTTCAGAGACGCCTGCCGCCGGTCGGCGAACGCCTTCCCCTTTCGCGAGGACATCGGCCCGCCGGACGTCGCCTCGGGTGTGCCGGAGAACGTCTCCTGCCCACCCCGGAGGGTCCCGGACGTCCTGCCGAAAGCAGACGGCCCACCGGGAGGAGACAGCCTGCCGGAAGCGGATGTCGTGCCGGGAGTGATCGAGGTCGTCGGCCGTCCGCCGGAGGCCGGAGGCTTCGCGGGCCACCCACTCGCGGCCGTGGACTCCTCCGGGGACTCCTCCTGCCGCAGGCCCGCACCCAAGGACTCGGACACCTCTCCACCCGTGATCGGGGGCTTCGCGGGTCGCCCGTCCTGGGCCATGAGCCCGGATGCCCCTCCGTCCAGGGTCGTGAGCTCAGACGACCCTCCGCCCGAGGTCGCGGGGTCAGATGGCCCTCCGTCCGGGGCCGCGAACCCGAAGGGCCGCCCGTCCACATCCGCGGGCCTCTCCTGCCACCAGCCCTCGGGCGAGAACTCCCCCGGCCGGCGGCCTTCCGGTTGCGTGGCGACCGGCGGCTGCTCACCTCCCCGAGCCGACAGGGCCGTCGGTCGGTGGCCGTTCACGGCCGGAGAGGCGGACAGGGCGGGAAGATCGGGCGAGGTGGATCCACAGGCCAGGGCGAGGGCGGCGCGTGTCTCCTCCGGCAGCCGGTGGACGGCCCCCGGCGGGGCGGCCCGGAGGAACGGGAGGAAGAGGCTGACCCAGATGTCGCAGACGGCCGCGGGGAGGTGCGGCGCGGGGATCTGCGGGCCCCCTGCCAGGGCGGCCGAGAGGATGGTGACGGTGGCGAATTTCGTGATCACGCACGGCCTCCTGGGCTCGATGAAGGATCGAGGTCCCAGGATGCGCGGGAGACGCTGATCCCCAAGAAGCCGAATGTGGTTCTGTGGATAACCGGAACGGGCCTCCGACCGGGATGTTCACCCCGGGACCGGCGGCCGTGGTTGCTCACGGGCCACTACGTCAACTAGAGTTGACATATGAACGGTGCGCGGCGGATGACACCCACGCCAGATACGACGACCATCGCCTTCCGAGGTGAACCGGTGACGACGGTGCGGCTCCGGGAGGAGCTCGAGCGGGCGGGCGCCACTCGCCGGGGCACCGGTCACACCGCTCATCGGGGCGCCGCTCACCGCTCGTACGGTGCCGGGTCATGACGGGCCCGTACGGCGACGAGGAGCTCGCGGCAAGGCTCCGTGACGCGGTCGGTGAGCGTCACCCGGTGGTGGCCGCCGCCGCCGTCTCCCCCGGCGGCACGAGAGTGACGAGCCTGGGCGCCCCCCTCGGCGCGGACTTCGAGATCGGCTCCATCTCCAAGGGGGTGACCGGCCTGCTCTACGCCGACGCGCTCGACCGCGGGGAGATCGGCCCGGAATCGACCCTCGGTGACTTCCTGCCCCTCGGAGACGTTCCCGCGGCGGGCGTGACGCTGGCGTCGCTAAGCACGCATCGGTCGGGCCTGCCGAGGTTGCCCGCGTCCGCCAAGCCGTGGCGGCGGACCTTCTCCCTGTGGAGGCACGGTACGAACCCCTACGGCGAGGACCTCGACGAGCTCCTCGCCCAGGCCCGGGAGGTACAGGTCGGGAGACCGCGCCCCCGGTACTCCAACCTCGGGTTCGAGTTGCTCGGTCACGCGATCGCGCGCGCGGCCGGTACGACCTACCGGGAGCTCGTGAACGAGCGGATCGCCGAGCCACTGGGACTCGGCGTGTTCTACGTCCCCTCGGCCCCGGACGAGCTGCGACCCGGTGCGATCACCGGCAGGACCAGGTCGGGCCGGGAACAGCAGCCCTGGACGGGAGAGGCGCTGGGGCCCGCGGGCGGGATCCGGGCGTCGATCGAGGACATGGCCACGCTGACCTCCGCCCTGCTGGACGGCAGCGCTCCCGGCATCACCGCCCTCGATCCCGTGACGACGTTCGCCGGACGGGCGGTAAGTATCGGCGCGGCATGGGTCGTCCTCGAAACGAAGGGACGTTTCGTCACCTGGCACAACGGCGGCACGGGAGGGTTCCGTACGTGGATCGGAATCGACCGGGCGGCCGGAACCGGAGTCGTCGTCCTCTCCGCGACCGCGATCTCGGTGGACCGTCCCGGATTCGTCATGCTGGCGAAGCTCACCGAGGAGGCCGGTGCAGCCGGGCACACCGGAGGGACCGGGGAGACCGGGCAGGCCGGGCAGGCCGGGCAGGCCGGGCAGGCCGGGCAGGCCGGGCAGGCCGGGCAGGCCGGGCAGGCCGGGCAGGCCGAAAACATCAAGAACACCGAGGACACCGAGGACACTGAGGACACTGAGGACACTGAGAAGGCCGGGGGCATCGGCGGGAACGGACCGGCCGGAAGACCCGGGAACCCCGCGTAGGCCGGAGAGGCCGCGCGGGGCGCTCTCCGGCCTTCCGCACGGAAGACCTTCTCCGCACCGTACGATGCGGCGCGGGCGGCTACGTCACCACGGAATCCCCGTGAGCGGAATCCCCGTGAACGGGATCCCCGGGAGGATTCGCCGTCCCGCGCCGGATCCCCCGGGCCGCACCGGCGACGACGAGCGCGAGGGCCACCATCAGCGCGCTGACCCAGAGCGGCGAGCGGTACCCGAGTCCCGCGCCGATGGGGATCCCGCCGAGCCAGGGACCGATCGCGGCGCCCACGTTGAACGCGGCCGTGGCGAACCCTCCGGCCAGGGTCGGCGCCCCGGCCGCCGCGTAGAGCGCCTGTGAGATCAGCGTCGATCCGACGGCGAACGCCAGGGTCCCCTGGACGAGGACGAGCGGAACCGTCGTCACCGGGTTCCCGGCGGTCACCGCGAACACCACCCAGCCGATGAGCAGGGCCGGCCCGCCGGCCGCCAGGAGCAGCACGGGTCGCACGTCGGCGACGCGGCCGCCGACGGTGACGCCGAGGAACGACCCCAGGCCGAAGAGCGCCAGCACGGCGGGCACCCAGGCGGGCTCGATCTCGCTGACGACGGTGACCAGCGGCGCGAGGTAGGTGAAGGTGCAGAACGTCGCGCCGTTCACGAGGGCCCCCAGGAGCAGGGTCACCAGGAACCGCCGATCGCGCAGCGAGCGCAGCTCCCCGCGTACGCTCACGTGGGCGGGGTCGGGGGCGCCGGCCGGGACGGCCCGCAGGATCGCGATGACGGCCGGCACCGACACGGCGGCCACCGCCCAGAACGCCGAGCGCCATCCCCACAGCTGGCCGAGCAGCGCACCGGCGGGAACGCCCACGACGCAGGCGAGGGTGATGCCACCGAGCAGGACGGAGGTGGCGCGGCCCTTGGCGCCGGGCGCGACCATACCGGTCGCGGTCGCCAGGGCCACCGCCAGGAACCCCGCGCCGGCCAGCGCCCCGATGACGCGCGTGGCCAGCAGCACCCCGAAGTCGGTGGTGACCGCGCCGAGGACGTGGACGAGCAGGAAGGTGATCAGGAAGGTCAGAAGCGAGCGACGTCGCGACCGGCGCAGGCTCAGGACGGCCATCAGCGGCGCGCCGACGACCATCCCCACCGCGAACGCCGAGGTCAGCGACCCCGCCGCGGGGATGGACACGTGCATGTCCCGTGCGATGTCCGGCACCAGGCCGGACAGCATGAACTCGGACGTTCCCTGGGCGAAGACCGCCAGTCCGAGCAGATGGACGACGAATGGCATGACAGGACTCCACAGCCACATGGTGGATCGGTGAGAGAGAACGGGACCGCGCCCGTACCGGAGAAGGAACGTCCGATCGGGGCGCGGTCACCGCGCAGAAGGACCCGCCGGCGTCACGGAGGTGACGCACGGTCCAGGTCGGACACGGCCCGCTCTACGGTGATCCGGTGGCGGTGGTCGCGGACGGCGACGACCGCGGCCTCATCGGCCACGGTGCTTCGACGCGACGACGTGGGCGGCCACCGGACGACCGGTGGCTAGAGTCTTGACGCCTCGGGGCTGGACACAGGCGCAAGCTAGCAAGCCCGGGAACGGCGTGTCCACCCGTTTGACCGCGGGCCCGCCGAGCGGTGCGGCACGCCCTACCCGGGACGGGCGGGCGGGAGAGCCGAACGGGAGGACCGGACGGACGGGACGGGTCTCCTTCCTCCTGCGGTACGGGTACGTGGACATCCGCGGAAACCCGCGCGGGGACGCGGCGGAGCGGTTAGCCTCACGCCCGTGGGAGAGGTTCTGGGCAGGGTGTTGGTAGTGGATGACGACGACGTCATCCGGCAGCTCATCGCGGTCAACCTGACCCTGGAGGGGTTCCAGGTCGACACGGCCTCCGACGGGCAGGACTGCCTGGACCGGGTGCTGGACGTGATGCCCGACGTCATCACGCTGGACGTCATGATGCCCAGGCTGGACGGCTGGATGACCGCCACCAGGCTGCGGAGCGGCGAGGGGACCGGCCACATCAAGGTGGTCCTGATCACCGCGCGGGCGCAGGAGGATGACAAGCGGCGGGGCCTCGGCATCGGGGTGGACGCCTACCTCACGAAACCCTTCGACCCGGCCGAGCTGATCCAGGTCGTACGGGAGCTGGCCCTGACCGCGCGCAGCGGCCGGAACGGCTCCTGACCCTCCGCGCCACACGGGAACGCCTCCGGCCGCACGCCGACGCCGGGACGCTTCCGGCCGCACGCCGGAGCACTTACCGACATGTCGTGACATGGCGGCGGGCCACCGCGTCCTCCCCCCCGTCTCGGCGGGCCACCGCGTCCTCCCCCCGTCAGAGAAGGTCGTCCCGATGGGCCACGGCCGCGGCCTGGGTGCGGGAGGCGACGCCCAGCTTCGACAGGATGTTGGAGACGTGCACGCTGACCGTCTTCTGCGCGATGAACAGCCTCTCGCCGATCTCGCGGTTGGGCAGCCCCTCGGCCACCAGGGCGAGCACCTCCCGCTCGCGGGCGGTGAGCGGCGCCGCCCGCCCGGGGGCCGATCGCGCAGGGACCGGTCGCGCAGGGGCCGATCTCGCGGAGACCGGGACCGGCTCCTCGCCGACCGTGGACGGCGGCGCGGAGAAGCGCGCCCTGCGGCCCAGCTCGGCCAGGGCCGCGCCGAGCGGTTCCGCGCGCAGGGACGCGGCGGCCTCGACCGCGAGCCCCCACTCCTGCTGCGCCCCGGCGCGGTCCCCGGCGGCGAGCAGCGCCTCGGCCAGCCGATGGCGCGAGCGCGCGACCTCGTAGACGAACCCGAAGTCGAACGCCTCGACCACCGCGCGCCACGCCGCGACGTCGAGGCGGCCGCGCGCGCGGTGCCACTCGGCCTCGGCCCTGGCCAGCCAGGCCAGCCCTTCGGGCCCGAGCGGCCCCCGGCGGACGGACCCGGGGCCGATGGCCGCGGGCGTCCTGGCCCGTTCCAGGAAGGCGTCGGCCTCGCCGGGACGTCCCAGCTCGGCCAGGGCCCACAGGGCGGTGCTGCTGAGGCGGATCGCGGCGGGGTCGTTGACCGGAAGGCCCTCGATCGCCGCGCGGGCGTGTTCGAGGGCGACCTCGGCCTCGCCGTGCCACAGGGCGTGCTCGGCGGCCAGGCCGCGGGTCATGGCGTTCACCAGGGGGTCCCTCTGACAGAAGGGCTCCAGCCACGACAGGCGCTCCTCGACGACGGGCAGGCCCCTGGCGACCTCGACGAAGAGCGCGAAGGACGACAGGAGCGCCTCGGCCGGGGTGCCGACGCGGACGGCGAACCCCGAGGCGACCTTCTCGGCCGCCTCCCACTCCCCGGCGACGTAGTGGACGAGCAGGCGCAGGAAGCGCAGGTCGGTGCCGAAGGTGCTCCACTTGAGCCCGCTGTCGTAGGCCAGCCGCAGCCCCCGGTCGGCGCTGACCGCGGCCTCGGCGAGGTCGCCGTTCTCGTACTGGACCCGGGCCTGGGTGAAGATGGCCCGCAGGTCGACGGCGAGGTTGCCGGAGCTCTCGGCGGTGGCGCAGGCGAGCAGTTCCTTGGCCCGGGGGATGTCGTCGGCGAGGGCGGCCAGCGCGGCGAGCGTGATCAGCGCGCTGGTCTCGGCGTCGGCGGCGCCGCTCGCGCGGGCCGTCTCCAGGGCACGGCCGGCCATGGCCTCGACCTCGTCGTGCCGCTCGCTCCACTGCAGGGAACGGGCATAGGTGGCGAGCGCGCGGGCGAGCACCGGCCCGTCGGGGGCCGCCTCGACGGCGGCGTGCGCGGCGGCGATCGCGCCCTGCTCGTCGTCGAGGTCGGTGAGGATGTACGACAGCCGCTCGTTGATCTCGGCGGAGGGCGGGAGCCGCCGCAGCTGAGAGATCGCCCGGTGGTTGTCCCCGCTGTCGGCCGCTGCGGTGGCGCTGCGGACCGCCAGGCTCACGTGGTCGATCCCGGCCCGGTCCTCGGCGTCCGGCACCCGGTCCCACAGGCCGAGCGCCCGGTCGAAGTGGCGGTGCGCCTCGGCGGGAGCGCCCAGCCGCTCGGCCCTGCGCCCGGCCTCCACGGACGCGGCCAGCGCCTCGGGCAGGTCGTGCCCGGCCAGGTAGTGGTGGGCGAGCTCGGCCGCGGACCCTCCCCGGGCCGTCAGCAGGCGGGCGAACTCCCCGTGCATCCTGGTCCGCTCGCCGGGCAGCAGGTCGTTGTAGACGGCCTCCTGCAGGAGCGCGTGCCGGAAGGCGTAGCCGTAGTCCCCGTCGGGCTGGAGCAGGCCGCGCGAGACGATCTCCCGCATGGCCTCCTCGAAGGCCAGGTCCTCCAGGCCGGAGGCCCGCTGGAGCAGGTCGTGGTCGGCCCGGCGGCCCGCGACGGCCGCGCCGCGGAGCACCTGCTGCGCCGGGTCGGAGAGCAGCTCGGTCCGGGAGAGCAGCAGACCGGCCAGGCCTTCGGTCATCGAGGAGCCGTCGGAGGCGGCCTCCAGCAGTTCCTCGGCGTAGAACGGGTTGCCCTCGGCCCGGTCGACGACCTCGCCCATCACGCGGGGGTCGGTGCCGCCCAGCGCGGCGAGGTAGTCGGTCATCTCGTGCCGGTCGAGGGGCCCCAGCTCCACCGACGTCACCGAGGGCAGGCGGTTGAGCTCGGCGAGGACCCGGCGCAGCGGATGGCGCCGGTGCAGGTCGTCGGTGCGGTAGGTGCCGACGAGGCAGACGCGCTCGGTCTGCAGCATCCGGCTGAGGAAGACCAGCAGGTCGCGGGTGGACTGGTCGGCCCAGTGCAGGTCCTCCAGGACCAGCAGCACGGGTTGCGCGGACAGGAAACCGAGCACCGAGCCGAAGAGCTGCTGCTGGGTCAGGCCGGAGGTGCTCTCCATGCCGGGGTCGGTGCCTCCCGGCAGCAGCCTGCCCAGGACCGGCCGCGCGTCGAGCGCCGCGCGGAGCTCCCCGCGCGCCGAGCGCAGGGCGTCGGCCAGCGGAAGGTACGGCAGGACGTCGCCGAGTTCGGCGCACTGCCCGATGAGCACGGCGAATCCGGCCGAGGCGGCCCGCTCCGCCAGCTCGGCGATCATTCTGGTCTTGCCGATGCCCGCGTCGCCGCCCAGCAGGGCGACCCCGGCCTGTCCGGCGGCGGCGGCGTCGAGCACCTCGGTCAGCCGATCGAGCTCCCTCGATCTGCCGATCAGCGCGCTCCGCCCGCTCCGCCACCCCACGTCGGCGAGTATCCCATGCTGCTCCGGCACTCACCGACCCCCACCGGCGGCGTCACCCGAGGACGGGCCGGGCCGATTGGTCCGCTGAAGCGCCCGCGCATTGGTCCTGACCCTGGCAGGCCGCGCGGTCCTAGGGTCGAGGCATGATCTCCCCGTCCACATTACTGATCTTCGCGCTGGCGTCCCTCGCCCTGGTGCTGATACCGGGCCCGAACCACATCTACATCATCACCCGCGCGGTCTCGCAGGGCCGGGCCGCGGGCGTGGCCAGCGCGTTCGGCGTGGAGGTGGGCACGATGGTGCACATCGCGGCCGCGGCGGCCGGTCTGTCGTACGTGATCGCGCAGTCCGCCACCCTGTTCAACGTGATCAAGTGGGCCGGTGTGGCCTACCTGGTCTACCTGGGCGTCCGGGCGCTGACGAGGAGGCAGGAGCTCGCGGCCGGACAGGCCGTGCCGCAGCCGCTGCGGTCGGTCTTCCTCGAGGGCGTCGTCGTCAACGTGCTCAACCCCAAGGTCATCCTCTTCTTCCTGGCCTTCCTCCCGCAGTTCGTGGACCCCGAGGCGGGCGCGGTGCCGTTGCAGATCGCCGTCCTGGGCGGGACCCTGCTGCTGCTGGGACTGCTCTCCGACCTGATCTACGCCCTGAGCGCGGACGCCCTCGGCAGACGGCTGAGGGCCAGGTCGGGCGTGCTCGGCAACCTCAGCGGGGTCGTCTACCTGGGGCTGGGGGTCGCGACCGCGCTGTCGGGCCGCTCCACCTGACGGGACGGCCCGGTCAGGGCATGCGGGTCCCGCCCGCACCGGTCGACCTGGTCGCACAGGTCGCCCAGCAGGCGGGCCAGCGGGCCGGGGGCGACCAGGACGCCGAGGTGTCCCCGCCGGGGGATCAGGATCAGCCGCCCGTCGCGGCAGGCGCGGAGGAAGTCGCGCTCCTGCGACCGGAACGGATCCCTGGCGCCGTTGACCAGCCACACGCGTCCCGGGTACGAGGCCAGCGCCGCGAGCTGGTCGTGGCCGGAGACCGCGTCGACGACCTGGGGCAGCACCTCGCTGGAGAGCCCTCCCGCCACCGCCGCCTCCCCGGCCGGGCCGGGCAGGAGACGGCGGAGCGCGAGCGCCCCGAGCCGGTCGGCCAGGGCCGGGTCGCGGGCGGCGAGCGAGGCGGCGAACCGGTAGAGGCGGGCCGTGGCCGGGTTCCGGGCCGTGCACCCCATGGCGACCAGCCCGGCCACCCGTTCCGGGAGACGTCCGGCGGCGGCGATGCCGACGTATCCGCCGAGCGAGAGACCGGCCACCAGGGCGCGGCCGCCCACCGCGTCCACGGCGTCGGCGACCGCCGAGACGGCCGCGTCCATCGTGAACGGCTCACCCCTGCGGGTGCCGTGGCCGGGCAGGTCGGGCGCCGTCGTAGGGCGGTCCAGGCGGGAGATGACCGGGTCCCACATGGTCGCGCTGACCCGGACGCCGTGGACGAGAACGATGGGGAGCACAAGGGACATGGCGGACCTCCAAGGTCTCCGGGGCTCGGGGGCTCCGGAGACCTCGATTAGAACACAACGCACCGTTGCGTTGCTATGGTGGGCGCATGGCACCGCGCAGCGAACGGCAGATCTTCCGGGCGACCCTCGAACTCCTCGCCGCCAGGGGGTACGAGGGCCTGACGGTCGAGGGGGTGGCCGAGCGGTCCGGGGTCAACAAGACGACGATCTACCGGTGGTGGCCGTCCAAGGCGGCGCTGCTGGCCGCCGCGCTGGTCGAGGCCGACCTGCTCGCCCTGGAGCCGCCCGACACCGGCGCCCTCAGGGGGGACCTCGAAGCCCTGGTCGAGGGGATGGTCGCCCTTCTGACCCGTCCCCCGGCCTCCGACGTCGCGGTGGCCGCCCTCGGCGCGGCCGTCCACCACCCCGAGCTGGCCGAGGCGTCCCGGCGGTTCTTCGCCGACCGGTTCGCGCGGGAGGCCGCGGTCTTCGAGCGCGCGCGGCGGCGCGGCGAGCTGTCCGCCACCGCCGACCCCATGCTGATCATGGACCTGCTCGCCGGGGCGGTCTGGTTGCGCGCGATCTTCCGGGGCCTGCCCCTCGGCGAGGGTTTCCCCGCCCAGGTCGTGAGCGCCGTCCTGGACGGCTCGGCCACCCGCTGAGGCCGGACGGACCGCCCACGAAGGACGACTCCCGGAAGGGCAGGGCCCGGTCAGGCGGACAGCGCGCCCGGGATGCGGTCCAGGATCGGGTAGGGCATCAGCCCGTACGCGTAGAAGTCGACCGCGTCGGCGCCCGCCGCCCGTACGGCGCGGACCTTGGCGGCGAGCCGTTCCGCCGAGTCGGTGTCGGGGAGGCCGGGACGCAGCACGGCCCGCAGTTCCCTGTCCTTGCCGGTCGAGCGGCGGTAGGCGACCACGTCCTCGGCCACCCTGCCCGCGTCGCGGGCGTAGGCGAGCACGCCGAGCGAGGGCACCAGGTCGCCCAGGGCGACCAGGTCGACGCCGAGCTGCCAGGAGTCGTGCGCCGCCAGCCCGGAGGAGGGCAGGCCGTCGTTGTAGCCCTTGACCGCGCCGGTGGCGTCCAGGAAGACCAGCCGCGAGCCCTCCGCGGTGACGGCGGTGGAGACGTCGGAGACCAGCGAGGTCACCGTCTCCGAGCGGGCCCGCGCGTAGGCGACCACCTCGGGGCCCGCGTACGCGGTCAGCGCCGCGCGGGTCACCTCGCCCTGCGCGGGCGGGGCGCCGTCGAGCACCGCGCCCACGATCCTGGAGCACTCCTCCCGCGCCACCTCGGCGTTGACGCCCAGGTCGGCGGCGCGGCGCATGCAGAAACCGCAGAAGCACAGGCCGAGCAGGAACGTGTCCATCGGCCCGAGCGGGACGAAGCTGCGCTCGTGGTGGTAGCCGTGGCCGAAGGTGCCGAAGTGCAGCGCCTCGGCCACCACGCTGTCGACGCCCTGCCTGGCCACGGCCCGGCCCAGCGCCACCGCGTACAGGCGCACGTCCGGGTGGGAGGGGCACAGGTCCGCGGGCGAGCCGCGGTCGCCGAAGCAGTTGCGCACGGTCACGTCGGGTTCGGCCAGGCCGAGCGTGGTGTTCTGCAGGAAGACGGTCCAGCCGTGCAACGCCAGCCCGCGCTCGGCGGTGGCCTCGCGGAGCGCGGCCAGCGGCTCGTCGGCGGCCCCGTCCTGGAGCGGCGGGACCAGCCGCAGCTCGTCGAACAGGTCGGCCGGCGGTACGAAGTGCGCGCCGTCCCTGCGGACCGTCACCCGGGCGCGGCCGTGCGGGGTGACGTCGCGGGCGCGGTGGTAGGCCGCGGCCACGGTCACCCCCCGCACCCCGTACCCGGTGATCCGGTCGAGGACCGCCTCCATGCCCTCCCCGCGTACGTCCTCGACGTAGACGTATAGCGAGCTGTCCAAGCCGTCGCCCTCCCTGGAACCGATCGGACCCTAGCGCGGCCGGTGGGCCACGAAGTCGATCTCGACGAGGATGTCCATCAGCTCCGAGCCGACGGTCGTGCGCACCGGGTAGGGGCGGGTGAAGTAGGACTTGTACGCCTCGTTGTAGGCGGCGAAGTCACGCTTGAGGTGCTGCAGGTGCACGGTCGCCTTCACCACGTCGTCGAAGCCGAGCCCGTGCGCGGCGAGGATGGCGCCGAGGTTCCGCATCACCTGGTGGGTCTGCTCGGCCACGTCGGTGCCGACGACCTCGCCGGTCTCGGGGCTCAGCGGCCCCATGCCCGAGGTGTAGACGAAGTCGCCGACCACCAGGCCCTGCGAATAGGCCCCCACCGGCGCGGCTCCCTCGTCGGTCCGCAGTTCCTGCTTGGCGCTCATCTCACAACACTCCTCAACGATGGGAAGGACGGGACATCGGGAATCAGAAAAAGGTGTTCAGCAGGCCGACGACGACGTGGTCGTCGTCGACCACGGGCATGACCCGCCACTTGTCGAAGGCGGTGCACGGGTGGGAGATGCCGAACGACACCAGGTCGCCCGGCCTGACCGGCGAGCCCGGCGCGAGCCGCAGGACCGCGTGCTGGTCCTGGACCTTGAGCACGGTCGCGTCCGCGACGGCCCCGCGCGGGATCGGCAGGCCCTCGTCGAAGGGCGCGTCCCGCTTGCCGAACCCGACCACGGCCAGGCCGGGTTCGGGAACGCTCAGCACGTGCGCCCAGATCTCCAGCGCCGCGCGCAGCTCCCCGTCCATCCGGGTGTACGGGGTGCGCTCGCGGTAGTAGCCGTCGTCGTGGGAGACGTAGGCGCCGCTGCGCAGCATGACCTTGGCCGGGCAGGTGACGAGCTCGCGGCCGATCACGTCGAACCACTGGCTGCCGCCCACCGACAGGATCGGGTCGCGGACCCGCAGGTGCTCCAGCGCCTCCAGCAGCCGGTGCAGGTAGGCCCGGACCTCCCCGGCCGAACCCAGCGAGCCCTCGTACCCGGCGACGCCCGCGAGCTCCACCCCGTCGGCCGCCTGTGCCGCCGAGGCGACCTCCAGCAGGTGCTCCAGGGTGCGGCTGCCGCCCCGCCCGCCCGGGTGGCCCAGCTCGGCCAGCACCCGGAACGGCCTGGTCCCGGCGTGCCGGGAGAGCGTCTCGACCCCGGCCGTCGAGTCGACGAAGCACAGGAACTCGAACGTCTCGTCCGCGGTGAGCTCTGCGGCCAGGGCGTCGAGACCGGCCGGGTCGAAGACCTGGTTGGCCAGCACGATCCTGGGGACGCCGAACTCGCGCAGGGTGAGCGCCTGGCTGGGGGTGGCGACCGTCATGCCCCACGCGCCCGCCTCCAGCTGCGCCTCGATCAGCTCGGGCGACATGGTGGTCTTGGCGTGCGGGGCGAAGATCATCCCGTACTGGCGGGTGAAGGTGGCGAGGGTGGCGATGTTGTGCTCCAGCGCGCTCCGCCGGGCCACCATCACGGGGAAGGTGAACGCCCCGCCGAACAGCGACGTCCCCACGGCCCTGCCGGGGTCCACGATCCCCTTCACGTCCCCGCCCCTCCCTGTGCTCGCCCCGGGATCCCGGTGGCCGATCGGCCGCCGATGTCCGGGCATGGGAGATCACGTCCCCCTCGTTCGCCCTGAGGACCCTATCCTCACGGCGCCCCCTTCGGGGACGAGTCTCACGCACGTCTCATCGGCGGCCGGGCGCCGCCGCGGGCGCGTCTCAGGGACGCAGCGCCCTGCCCGGGGTCGCTCCGGTGAGCAGCCCTCCGGCCAGGACCGGCACCCCGGAGACGAGGACGTCGCCGACCCCCGCCGCCAGGGCGCGCGGGGCCGCGTAGGTGGCCAGGTCGGCGACCGCCCCGGCGTCCAGGACGACCAGGTCGGCGACCTGGCCGGGACGGACGAGCCCGCGGCCCTCGAGGCCGAAGCGCCGGGCCGGGTGCGAGGCGAGGTGGACGGCCGCCTGCTCCAAAGTCCAGTCGCCGGTCTCGCGCACGTGGTGGCCGAGCATCCGGGCGAACGCCCCGTACGCGCGGGGGTGCGGGTGGCCGCCCACGTAGATGCCGTCGGAGCCGCCGGTGTGGGCCGGGTGGCGCAGGATCGCGCGGACCGACTCCTCGCCGCCCGCGCCCTCGTCGGGACGGGCCACCACGCACCCGGCCTCCAGCCGGGTGTCGATCAGGATCCTGCGGCAGAACTCCCCCGGCTCCAGCCCGGCCCCGGAGGCGGCCTCGGACAGGGTCAGCCCCTCGGCCCACTCGGCGCCGGGCACGTGCGAGAAGGTGATCCTGGGCCAGAGCGTCTCGTCCCACTCGACCGGCCGGGTCTGGAGCATCTCCAGCGCGCGGTCCGTGTCGGCGGCGGGGACCCACCCGGGCAGCGCGACCATCGCCAGGATCGTGCTGCCGCGCAGGTAGGGGTAGGTGTCGAAGGTGACGTCCAGCCCGCGCAGCCGGGCCTCGTCGACCAGCGGCAGCAGCGTGGCGGCCGGGCCGTGGTAGTGCGAGACGTGCACGGCCGCGCCCGAGCGCCGGGCGATGTCGGCCACCTCGGCCATCCCCTCCGGGGCCGACGCGCCGTACCCGCGCATGTGCGTCACGTACGGCAGGTGGTCCAGCGGGGCGCACAGGGCGGCGATCTCGGCGGCGTCGGCGTAGCGGCCCGGGGCGTACTCCAGGCCGGTGGAGAGCCCGACGGCCCCCTCGGACAGGCCGCGCTCGACGCGGGCCAGCATGGCGGTCAGCTCCCCGGCCGAGGCGGCGCGTTCGGCCGCGCCCATCACGTCGTGCCGGATCGTGCCGTGCGGCAGCAGGTAGGCGGTGTTCAGCGCGGTGGCCCGGTCGTAGCCCGCGAGCAGCTCCGCCACGCCGAGCGGCCCGTCGGCCAGCGGGTGGGAACCGTTGATCGCGGCGAAGTACCGGGTGACGTAGGCGAAGGTCTCCGGGGTGGTGCACGGCGCGTAGGAGAGCCCGTCCTGGCCGAGCACGAACGTGGTCACCCCCTGCCGGAGCGCGGCGAGCTGCACGTCCGGGTCGAGGACGAGGGCGTCGCCGTGGACGTGGCAGTCGACCAGGCCGGGCATCACGTGGCGTCCGGCGGCGTCGACCGTGGTCGCGGCCTCGGCGCCGTCCAGGCGGCCCACGGCGGCGATCCGGCCCCCGGTGACGCCGACGTCGGCCCGGTGGGCAGGGGCCCCGGTGCCGTCCAGCACCAGGCCACCGCTGATCAACACGTCGAACGACATGCCCGGATTCAATCATCCGCGGGGTGCCCGGCACAGCGGAACGCCCCGTTACCCGCCGGTCTCCCGGACCGTCCGTCCCCGCCCGCGGACCAGGTCGTGCCCGTCCCCGGGGCCGGTCGCGCCCGCCTCACCCGGGAACACGGATCTTCCACCGCTTGACGAGGGATGGTAGGAATGGTGGCATCTTCCACTAGTTAGGAACCTTTCCTAACTAGATGATCGAAGAGAGGGCACCCCCTGTGCATGCGAGACCGCGTCTCCGACACCCCTCGACCGTCCTCATCCTGGCCCTGGCCTCGGCGCTGATCGCGTCGATCTTCGTCCTGGTGGCCCCGCCCGGCTTCGCCGCCGACTCCCTGCTCTCCCAGGGACGCCCGGCCACCTCGTCCTCGAACGAGGACGGCACGCTGCTCCCCGCCGCCGCCTTCGACGGCTCCACCGGCACCCGCTGGGCCTCCGCCGAGGGCCACGACCCCGAGTGGCTCCGCGTCGACCTGGGCGCCTCCGCCACCGTCTCCAGGGTCAGGCTGCTCTGGGAGGCCGCCTACGCCACCTCGTACCGGATCGAGGTCTCCCCCGACGGCTCGGCCTGGACGCAGGTCTACGCGACCACGACCGGCAACGGCGGCACCGACGACCTGACGCTCTCGGGCACCGGCCGCTACGTGC
This sequence comes from Streptosporangium sp. NPDC050855, assembly GCF_044456585.1. Lineage (NCBI taxonomy): Bacteria > Bacillati > Actinomycetota > Actinomycetes > Streptosporangiales > Streptosporangiaceae > Streptosporangium > Streptosporangium sp. NPDC050855. The sequence goes on from NZ_JBITFY010000004.1 coordinate 363,637, forward strand.
GGATGTACGGCCTGTCCCGCGGGACCCCCTACGGCTACTCGCTGTACGAGATGGAGGTCTACGGCACCCGGGGCGGCGCCACCCCGACGCCGACGGTCACCCCGCCCCCCGGCGGCCCGGCCGTGCCGTTCGGCTCCCACAGGATCCCGTACGCGGCCGGGACGCTGCGCCCGAGCGGCCCGGTGGCCGCGCTCGACCAGAAGGTGATCGACTACTACCGGGCCTGGAAGGCCGCCTTCGTCAGGCAGAACTGCGGCAACGGCTGGTACCAGATCATCTCCCCCGACGCCGACCACCCCTACGTGGCCGAGGCGCAGGGCTACGGCATGGTGATCACCGCCACGATGGCCGGCGCCGACCCCGACGCGAAGAAGATCTTCGACGGCCTGGTGAAGTACGTGCTGGCCCACCCGTCGTCGATCACCCCCGGCCTGCTCGCCGCCGAGCAGAACGCCGCCTGCCAGAGCGTCAACGGCGGCGACTCGGCCACCGACGGCGACCTCGACGTCGCCTACGGCCTGCTCCTGGCCGACCGGCAGTGGGGCAGCTCGGGCACGTACGACTACAGGAAGCTCGCGATCGACCACATCAACGCCATCAAGGCCGGTGAGGTCAACCCGACCACCAAGCTGATGAAGCTGGGCGACTGGAGCAGCGCGGGCGACCGGTACTACTGGATCAGCCGCTCGTCGGACTGGATGATCGACCACTTCCGGGCGTTCCGGAAGGCCACCGGCGACACGACCTGGGACACCGTCCGCGTCAACCACCAGAACCTGATCGCCTCCCAGCAGGCCGCCCACGCCCCGAACACCGGCCTGCTGGCGGACTTCGTGGTCGACACCGACACCACCCCCAGGCCCGCCCCCGGGCAGGTGCTGGAGGACGCCAACGACGGCCGGTACTGGTGGAACGCCTGCCGCGACCCGTGGCGGATCGGCAACGACGCGGTGACCAGCGGTGATTCCAGGTCGCTGGCGGCCGCGCGCAAGCTGAACACCTGGATCAAGGGCAAGACCGGCGGGAACCCGGACAACATCGCGATCGGCTACTCGCTCAACGGCACCCAGATCTCCGGCGGCAGCGAGCCGGCCTACTTCGCCCCGTTCGCGGTGGCGGCGATGACCGACCCGGGCAGCCAGGCGTGGCTGGACGCGCTGTGGACCAAGATGGTCAACACCCCGTTCACCGCGAGCGACTACTACTCGACCAGCATCCAGCTCCAGGTCATGATCACCGTGACCGGCAACCACTGGGTCCCCTGACCTGCACCCGCCCCCGCGCGGACGCGGCCCCCGCCTCCCGGGCGGGGGCCGCGTCCTTTCGAACGGGCCGCGTCTCCTCGAACCGAACGGGCCGCGTCCTCTTGGACGGGCCGCGTCCTCTCGGACGGGCCGCGTCCGCGCGGCGGTCAGTACTGGGAGGGGATGTCCGACCGGGAGACGGTCTGCGGGCACACGACGCCTTCGAGCACCGGTCTGCTCGCCAGCAGCTCCCTCGCCTGCCCCCGCGCCAGGTTCCAGCCGTTCCAGGGGTCGGGCCCGGCCAGGTCGTTGGCGGCCACGACGTCCCGCAGAACGCAGCTGCGGGCCGGTTCGGGCAGCCGGTCCAGCGCGGGCACCGCCTCCGCCCCGAGGTCGCCCAGGTAGTCCAGGTCCACCCCGGCCGGGCCGCGTACGGCGATCTGGGTCTCCGCGACCCGCAGGTCGGGGTTCCACAGCGCGAACGCGAGCAGCGAGACGCTGGTCATCACCACGAGGGTCCTGGGCAGCCAGTACGCCTGCCCGCGCCCGACGAGCCGGGCCGCCCCCGCGGCGAGGACCAGGGCGAAGACCCCGCCCAGCCACCACACCGTCGCGGCCACCGAGGCCCGCAGCCGGGAGAGGCCGTAGGCGTCGGCGTACAGGCCCAGGCGGTGCAGCGCGGAGACCAGGACGACCAGGGTCAGCACGCACAGCAGCCCGAGCAGACCGGCCATCAGCCACCGGTCGAAGCCCTTCAGCTCCAGCGCCCCCGAGGCGACCGCCACGATCGCCAGCACGAACACGCTCACCACGACGAGCTGGAAGAACCCCGAGCGCGCGTACTCGGCGTAGGTCAGGCCGGTGGCGGAGACCACCCATCGGGTGCTGCCGAACAGCACGGTCAGCTGCATCCCCACGAACGTGGCGAACAGCAGGTTGAGCGCGGTCAGCGGGAGCACCCACAGGATGCGGCCGGCCGCGACCTTGAAACCCGGCGTGCGCGGCTCGGCCACGGGCCGCAGGCCGACCAGCACCGCCGAGGCCACCGTGGCCGCGAAGACCACGAACAGCACGATCCGCAGCGGCATGGACTCCGCCCAGTCCTGCACGCTCAGCACCCGCTCGACGGCCTCGGCGAAGACCGCGTCCGCCGAGGCGAACAGCGCCCCGAACACCACCAGCAGCACGACGGTCAGCCCGCCCCCGACCAGCAGGGGCATCACCCGCCCGCGGGCCGCGAGCGCCCTCAGCCGGGGACCGAGGAACCACGGCACCGGCAGCAGTCCCAGGATCACCGACGCGCCGCCCCTGAGCACCCCGAACCAGCCGCGACCGGCTCCCGACAGGGCGAGCGCGGCCGTCAGGAACCCGGCCAGCGACACCACGCCGACCAGCCAGTCCGCGTCCCTGAACAGCACCGTGACGACCAGGCCGTAGGCGATCGCCGCCAGCGCCACCGACCAGGGGGTGATCCGCCGGCGCACCGCGGGGAACACCGCCGCCCCCATGGCGACGGCCACCAGCACGAGCCCCAGCCCGGCCCTGCTGTACGGCACCGCGACCGCGGCGAGCAGGCCGACGGCGGCCGACGCCGGGAGCACCCAGCGGGGCGTGTCCGGCAGATCCGGCCGGGGCAGGATGGGCGGCGCCTCGTAGCCTCCCGCCCCGCGCCCGCCCGGGACCCCCGCCTGCGTCCGGGCGGGGACCGTCACGCCCGCGGTCCCCGGGTTCGCGCCCGCCTGGCTCGTGCCCGCCTGGCTCGTGCCCCTCGGGTACGGGGTCCCGGGCGTCGTGGTTCCGGGATTCGTGGTTCCGGGGCTCGTGGTTCCCGGGGTCGTGCCTCCCGACGCGCCCGCGGCCCCCGCTCCCGCGACCGCGGCGCCCGCGGCGCTCGTGCTCCCGCTCACGGGCCCCGTCGCGCCCTGTCCGGCCGGGACCCGCCTTGCCACGGCCCCTTGGACCTGGTGCCTGTCCGGAAGCCGCTCATGGACGGCGAGGGGGTCGTTGAAGGAGGTGGTGGCGCCGAGGACCGTACCGACGAACCCGCCGCCCACGAACAGGACGGCGGCGGCCATCATCCCGAGCATCGAGTCGATCCCCGACATGGCGATACCGACGACCATGGCGCAGAGCCCTCCCGCGACACCACCGAGGAAGACCCCGAGGAACGCCCCCGCCCAGTTCCGCACCACGACCTGTTGCGGACGCGCGTCCCCGCTCCGGACCAGGACCGGCTGCGGGGGGTACGGCGGGACTCTCGACGGTGACGGCGACGGCGACGCCGGGGACGCCGTCGGCCGAGCCGGTTCGTCCCCCTCGTCCGCCCCTCCCGAACCACCGGACCCGTCCGGGCCACTCGGGCCACCCGGACCAGCCGGACCAGCCGGACCAACCGGGGCAGCCGGGGCACCCGGACCGGCCGAGCCACCCGAACCACTCGGCCCATCCGAGCCACCAGGGCCGCCCGGCCCATCCGAGCCACCAGGGCCGCCCGGCTCACCGGAACCGGAGCCGGAGCCGCCCGACGAACCCGATGAGCCCGCCGTGCCCGGGTCACCGGACGTAGCCGGTCCGTCCGGACCACGGGATCCGGCGGAACCGGCCGTTCCGGACGATTCGGGAAGCCCGGACGACCCGAACGGAACGGGTGGGCCGTCCGGCTCCGGAGGTCCGCCCGGGGGCGTGCCGTCCGCGGGACCCCGGCCCGGAAGAACGGGCGCGAGGGGACCGGCGCCCCCGGCCACCTGCCCCGGCCTCCCCTCCCCCGCCTCCGCGACGGCAGCCTCCGAGGCGGGCGACTTCACGACGAGCGACTCCACGACGGCCGACTCCGGGGCGGCCGGTTCCGGCACGGACGGTTCCACGACGAGCGACTCCGAGGCGGTCGGCTCCAATGCGCGGGAGGTGCGCGACGGGGCCTCCCGGGCCGGAGGCTCCCCGGTGGAGGGCACCCGGGCCGAGACCCCGGCGCCGACGGGGCCGTGAGCGGGCGAGCCCTGGGCCGGGGAAGACGGGGAGGTCATCTCGATCCTTTCCGGGAGGTCGGTCACCACGTGGCAGCCGACACCGTCCTCGACGCGAATGGAGCCGCCGTGCAGCTCGACGATCTCCTTGGTGATGGCCAGACCCAGCCCGGCGCCGCCGTCGTCGGCGGCCCGTCCGGCGTCCAGCCGCGAGAAGCGCTCGAACGCCCGCGTCCGGTCCTCGGCCGCGATACCGGGGCCCTGGTCGCTCACCCGCAGCCGGACACCGTCCCCGGAGGCCGCCGCCGCCAGGACCACCACCCCACCGGCGGGACTGTGCCGTACCGCGTTGTCCAGCAGGTTCGCGAGGACCTGCGCGAGCAGGTCGGGGTCGGCGCGCAGGCTCAGCCCCTCGGGGACCTCGCAGCGGGCCGTGACGCCCTCCCTGGCCAGTACGGCCTCGCGCAGGGCCTGCTCGCACAGCGGGCGCAGCTCGACGTCCTCGCGCTCGATCAGGCGGGCGCCGGACTCCAGCCGCGACAGGTCCAGCAGCTGGGCGACCAGCCGCCCGAGCCGCTCGGTCTGCGCGAGCGCCGTGCCCAGGGTGACGGGATCGGGATCGGAGACCCCGTCCACCACGTTCTCCAGTACGGCCCGGAGCGCGGTGATCGGCGTGCGGAGCTCGTGGCTGACGTTGGCCACCAGCTCCCGGCGCTGCCGGTCCACCTCGCCCAGGTCGGCGGCCATCGCGTTGAAGGCGCGGGCCAGCTCGCCCACCTCGTCACGGGAGGTGGCGGTGACGCGCAGGCCGTACCGGCCCTTGGCGATGGTCTGCGCGGCGGCGGCCATCTCGCGCAGCGGCTTGGTCATTCCCCGCGCGAGCAGCTGCACCATGATCAGCGCGAACACCGCGGCCACCGCGACGCGCACGTCGCGCGAGTATCCGGCGTTGATGCCGACCTCGTTGACGACGAACGCCGCCACCACGGCCAGCAGGATCACCATGCCGAGCTTCGCCTTGATCCGGCCGAGGAAGTCGAGGGGTCTCACTGGTCGGCGCATCCCGATGTCGAAGTGATGGGTGTACATGGGTTCGAGTGACGACGGGGACGATCGGTTCTCGCCCGTTCGCGGGCACCGGCCCAGGACGCCGGACGTGCCCACGCCGCCGGTCGCGCTCCGGACGCCGTCGGCCGCCCGCGGGACGCCGCCTGCCGCGTTCTGGACGCCATCGGCCGCGCTCGGGACGCCGCCGGAGCGCGCGGGCGCTCACCCGCGGCCCGGCCCGTGCCGCGCGGTCACGGCTTGACGAGGGCGTAGCCGACACCGTGGACGGTACGGACGATGCCGGGCCCCAGCTTGCGGCGCAGGGCCCGGACGTGGCTGTCGACCGTGCGGGTGGCCGCGGCCTCGGAGAAGCCCCAGATGTCGGTCAGCAGGCGTTCCCTCTCGAAGACCTGCCCGGGGCGTTCGGCCATGCGGCAGAGCAGGTCGAACTCGGTCCTGGTCAGCTGGGCCTCGGTGCCCCGCACGTAGACCCGGCGCTCGGCGGTGTCGATCTCGACGTCGGCGACGCGGATGACCGTGTCGTCCACGGCGAGCTGTGAGGCCCGCTCGACCCGGCGCAGCAGGGCGTGCACCCGGGCGACCAGCTCGCGCATGCTGAACGGTTTGGCCATGTAGTCGTCGGCCCCGACCCCGAGCCCCACGAGCAGGTCGGTCTCCTCCCCCAGCGCGGTGAGCATGAGCACCGGCACCGGCCTGGCCGCCTGCATCCGCCGGCACACCTCCAGGCCGTCGAGACCGGGCAGCAGGCGGTCCAGCACCACCACGTCGGGCCCGGTCCTCGCGTAGGCGGCCAGCGCCGCCTCCCCGTCCCCGGCGATCTGCACGTCGAAGCCCTCGGCGGCCAGCCGGTGACGTACGGCCCGCGCGATCGTCTCGTCGTCCTCGACCACGAGGACGCGTCGTTGCTGAGGGGTTGCCATGCTCGGCAGCGTAGACCGCGGCGGTGCAGAAGACCTGGGGGGAATTGTGAAGGTTTCGCGCACGGCCCGGCCGTCGGCGCCGCCATGCCCGGACACCCCCCGTGCCGGTCGTGACGGATTTTACCGACCGGTGAAAATCTTGACCGATGCCTGAAAACCGTCGCTTGGTGACCGGATCACGGCAGGTCAGGCTGGGAACACCGAACTTCATGTGATCTGGGGATGATAACGATGGGGCCATTCATGAGGCATATCGTCTGCCTTGCAGCCCTCACCGGCTGGATGGCCACCCTCGGGGTGTCGCCCGCGAACGCCGGTCCGGACGGCGGGCCGTCGCCGGGGACGCCGGTCATGGCGCGGGTGCCGGACCCGTCGGGGCCTTCGCGTCCGGCGGGCCCGTCGGGCCCCTCGGATCCGGCGGAGCGGCGGGGCGGGTCCACCGGCCTCGTCCTGGGCCGGGCGGTCGTGCTCTCCATCAACCAGGGAGCGACCATCTCGCCGACCACCCGGGTCGTGGTGCTGCAGTGCACGCCGATCAGGGGAGGAACGCACCCGAAGTCACAGAACGCGTGTGCGGCCCTGATCCGCGTGAACGGCGACGTGGGGAAGATCAAGCCGTCGACGAAGGCGTTCTGCCCGTTGATCTACGACCCGGTCACGATATCGGCGGGCGGCATCTGGGACGGCCGGTTCTACGTGTCCTCCCAGACCTTCAGCAACAACTGCCTGCTGCGGAGCTCGCTCGGAGACATCGCCGTCTTCTGACCGCGACCTCCGCCCGGCCCTCCAGCCCGGCCCTCCGGCCCGGCCCGTTCCGGACGAGGACCGCGACGGGGACCCGCCCGCGGGCGGAGCTACCGTGTCAGGGTGATCGATGTTCCCGCATACCTCCGCAGGATCGGCGCCCGGGTGGACGGCCCCCCGAGCGTGGAGTCACTGCACCTGCTCCACCGGGCCCACGCCGAACGCGTGCCGTACGAATGCCTGGAGATCTGGCTCGGACGCTCCACCACGGTGGATCCCGCGGAGTCGGCGGCCCGGATCGTCCGGGGCAGGGGCGGTTACTGCTACCACCTGAACGGCGCCTTCTCCGGGGTGCTTCGGGAACTGGGCTACCGGGTGACCAGGCACGTCGGCGGGGTCCAGGGACGCCGCCCCGAGGACCAGGCGGGGGCGACCGGCAACCATCTGGTGCTCACGGTGTCCGGTCTGCCCGATCCGCAGAATCCCGGTGGCGAGTGGCTGGTCGACCTGGGAATGGGCGACGGGCTGCACGCCCCCCTGCCGCTCGTCGCGGGCACCTACCGGCAGGGGCCCTTCACCTACGGCCTGCGTCCCTCGGAGGCGGAGCCCGGCGGATGGCGGTTCGACCACGACCCGCGCGGTTCCTTCGCCGGCATGGACTTCCGTACCGCACCCGCGCGGATGCCGGAGTTCGCCGGGACGCACGAGTTCCTGTCCACCTCCCCGGAGTCGGGGTTCGTCCGCGTGGCCACGGTCGCACGACGCGACGCCGGAGGCGCCGACATCCTGCGCGGCCTCGTCCTCACCCGGGTGGGCGACCGGGAGCACGGCCTCACCGCGGAGACCGAGCGCGACTACTTCGAGGTGCTGGCCGACGTCTTCGCGCTCCCCCTGACCGACGTCACCCCGGCCGAACGCGCCGCGCTGTGGCGGCGCCTGTGGACCGCCCACGAGAAGTGGGCGGCGGACCGCGGCTGATCCTTCCCCCTCCCCGGGCCGCCCTGGGCCGACCGCGGCCGACCCCGTTCCCCGGGCCGTCCCGCTCCGGCCGCGGCTGCCCCCCGTTCTCCGGGCCGTCCCGCTCCGGTCGCGGGATCCGGTGGCCGCCTCGTCGCCTCTTCCGGGTCTTTGCGAGGATTCCCCTGTCCCATGAGGGCAGGGGCCGGAAACGAATACGACGGCGAAGTCCCAGTTCGTTGGTTCATGTGCCACTAAGTGACTATGTTGCTGTCCGCGATGGGATGGCGAACGGGGTGAGCAGGATCGACACTCAAGTGCTGGCAGGCCGCTACCGGCTGCTCAACCCCCTCGGCGAGGGCGGGGCGGGCACGGTCTGGCTCGCCGCCGACGAGACGCTCGGCCGCGACGTGGCGGTGAAGGAGGTACGGATCCCGCCCGGCCTCGACGCCGCCGGGCGGCAGGAGGTCTGTGCCGCGGCGCTCCGCGAGGCCAACCTCGCCGCCCGGCTCAAGCATCCCTCGATCGTGACCGTCCACGACGTGGTCATCGAGCAGGACCGCCCCTGGCTCGTCATGGAGCTGCTCTCGGGCGCGTCGCTGGAGCAGACCGTCCGCGACCGCAGCCCGCTCCCCGTCCACCAGGTGGCCAGGATCGGGGTCGGCATCGTCAGCGCGCTGGGTGCCGCCCACGCCGCCGGGGTGGTCCATCGTGACGTCAAGCCGGGCAACGTCTTCCTGACCAGGACGGGCAAGGCCGTCCTCACCGACTTCGGCGTCGCGGTGGTCGAGGGCGAGGGCACCTCCAGCCGTACCGACCACCTGGTCGGCTCGCCCAACTACATCGCGCCCGAACGGCTCCGCGGCGAGCGCGGCGGCCCGGCCTCCGACCTGTGGTCCCTCGGCGCCACCCTCTACTTCGCCGTCGAGGGGACGCCCCCGCACCCGGCGGAGAGCCCGATCGCGGCGATCGGCCGGGTGCTCACCGAACCGCCCAGGCCGCCCGAGCGGGCGGGCCCGCTGGGCCCGCTGCTGATGCTCATGCTCGACCCGGTGCCCGAGGCCCGGCCGTCCTTCGACGCGGTCGCCCGTTCCCTGGCCGAGCTGGCCTCCGGGCGCACGGCCGTCGCCCTGCCGCACGTCCCGGACCGTCCCGCGCCCGCGCCGTCGTACGCGCACGGCGGCGTCGTACCGCCGGACGGGCGGAGCCGGAGGCGCGCGGTGCTGTGGGCCGCCGCCGAGGTGGCGGCGGTCGCGGCGGTCGTCGGGATCACCTTCGGCGTGACGTTCCTGTTCGCCTCGGACTCCACGGCCGCCGGGGAGAAGAAGGTCGGGCTCAGCGAGAGTCCCGGAGTCTTCGCCACACCGGTGGACGTCTGCGCGCTCATCCCCGCGGCCATGGCCGGCCGGCTGCTGCCCGCTCCGGCCGAGGGCAAGCCCACCAACGACGGGGGATGCCAGTGGCCGACCTCCGGGGCCGGGCTGGAGGTGCGCCTGTCCGGGGACAAGCAGTGGGGCAAGAGCCCCCGCCAGGCCCACGAGCTGTTCGTGAACCGGCGCAACGGTGTCATCCCCAGCGGGGAGAACGCCTGGAGCTGGCCGGAGATCCAGGCCGGCCTGCGCTCCTCCCGCTCCACCGCGCCCAGGACGGTGAAGCCCGTCGGGGACGAGTCCTTCGGCTACGACGTCTACGAGAACCGGAAGACCGGCAGACTGGAGCAGAGCTACGTGGTCGTACGCGTGGACAACCTCGTTCTCGACGTCGGCTACAGCGTGGTCGACGGCAGCAAGGACGGACCGGCGATCCAGGCCGGCGCCCACACCGCCGCGACATGGATCGCGAACGCGTTGAACAAGCAGAAAGCTGGCGAATGAACCATCCAGACCTCCCCCGACCCCAGGGCAGGCACGCCGGTGGGCAGGCTTCCGCGCCGGGACCGGGGGTCGCCGGAGCCGAGGGCGCGCCGATGCTTGAGCAGAGCTCGCTGGAGCAGGTGATCGCCCGGTTCGGGCCGATGTCCCCGCAGCAGACCGCGGTGGTCGGCCTGGCCGTGCTGGACCGGCTCGTGTCCATGCACACGCAGGGCATGCTCCACGGTGACGTGCGGCCGAGTTCGGTGCTGCTCGGCCCGCACGACCAGATCACGCTCGCCGCCCCCTCCCTGCCGTCCTCGCTCTTCACCTCCCCCGAGGGCGTGACCAGCCCGGCCGCCGACCTGTGGTCGCTCGGCGCGACCCTGTACACCGCGGTCGAGGGCCGTCCGCCGTCGCCCGGCGCCTCCCTGGACAACGCCGGGCCGATCGCCCCGGTCCTGTTCCGCCTCCTCGCCGGGGAACCCTCCCAGCGACCGGACCCGGCCACCCTGCGGGCCGCGCTGGTCGACGTCTCCCGGTACCGTCCCGGGTCGCCCTCCCCCGCGGACGCGCCCCCGCCGGTCCCGCAGAACGTGCCCCCGCCCGTCCCGGGAGCCTCCGGTACGGACGCGTCCCCCCGCTTCGGTGTCGACGTGCTCAGCCCCTCCGCCACGCCGGCCCCCTTCTCCTCCGGATCGTCGCCCGCCTTCCCCCAGGCGGGAGCCTTTCCGCAGACGGCCGCCTTCCCCCAGGGGAACGTCCCGGGCTCCGGGACGGCCGCCCCTGGCTCCGGGAGTCCGGAGACGGCCGGACCCGCCGGGCCGGGAGGGCGGGAGGAGCACGGGGACGTCCCGTCCGCCGAGGGGGACGTGACCGCGCCCTTCAGGAAGACCCTGAACGACCAGATGTCCGACATCACGGCCGGCCTGACCCTGCGGGACGTCCCGGACCCCCGGCAGGCCCCGTTCCCCTCCCGGGACGTCTCCGCGTCCCGGCACCCGTCGGGTCCCTCACCCGTCCACGACCCGCTCGCGCCCCGGCAGGACCCGGCCGGACCGCCGGACGCGTCCACCACCCGGCAGGACCCTCCCGGAGGCCCGGACACGCCCGCCGCCTGGCTCGCGCTGCCCCCGGGCTCCCCGGCCCGGACGGCACAGCAGGGCCCCTGGCAGGGATCGCCGTCGGGGGCGCAGGGCCCCTGGCGGGAGCCGTCGGGCGCGCACCAGGGACCGCCGCGTCCCTCGCACGCCGGACCGCCCCAGCAGGGCCCGCCCGGCCCGCAGGACCGGGAACGGCCGCAGGGGTCGGGGCCGCACGAGGCGCTCCGGGGACCCGGCCTGCCGGAGCCCGGACGGCAGGACCCGTCGCAGCCCGGCACGCCCTTCCGGCCGGGGCCGCCGCCCCACCCCGCGCACGGCCGGGCCGAGGTGAGCGGCGCGAGCGGCACCACCGGTGCGCCCCGCAGGCCGGAGGACGAGCCGACCGAGCGCTCCACGAGGACGGCGGGGGTGCTCGTCCCCAAGCCCGTGGTGGCGCTGACCGGGGCGCTGCTGTTCGGCATGGCGGTCGCCATCGGCGTGCTGCTCACCTCGGTGCTCACGAACCCGGCCGACGACGCGTTCCCCTCGGAGCCTCCGGGCGCCAAGGGCCGCTTCGCCACGGCGCCCCGGGCCTGCAGCCTGCTCGACGAGAAGCAGGCCGCCGAGGTCGTCCCCGGCTTCAGGAGCTCCGAGGTCGAGCATTCCGCGTGCGACTGGCTCAACCAGCAGGACTGGCGCAAGCCCAACGTGGAGAAGTACGACCTGCGGGTCCGGCTGATCGCGCAGAAGGAGGTCGCGCGGGCCAGGGAGTACCTGGCCGGCAGGAAGAAGGACATGCTCGACAGGGGCCTCCTGGCCACCCCCAGACCCGCCCCGCCCAAGGACCTGAGCGGCATCGGCGAGGAGGCGTTCACCGCGAGCACGTCCAACTCCATCAACCTGTACGGCGGCTCGTACAAGACGACCGTGATCTTCCGGGTCAGCAACCTGATCGCCGAGGTCGACTACGAGCGGGGCGGCGTCAAGGAGGATCCGGACGGCCACATCAGCCAGGGCGCGCTGAAGGTGGCGCGGTGGCTCACCGAGTCCCTGAAGACCGATGACTGACGGGCCGGCCGGCCGGGCGGCCGGCCCGCTGCCCGTGCTGGCCGGCCGCTACCGGGCCCTGGAGAAGCTGGGCGCGGGCGGCATGGGCGTGGTGTGGCGGGCCCGCGACGAGCTGCTCCACCGCGAGGTGGCCATCAAGGAGGTCACGCTCGACCCGAAGCTGCCCGAGGCGCAGCGCACCGAGACGCGCGAGCGCACCATGCGCGAGGCCCGCGCCGCCGCCCGGCTGGGGCACCCGTCCATCGTCGCCGTCCACGACGTCGTCGCCCAGGACGGCCGCCCGTGGATCGTGATGGACCTGGTCCGGGGACGGTCGCTGGACCAGGCGATCCGGGCCGGCGGGCCGCTGCCGCCGCACCGGGTGGCCGCGATCGGCCTGGCCGTCCTGGACGCGCTGGCCCTCGCGCACAGCCGGGGCATCATGCACCGGGACGTGAAACCGGCCAACATCATGCTCTCCCACGACGGCGAGGTGCTGCTGACCGACTTCGGCATCGCCACCGTCGAGGGCGACGTCCAGCTCACCTCGCCGGACGCGCTGGTCGGCTCTCCCGGCTACATCGCCCCCGAGCGGCTGCGCGGCCAGGGCGACGGGCCCGCCGCCGACCTGTGGTCCCTGGGCGCGACCCTGTACGCGGCCGTCGAGGGCCGGGGGCCCTTCCAGCGCGGCACGCCGGTCGCCACCCTCGGGGCGGTGCTCACCCAGGAGACGCCCTTCCCCTCCCGCGCCGGGGAGCTGGCCCCCGTCCTGCTGGCCGTCCTGGCCAAGGATCCCCGGCACCGGCCGGGAGAGGCCGGGTTGCGCGCCGCGCTGCGGCGGGTCGCCCAGGGACTGCCCGCGGGCCCGCTCGCCCCGGCGACCGTGCCGCGCCAGGAACTGCGGGTGGCGGACGGGACCGGGGCGCCGCAGGGGACGGGGGCTCCCGCGGACCGGGCCGCCGTCCCGGCCGGGCGGCGCCGTACCGGCCTGATCGCCGGAGCCGCGGTGGGCGCGGTGGCGGTGGTGGCGACCGGGGTGGTCCTGATGACCAGGGACGACCCCGGGGCCTCCACGGTGCCGCAACCGACCGGAGCGGCGCGGACGGCGCAGGTCGGACGGTTCGCCACCGCTCCCGAACCGTGCTCGCTGCTGACCACCTCGCAGGCCCTGACCGTGGTGCCGGGCGCGTCGTCCTCGCCGATGGAGTCCCAGAGGGGCGAGGAACCCTACTGCGTCTGGGACGGCCCTCAGGACGACCCGCCCGACCGCAGGCTGAGCGTCGCGGTCGGCCACAAGACCCCGGTCCCCGGCAAGAGCGGCCCCGAGACCGCCCACGCGTTCTTCGCCTCCGAACGCGCCAGGACCGTCGCCGACGAGGGCAGCGGCCCGTTCGGCACCACCGGGCCGCTCAGGAGGATCGACCGGATGGGGGCCGAGGCGTTCACCTACGACGTCGTCGGCCTGGACCGGGTCTCCTGCGTCATCCGGTTCCGGGTGAGCAACCTGCTCGTCAAGGTCGACCTCTCCGAGGACGGGAAGCGGGCCGGTACGCCGCTGCGGCGGCAGGCCCTGCGGATAGCGCGTCAGGTCTCCGAGGAGCTGAACAGCCGTGACTGAGAACGGCACGCCCCGCACCACCCGCACCGCCCTGGCCGGGTCCGACACCCTCACCGGCCGTGCCCGGCACGGCACGGACACCGGTACCGATACCCGGGGGACCGGATGACCGACCCCACCCTGCTGGCCGGACGTTACCGCCTGCTGGAACGCCGCGACCACGCGGGCACGAGCTGGCGCTCGCGTGACGAGCTGCTCCGCCGCGACGTGACGATCGCGGAGGTGCGGCTGCCGCCACCGGGGCCGTACCGGGAGGGGCTGCTCGCGCAGATCCGCGCCGCGGCGGGTCTGCGGCACCCGGGCGTCACCGCCCTGCACGACGTGATCCCGGGCCATGACCGGCTCTGGCTGGTCATGGAGGCGGTCGAGGGCCGTTCGCTGCTGCAGACCGTCAGGGCCGACGGGCCGCTCTCCGACGAGCGGGCGGCCGAGGTCGGGCTCCGGGTGCTGGACGCGCTGACCGCCGCCCGCGAGCAGGGGGTCCACCTGGCCGCCACCCCCGACACCGTGCTGCTCACCCGGAGCGGGCGGGTGGTGCTGACCGGTGTCGTCGCCCTCGCGACCGGTGACGAGCTCCACGACCTCGGCGCCACCCTGTTCACCGCCGTCGAGGGGCGGACGCCCGGGACCGGTGAACGCCCGGTACCCGTGATCGGGGACGGGACGCCCCTGGCCGCACCGGCCACCGGCCCGCTGGGCTCCACGGGTTCCGGCCCGCTGGTCCCGCTGGTGGAGGGGCTGCTGACGTCCGGCTCGGGCCACCGCCTCGACGCCACCTCGGTACGGCTGACGCTGGAGAGGATCGCCCCGGGAGCGGCTCCCGGTCCTGACCGGTCCGCCCCCGGCCGGGCGGGCGGGATCGGCGCGGGGTCGCGCAGGACGCTCCTCGCCGCCGCCGTCGCCCTGGCCGTCCTGCTGGTCGGCGGCGGCCTCGCCGTCTGGCTCTGGCCCCGTCCCGCCGAGCGGGCACCGGTCGCCGCCGCACCGGTCACGCTGCCCACGACGTTCACCCGCGAGCCCGACCCCTGCACGCTCCTGTCCGCCGACCAGGCGGCCACGCTGGAGCTGGAGACCACCCCCAGGAGGTCGGGGGACCACGAGTGCCGGTGGAGCACCGACACCAGGCAGCCGAGCAACCTGCGCTACAGCCTGCGGATCTTCGCCGTCCGCCTGCCCTCCGACGAGAAGGCCCGCGAGCTCTACGCGCGCTTCCTCGAGCAGGAGCGCACGCGGACCAAGACGTCCGTGGGCCTGCCGCTCACGGTCACCAGGCCCGCCGCCCCGGTGGCCGGAACGGGCTCCGAGGCCTACACCGTCGAGGGCACCAACAAGATCACCTACTACAGCTCGACGGTCTTCCGGGCGGCCAACCTCGTGGTCAGCGTCCAGTACGAGCGTGGTTCCGCCGAGGACGCCGGCAACAGCACGCGCGAGGGCGTCTCGACGGCCACCCGGTGGGTCCTGGAGAGGCTCGCCCGGGCGAGATAGCCCCATCGGCATCGGTGGAGCCCGTCGGCTCTGGGAAGCGCCGCCGACGTGGAGTGCCCCCGCCGGGGGGCGCCGTCAGCCGGGGGGCGCCGTCAGCGGGGAGCGCCACCGCAGGGAGCGCCGTCTGCGGGGAGCACGAAGCGGACCGCGCGGCGTTCGAGCGGCCCTCCGCAGGCCCGGCAGAGCAGGACCGGGCGGGAGGCCGTACCGCAGAACGTGTGGGTGATGGAGAACGCCGAGCCCGCCGGGACGGGAAGCTCGCGCTGGGCCCAGTCGACCAGGAAGGCGAAGACCGAGAAGAAGGCCAGCCCCTTGTCGGTGAGGCGGTAGGAGCCGTCCGGCCGGGAACCGAAGACGTCCAGGTCGACGAACCGGCGCAGCCGGTCGGTGAGCACCGACGGCGCGATGCCCAGACCGGACTGGAAGTCGACGAAGCGGCGGACGCCGAGGAAGGCCCCCACGAGAACCCCGCTGCTCCAGCGGTCGCCGAGGATCTCCATGGACGCCTGCCGGTAGCCGATCGGGTCGGCGGGGGCACCGGCGCGGACCGTACGGCGGTGCAGCCGGGGAGATCCGATCGCCTCGGGCGAGGCGGCCGCGCGGGACACGGCGCGCCCGCGACGGGCCGGGCCGGTCAGGGCGGTCGCGACCGGTGAGCCGTTCTCGGTCCGGGTGTCGCGGGCGCTCATCGGCCTCAGGCAGGTCCCGCAGCCGAGATAGGGCTCGGCGTCCCGGCCGCACCGCTCGTGCAGCAGCGGCGGGAGCCCTCCCGGGGCGACCCAGTCGCGTTCCCACACCTGGATGGCCATCAGCAGCGTCCACAGCCGCAGCCCGCGCTCCGTCAGCCGGTACTCGTGGCGGGTGCGGCCGTCGCGGTAGGCCGACAGCTCGAAGACGCCGTGGCCGACCAGTTCCCTGAGGCGGGCGGCGAGGACCGACTCGGAGATGCCCAGCGCGTCGCGCCAGCCGGCGAAGGTCCTGATCCGCAGCAGGAACGCCCGCTGCAGGATCAGCAGCACCCACCGGTCCGCCAGGATCGCCAGTGCCTGCCCGATCGCACCGAGCTCGGTCCGTCTCGGCTCCCGCTCAGCGCCGCTCACACCCCGCCCTTCCACCCTGCCGCCGTCCGTACGGGCGCCCGTTCCCGGTGGGCACGGTCGTGCCCGTCCGCCCGCATCGCCGGTGTCACCGGCGTTTCCGGGCTCCGGTGGACGCGGCGGGAATCGTGCCCCTCCAACGGGCGCGGTGAACATCCGGTTCCCGGCGGGATGGCGGCGATCACGATATATCTCGGTCGGAACCACCGGGACGGGTCCATACGTTGAACCGGCGACGCACAATGAACTACAGACGGGGCGCCCGCCCCGCGTTCGGAGGATGTTGAGGATGTCGCCCGTCCAGAAGTACGCGATCGGCGCCGGAGCAGTGGTGTTCCTGTCGTGGCTGTTCCTGCCGAGTTTCGTGACGATGCTGATCCTCCTGGGCGTCGTCGCCGCCCCGGTCGTCGGCTACCTGATGCTCGACCCGTCCCAGCGCGCGCGGCTCAAGCGCTCCCGCCGCCGCGGTCTCGGCCGCTGAGGCGGCGCCGGAGGCATGCCCGGCCGGGCGTCGGCCCTGCCGGGGCCGGCGCCCGCCCTCGCCACCCGATCCCCACGGCCTGAACGGCCCGGCCCTCTCCGGGCCGGGGTCTTCCGGGCCGGGGTCTTCCGGGCCGGAGCCCTATCCGGCCGGGGCTCTACCGGGCCGCGTCCCGGCGGGCCGGGGCCGGTCAGGCGGCGGGGGTGGCGAGCTCCGCCTCCACCCGGCGGGTGACCTTGCGCTCGAACACGAACGACAGCAGCGGCACGGTGCCCGCGAGCATCACGCCGAGGATGTAGGGCCAGGTCCACCGGGCCTTCATGCCCAGGTTCATCGTGGCCACGAGATAGAGCATGTAGAGGAAGCCGTGGATCGGAGAGACGATCTTCGAGGGCTCCTCGATGCCGAAGCCGTACCTGAGCACGATGCAGGTGACCAGGACGAGCAACATCACGCCGACGATGTACGCCAGGACACGGAAGGGCTTGAGAGCGGATTCCACGGTCGGTTACCTCGGTCTTGAAGTTCGCGGTTCACGGGGTGGTGCGGGAACGGGGGTGGTGCGAGAACGGGGGCGGTGCGAGAACGGGGGCGGTGCGGGAACGGGACGGTGCGGGCGGGGGTCACGACGTCGTCCGGTCCCGATGCTTCCGGTTCACGGCGCGGCACGGGTCCGCGGCGCGGTCTCCGCGGGCGTGCCGGTGGCGTCCGTCGTCGCGGTCGTGGCGCCCGTCGGGGCCGTCGCGTCCCTCGGGGGCACGGCACCCGCCGGGACCGTCGCGCCGGTCCCCTCCGTCCGGCCGCGGAGCGCGTCGCGCACGAAGTGCCACCACATGAAGACCGCGAACAGCCCGAAGATCCACCACTGGGCGGCGTAGGCGAGGTTGCGCCAGGTCAGCCCGCCGGGCTCGGTCGGCGGGGAGATGCTCACCGGCTGAAGGGCGACCGCGGGGGCGGGCGACTGGGAGGCGGCCACCACGAACCCGCTGCGCAGCTTCGCCCCCCGCCACAGGTTGATCAGTTCGGCCGACGAGACGGTCATCACCTGTCCCGGCGGCAGTTGCCGGGGCCGGCGCTGCACGCTCTCGGTGTCCTCCGACGGCTGCAGCCTCCCGCTGACGGTCACCCTGCCCTCGGGCACCGCGGTCGCCGGGTCCTGGGCCGTGGCCACCCTGCCGCGCACGATCGGAACGGTCGTGCCGTCGCCGAGGTCGAGCGCGGTGAGCACCCACAGGCCGCCTTCGCGTCCGGCCACCAGGAGCTGCCTGGAGGGGTCGAAGGTGCCCTCCGCGGTCACCCGGCGGCCGATCATGTCGGCCGTCATGTGCCGTCCGGGCGTGGTGAGCGAGGCGACCGCCACCGGGGCGGGGTCGAGCGTCGACCGGGGCCTGCCGGAGTCCTCGAAGACACCGAGCTGCCACCTGCCCAGCAGCCCGCACGTGACGAGCGCTCCGATCGCGAGCAGGTGAAGCGCCACCACTCGGGCGGAGAACAGGATCCGGAGCATGACACCACGCTATCCGTCCCGGTCGGCGGTCCCGTCCCCAGCACCCACCCCGATCCGGTACCGGTACGCTCCGCCTCCGGCCTGGGCTCCCCGACATCCGGCACTCGATGCGGGCTTTCACGAAAGTGCCACAAATCAGTGTTGGGGAGGCGTCCCGTGTCGCTAAAGTCATCCCCATGTCAGATCCTCAGCAGATTGACCCCGCGGGCAACACCCAGGCGTTCCGCGCGTTCGCCCAGCGCAAGGACCCGGAGGCCGCCCCCGAGAAGCGGTCTCTCACCCTGCCGATCACGGCGGCCGTGGTGGTCGCGGTGCTGGTCGTCGTCGCCGTGGTCGCGTACCTGATGCTCTGATCCTCCGGCGACCTCCCGAGGACCGCGAGGGCCCCTCCACGCCCCCCAGGGGGCTTCCGAGGGCTCCCGGCCGCTCCGCGGGGGACGTTCGCGAGGACGTTCAGGGGCCCGCGGGCCCCTTCGGCGCCGATGGCCTCCGCCCTCGGCGCTTTTCGCGTTCCCCGGGCCTCGCGCCTCCGGGACCCCGCGTTCTCCGGACCTCGCGTTCCCTGCTTCCCGGACCCAGCGTTCACCAGACCCCGCGTTTCCCGGGTTCTCGGCTTCCCGGGCCGCGCGTTTCCGGGACCTCGCGTTTCCCGGCTCCCCGGACCTCGCGTTCCCCGGCCCCGTGCTCCCCGGACCCCGCGTCCCTCGAAGAAGCCCGTACCCTCGCGAATCCCCGCGTCCTCCCCGGTCGCGTCCCATACCGACCGGTCGGTGTGACGCGGCTCACCCTCGCCCCGCTATGGACGGCGGCACGGCCCGCTCATTACATTGGATCTTGAATCCAATAGCACGAGGCACGGAACGCTCCCATCGCCGCGACCGGACCAGGAGCACGCCGGAGAGGTCGTCACCGGAAACGGCCAGCGAGGAGACCGTATGAACGCGCGTCCCGGGATCACGATCATCGGTTCCGGTTTCGCCGGGCTGGGCATGGCGATCAAGCTCAAGGAGGCCGGGTACCACGACTTCGTCATCCTGGAGAAGGCCGCCGAGCTCGGCGGGACCTGGCGGGACAACACCTACCCCGGCTGCGCCTGCGACGTCCCCTCGCACATGTACTCCTTCTCCTACGAGCTCAACCCCGGCTGGTCGCGGATGTTCTCCCCGCAGGCCGAGATCCAGGACTACCTGCGGGCCTGCGCCGACAGGTACGGCCTGGGACCGCACCTGCGGTTCGGCCGCGAGGTCGTCGGGCTGGAGTACGACGACGCGGCGCGTGACTGGCGGGTGAGCCTCTCCGGCGGCGAGAGCCTCACCACCAACGCCGTGGTCTCGGCGACGGGCGCGCTGCACGTGCCGTCGCTGCCCGCGATCCCCGGCCGCGAGACCTTCTCCGGCCCGTCCTTCCACTCGGCCCGCTGGGACCACTCGGTGGACCTGACCGGCAGGCGGGTCGCCGTCATCGGCACCGGGGCCTCGGCGGTCCAGTTCGTCCCCGAGATCGCCCCGCGCGTCTCCCGCCTGCACCTCTTCCAGCGCACGCCGCCCTGGATCCAGCCCAAGCCGGACTTCCCCTTCTCCCCGCGGGCGAAGCGGTTCCTCGCCCTGCCCGGCGCGGCCCGCGCGCTGCGCGCCTCGATCTACTGGGCGCTGGAGACCCGGGCGCTGGGCTTCGCCGTGGACCCGCGCCTGATGAGGGTCCACGAGACCTCGGCCCGGCGGCACCTGGCCGCCCAGGTGCCCGACCCGGAGCTGCGCGCCCGGCTGACCCCGGACTACACGATCGGCTGCAAGCGCATCCTGATCTCCAACGACTACTATCCGGCGCTGACGAGGGAGAACGTCGAGGTGTTCACCGACGGGGTGCGGGAGATCCGGGAGAACTCGATCGTCGACGCCACCGGCCGGGAGACCGAGGTCGACGTGATCGTGTACGGCACCGGTTTCAAGGTCACCGACGCCCTGGGCGGGCAGCGGATCGTCGGCAGGAACGGCAGGAAGATCCAGGACGCCTGGCAGGACGGCGTGGAGGCGTACCACGGCATCACCACGACGGGTTTCCCCAACCTGTTCTTCCTGCTCGGCCCCAACACCGGCCTGGGCCACAACTCGGTCGTCTTCATGATCGAGGCCCAGGTCCGGTACGTCCTGGACTGCCTGCGCCTGCTGTCGAGGACGAAGGCCAGGGCGCTGGACGTCCGGCCCGAGGCGCAGCGCGCCTACAACGACCGCCTGCGCGCGCGCCTGGACCGGCTGGTCTGGAGCGAGGGCGGCTGCCGCAGCTGGTACCTCGACGAGCACGGCGTCAACAGGACCCTCTGGCCGGGCTTCACCTTCGAGTACTGGGCGCGCACCCGGAGGCCGAGGCCCGCGGCCTTCGACCTCGTCCCCTGACCCGCGGCGCGCGTCCCCGGTCCCGGCGGCGTGCACGGGCTCCCGGGCCGGGGTGTCCCGGCCCGGGAGCCTGCACGGCCGCGGTTACCTGCGCTCGCTGACCACCAGGGCGCTGCCGCCGCCGCGCCGGGTCGGCTCGGCGACCGCCTGGAGCCTGCCGCGCGACAGGAACTCGACCGCCGTGGCCGCGCCGATCTCGGGGTTCAGCACCAGGCTGTGCCCCCGCCCGGTCAGCTCGGCGCCGTAGCGGTCGAGGTAGGCCTGCTCGGCCTGGGTCTGCGCGGTGTTGCGCTGCGTGGCACGCGGGGCGGCCAGCGCCTCGGGCAGCGACATGCCCAGGTCCCAGCGGTTGACCAGGATCTGCAGCACGGTGGTGATGATCGTGGAACCGCCGGGCGAGCCCAGCGCGAGCAGCGGCTTCCCGTCGGACAGCACGATGGTCGGCGCCATCGAGGAACGGGGCCGCTTGCCCGGTCCGGGCAGGTTCGGGTCACCCGGGGCCGGGCCGAAGGTGAAGTCGGTCATCTCGTTGTTGAGCAGGAAGCCCCGGCCGGGGACGACGATGCCGTTGCCGCCGGTCGACTCGATGGTGATGTTGTAGGCGACCACGTTGCCCCAGCGGTCGGTGACCACCAGGTGGGTGGTCTCGGGACCCTCGGGAGCGGCCTCGGTCGTCCGGGCCGACGGCGTGGCCGGGCACGGCCCGTACGTCCCGTCGGGGGTGCCCGGGGCGGCCGGGTGCGGCATCGCCCGCTCGCCGATCAGGCAGGCGCGCTCCTTGGCGAACCCGTCGGAGAGCAGTTCCCTGACCGGGACGCCCGGGATGTCGCCCACGTACTTCCCGCGGTCGGCGAAGGCGAGCCGGGAGGCCTCCAGGTACTCGTGCTGGCCGACCTCGGGCAGCGCCTCCAGGATGTTCAGCGCCTCCCCGACCGTCGTGCCCCCCGAGGACGGCGGCTCCATGCCGTACACGTCCATGCCCTTGTACGTCATCTTCGTGGGCGGCCGCTCCAGCGCGCGGTAGGCCCTCAGGTCGGACGTCTCCATCAGCCCGGGGCGCACGTTGCGGGTGGAGCCCGGTGTGACCGGCGGCTTCTTGACGGTGGCCACGATCTCGGCGCCGAGGGGGCCGCGGTAGAGCCAGTCGCCCCCGCGCCTGCCGAGCGTGCGGTAGGTCTCGGCCAGCTCGGGGTTGCGGAAGGTGGAGCCGACCGCCGGCGGGGCGCCCCCGGGCAGGTAGAGCCTGGCGGTGGAGGTGAAGTCCTTGAACCGGGCCGCGTTGGCCGCGGTCTGGTCGTGGAAGGTCTTGTCGACCGTGAACCCCTTGGAGGCGACCTCGATCGCGGGCCGCAGGGCCTGGCGCAGCGAGAGCGTGCCGAACCTGCGCAGCGCCAGCTCCCACTGGGCCACGCTGCCGGGGACCCCGGCCGACAGGCCGCTGGTGACGGCCTCCTCGAACGGGATGCCCTCCAGGGACGTGGAGGTCATCGCCTTCGGCGCGGTCTCCCGGCCGTCGATCGTGTGGACCTTCTTGCGGCGCGCGTCGTAGTAGACGATGAACCCGCCC
This sequence comes from Streptosporangium sp. NPDC050855, assembly GCF_044456585.1. Taxonomy (NCBI): domain Bacteria; kingdom Bacillati; phylum Actinomycetota; class Actinomycetes; order Streptosporangiales; family Streptosporangiaceae; genus Streptosporangium; species Streptosporangium sp. NPDC050855. The sequence continues at coordinate 385,663 of NZ_JBITFY010000004.1, forward strand.
CCGGCCAGCCCGGCCGAGTAGGGCTCGGTCACGCCCAGCGTGGCCGCGGCGGCGACCGCGGCGTCGACGGCGTTGCCGCCCCGGCGCAGCACCTCCAGCGCGGCCTTGCTCGCGTCGAGGTCGACGGTCGAGACCGCGCCCCCGTACCCCTCGGCGACGGGCTTCTTCTCCGCGCGGGGTGGTTGCGGCGGCGTCTGCGACGCCGGTGCGAGCGTTCCCGGGGGCGCCTGGGGTGGCGCCGAGAGCGCCTGCGAGGACGCCGCCGCGGGGTTGACGAGCAGGACGGAACTTCCCGCGAGGATCCCCGCCAGGGGGACGGCGACACGACGATTGATCATTGATGACCTCCCGCAGACAGCTTGGCCCAGTCTCCGAGCCTTGTCAGCCCCCTTCCCTACCCCGGACGAAGTACCACCTTCTGCCCCACCGGGTGGACGCGGCCGCGGGGGAACGTCCGTACAGTGCTGAGCGTGCACGCCAAACCCCGTCCGGCGGACCTGCTGCTGCCCCTCGTCGCGGGGTTCTTCCAGGGCGTGGGCACGCTCGCCGCGCAGCGCTGGCAGATCCACGACCCGGGGCTGCTCCGCACCCCGCTCGACCCGCTGGGCTGCGCGCTGCTGCTGACCGGCCCCCTCGCCCTCGTGGTACGCCATCGTCACCCGGTGTTCGGCATGCTCGTCGCGGTGGACTCGACCGCGCTCTTCATGGCCCTGGGCTACTCCTACGGCCCGGTCTTCCTCAGCCCGGTGATCGCCTTCCACCACGCCGTGGCCGCCGGTCACCGGCGGGTGGCCTGGTCGGTCTGGGCCGCGGCCTACGGCTTCGTCGTGGTCTACACGGTCTGGTTCGCCCCGGTCCCCACCCGCGACTGGTTCCACCTCCTCACGGTGGCCGCGCTGATGGGCCTGGTGCTGGTGGTCGCGGAGTTCTCCCGGACCCGCAGGGAGCGGCGGGCCGAGCGCGCCAGGACCGAGGAGGAGGAGTCGCGGCGGCAGGCCAGCGAGGAGCGGCTGACCATGGCCCAGGAGCTGCACGACGTGCTCGCGCACAACATCTCCCTCATCCACGTGCAGGCCTCCACCGCCCTGCACCTCATCGACGAGCATCCCGAACAGGCCCGGACCGCGCTCACCACGATCAAGCAGGCGTCCAAGGACGTGCTGACCGAGATGCGCTCGGTGCTCAGCGTGCTCCGCGACGACGCCCCGCGCTCCCCCACCGCCGGGCTCGGCCTGCTCGACGACCTCGTCGGCCGCACCGGGCTGCCGGTGGAGCGGGAGGTCACCGGCGAGGTCAGGCCGCTGCCCGCCGAGGTCGACCGGGCCGGGTACCGCATCGCGCAGGAGGCCCTGACCAACGTCGCCCGGCACGCCCCGGGGGCGTCGGTCAGGCTCGTGCTCGACTACGGGCCGCGCACGCTGACCGTCCGGGTGACCGACTCGGGCACCGAGGGCGGCGAGGCCCACGCGGAGGGCCTGGGGGGCGGGAACGGCATCCCGGGCATGCGGGAGCGGGCCTCCGCCCTCGGGGGGACGCTGACCGCCACCCGCCACGGCCGGGGCTTCCGCGTCGAGGCCCGGCTCCCGATCCCGGAAGCGTCCCGGCCGCTCCCGGAGGCACCACGACCGATCCCGGAGGCACCCCGATGATCAAGATCGTTCTCGCCGACGACCAGGCGCTCGTCAGGGCCGGGTTCCGCGCCCTGCTCGACGCCCAGCCCGGCATGACCGTGGTGGGCGAGGCCGGGGACGGTGCCCAGGCCCTGCGGCTGGCCGCCGAGCAGCGGCCCGACGTGATCCTGATGGACATCCGGATGCCCGGCATGGACGGGCTGACCGCCACCCGCGAGATGCCCCCCGGCCCGAAGATCATCATCCTGACCACCTTCGAGCTGGACGAGTACGTCTTCGAGGCCCTGCGCAACGGCGCCAGCGGCTTCCTGGTCAAGGACACCGAACCGGCCGAGCTCATCCAGGCCGTGCGGGTGGTGGCCGCGGGCGACGCCCTGCTCTCCCCGGGCGTGACCCGGCGCCTGATCGCCGAGTACGCCAGCCGCGCCAAGGAGCCCCGGCGCACCCGCGAGCTCGGCCCGCTCACCGAGCGGGAGCGCGAGGTCCTCGCCCTGGTCGGCACCGGCATGACCAACGACGAGATCGCCGGCGCGCTGTTCATGAGCCCCGCCACCGCCAAGACCCATGTGAGCCGGGCCATGATGAAGCTCCACGCCCGCGACCGCGCCCAGCTCGTCGTCATCGCCTACGAGTCCGGCCTGGTCCGCCCCGGCTGGGCCTGACGCTCCCCCCGGCCGCGCCCGGTGGGCCGCGTCGTACACCGCCCGCGGTAGGGCGGGACGGGACCGCGGGGCGATTCGCGGCGAGGCCCCCGGCGGGAGGCTTGACGTGTCGAAGGAGGTGAGGACATGGACGTCCTCTCGATGGTCCCGTCAATGGTCCCGCACGGTGGGCCCGGACCGTGGTGGCCGGTGTTCCCGGCCTTCTGGATCGTGTTCTGGATCGTGGTGGCGACGCTGGCGTTCCGGGCCCGCCGTGCGGGCCGGGGGCCGTGGGCCGCGCGCCGCACGCCCCCGGCGGCTCCCCCGCAGAGCCCGACCGCGGCGGCCGAGCAGATCGTCGCCGAGCGGTACGCCCGCGGCGAGATGAGCGGCGACGAGTACCTGGAGCGCGTGTCGGTGCTCCGCAGCGGCGCCTGACCGAGATCCCGGGCGGCCGGCCATCCGGGCGGCCGTCCGTCCGTCCGCTCGGCCCGTCCGCTCGGCCCGTCCGCTCGTCCAGGAGCGGTCGGGCGCTCCTCCGGGAGCGGACGGACGGCCGCGGGTCCGGAATCGGGAACGGCGCGGGCCCGATGTGCATGATTACCTTCCGTCACCGATCGGTTACGTGTCACCCTGTGATCTGTCGGCCGCGTGCCGTCAGCGAGGAGGGTGACATGGAATGGGGGCCCGACGACCCGGAGACGACCGCGGGGCTGGTGCCCACTCCCCGCATGCCCGCGCACGAGAACGACGCCGACGGCGAGACCGGGCTGCTGCTGGCCGCGCACGGCGGTGACGTGCAGGCCGCCCACCTGCTCGGCCGTCACTTCGCGCAGCGGGGCGACCGGTCGGCGGCCCGGCACTGGTGGGAGCGCGCCGCCGCCGCGGGCAACCTCGACAGCGCCTACAACCTGGGCGTCTGGCACGAGAAGCACGGCAGCCCCGGGGACGCCGCCAGGTGGTACGAGCTGGCGGCGAAGGCCGGTGACGTCGAGGCCGCGGTGAACCTGGCCACGCTCCTGCTCGACCAGCACGGTGACGTCCCGGCCGCCCGCCGCTGGTTCGAGACCGCGGCCAGGGCGGGCTCGCGGGGGGCCGCCCGGCGGCTCGCGCTGCTCTGCGAGGACTGCGGGGAGGCCGAGGCCGCCGGGGAGTGGCACCGCAGGGCGGCGATGGACGGAGACCTCGCCTCCGCCCACGACCTGGGGTTCCTCGCCTACGCGTCCGGGGAGGAGGACGAGACGCTGCGCTGGTGGGAGCTGGCCGCCCGAGGCGGCCACGCCGACGCGGCCTACCATCTGGGGCTGTTCCTGCAGGCCAACCGGGATCCGGAGGGGGCGGAGGCGTTCTTCCGGCTGGCCGCCAGGAACGAGCATCCCGGCGCCGCGTCCCAGCTCGGCGGGATCGCGCTCTCCCTGGGGGACCTGCGCACCGCCCGCGCCTGGTTCGAGCGCGCGGCCTGCACCGGCCGGATCGACGACCAGCGGACGGCCGGGTTCGTGTGCGTGGAGATGAGCGACGCGCAGGGGGCCAGCCACTGGTTCAGCCGGGCCGCGGCGGGTGGCGATCCCGAGGCGGCCTTCAATTTCGGTCTGCTCCTCATCGCCGAGCACAGCGATCTCCAGGGCGGGCAGCACTGGTTCCGCCAGGCGGCACAGGCCGGTCACCACCGGGCCGCGGTGGAGCTGGCCGCGCTGCTGTCGGCCGCGGGTTTCGCCCGCGAGGCCGAGCGCTGGCTGCGCGATCCGCCGTCCCCGCTGTGGGACCGGGCCACCGAGCCCGAGCTGGTCGCCCGGGCCGAGCTGGCCGCGGCCGCCGTCGCCCGCCGGGGCGGCACCCCGCTGAGGGTCTCCGACCTGACCGAGGTGCTCGGCACCTGGGACCTCGTCACCCGGCCGCTGCGCGACCACACCGACGTCACGACCTGGCTGACCGAGCGGAGCGGGCTGCCACGGGGCGCCGTCGAGCACCTGGCGTCCGTACGGGCCACGCTGCTGCGTCCCGGCGGGGCGCCCTGGCCGACCCCGGTGGAGATCGAGCACGTCCTGGTCACCGCCCGCGCGCTGCGCACGGCCCTGCCCGCGTGACCGTGCCGTGGGGCCGATCACGCGGGTGGGAGCAGGTCACGCGGGCGGGCACGGGACGACCTGCGCCGTACGGCAGCGGGTCGTACGGCCCGGCGGGGACGTCAGGCGGCGAGGGCCTCGGAGACCGGCACGTGCGGCAGGCCGAGGGAGAGGCCGACCTGCTCGTTGGTGAGCCGCCCGGCGTGGGTGTTGAGGCCCGGGGCGAGGGAGGCGTCCCGCTGGAGCGCGGACCTCCAGCCGAGGTCGGCCAGCTTGACCGCGTAGGGCAGCGTGGCGTTGGTCAGCGCGTAGGTGGAGGTGTGGGCCACCGATCCGGGCATGTTGGCCACGCAGTAGAAGATCGAGTCGTGCACCCGGTAGGTCGGCTCGGCGTGCGTGGTCGGCCGGGAGTCCTCGAAGCAGCCGCCCTGGTCGATCGCGATGTCGACGAGCACCGAGCCCTTCTTCATCCGGGAGACCAGCTCGTTGGAGACCAGCGTCGGGGCCTTGGCGCCGGGGATCAGCACCGCGCCGATGACCAGGTCGGCCTCCAGGACCTCCCTCTCGATCGCGTACGAGGTCGAGACGAGGGTCTTCATCCGGCCCTGGTAGATCGCGTCGATGAAGCGCAGGCGGTCCACGTTGAGGTCCAGGACGGTGACGTCCGCGCCCATGCCCACCGCGATCTGGGCGGCGTTGAGCCCGGACACGCCGGCCCCGATGACGACCACCTTGGCGGGGGCCACCCCGGGCACGCCGCCGGGCAGCACCCCGCGCCCGCCGTTGAAGCGCATCAGGTTGTACGCGCCGACCTGCGGGGCCAGCCGGCCCGCGACCTCCGACATCGGCGCGAGCAGCGGCAGGGTGTTGCCGACCTGGACGGTCTCGTACGCGATGGCGGTGACCTGCCGCTCCAGCAGGGCGGCGGTGCACTCGCGACCGGCGGCGAGGTGCAGGTAGGTGAAGAGCACCTGGCCGGGGCGCATGCGGTGGTACTCCTCCGCGATGGGCTCCTTCACCTTGAGGATCATCTCGGCCTGACCCCACACCTCGTCGGCGGAGTCGAGGATCTTGGCCCCGGCGCCGAGGTACTCCTCGTCGGACAGGTGCGAGCCGAGGCCCGCGTCACGCTGGACGTAGACCTCGTGACCGTGGCGGACGAGCTCGTGCACCCCTGCCGGGGTGGCCGCGACGCGGTATTCGTGGTTCTTGACCTCGCTGGGGACGCCGATCTTCATTGATCTTCCCTTTCCTGTCATCGGTACGGTGGGACTCCCGGGGCGTCGGGCGGTGACCCGCCGGCCCCGGCCGGGGGCACCGGCCCCGCGTTCACAGACGGCTCCACGCCTCCGTCAGCACCGAGCGGAGGATGGACTCGATCTCGTCGAACTCCGCCGGGCCGCAGATGAGCGGCGGCGCGAGCTGGACGACCGGGTCGCCGCGGTCGTCGGCGCGGCAGTACAGCCCCGCCTCGTAGAGGGCGCCGGACAGGAAGCCCCGGATGAGGCGCTCGGACTCCTCGGCGGTGAAGGTCTCCCTGGTGGCCTTGTCCTTGACCAGCTCCACGCCCCAGAAGTAACCCGAGCCGCGCACGTCGCCGACGATCGGCAGGTCGAGCAGGCGCTCCAGGGTGGAACGGAAGACCGGCTCGTTGCGGGTGACGTGGCCGAGCAGGTCCTCGCGCTCGAACAGGTCGAGGTTGGCCAGCGCGACGGCCGAGGAGACCGGGTGCCCGCCGAAGGTGTAGCCGTGGGCGAACATCTCGCTGCCGCTCTTGAACGGCTCGAACAGCCGGTCCGAGACGATCATGGCGCCGATCGGCGAGTAGCCGCTGGTCATGCCCTTGGCGCAGGTGATGATGTCGGGGACGTAGTCGAACTTCTGCCCGCCGAACATGGTGCCGAGCCGGCCGAAGGCGCAGATGACCTCGTCCGAGACGAGCAGCACGTCGTACTCGTCGCAGATCTCCCTCAGCCGCTTGAAGTAGCCGGGCGGCGGCGGGAAGCAGCCGCCGGCGTTCTGCACCGGCTCGACGAAGACGGCGGCCACGGTGTCGGGGCCCTCCATCTCGATGGCGCGGGCGACGCGCTCGGCGGCCCAGAAGCCGTACTGCTCGGGCGTCATGCCGGGCACGCCGGTGATCTCGTCGGCCCGGTAGTGGTTGGTGTTGGGCACCCGGACCGACCCCGGGACCAGCGGCTCGAACATCTGCTTGAAGGCCGGGATGCCGGTGATCGACAGGGCGCCCTGCGGGGTGCCGTGGTAGGCCACCTGGCGGCTGATGACCTTGTGCTTGAGCGGCCTGCCGGTCAGCTTGAAGTACTGCTTGGCGAGCTTCCAGGCACTCTCGACGGCCTCGCCGCCGCCGGTGGTGAAGAAGACCCGGTTGAGGTCGCCGGGGGTCTCCGCGGCCAGGCGCTGCGCCAGCTCGACGGCCTTGGGGTGGGCGTAGGACCACAGCGGGAAGAACGCCAGCTCCTGGGCCTGCTTGGCGGCGGCCTCGGCCAGCTCGCTGCGGCCGTGCCCGGCCTGGACCACGAAGAGGCCGGCGAGCCCGTCGAGGTAGCGCTTGCCGCGCACGTCGTAGATGGAGGAGCCCTCACCCCGGACGATCATCGGCACCTCGGCGCCCTCGTACGCGCCGTGCCGGGTGAAGTGCATCCACAGGTTGTCCTGTGCGGCCTTCATGAGCGAGGCCACGTCGGTGTTCTCAGGGTGCGTCATGGCGATCTTTCCTCGTTGAGCCGGGCTCCCCACAGTCTGCACTCCAGAAAGGTTCTTGCCAAGTGAAAGCGTGGCATTGGAGTGCAAGAACCCCGGAATCCGCAAAACCGTCATGTAACAACGACGAAATCCGCGATGGTGCGGCGGGGCACGCCGGATCCGTCCGACCCCGGTTCCACCGTGCGGAACCAAGGTGTGCTGGAATCGTGCGCGGACACGGCCGTCCCGGCCGTTGTGGTGCAATGGGACGCACCAGATATAGAGATTCGAGGGAACGTCGTGACTCCTGACGAGATCGAGAACGCCGTCACCGCCGGCATGCCTCAGGCGATCGCGGACCTCAAGCGGCTCGTCGCCATCCCTTCGGTCGCCTTCCCCGGTCACCCGGAGGAGCCGGTCCACGCGGCCGCCGCGCTGACCGAGGAGCTGCTGCGCAGCACCGGCCTGCCGCACGTCCGGCAGATCCCCGTCGAGGGCAGCTTCCCGGCCGTCTACGCCGAGGCCCCGGCCCCGCCCGGCGCGCCGACCGTGCTGCTGTACGCGCACTACGACGTGCAGCCCGCCGGCGACCCCGCTCTGTGGCGCACCTCGCCCTTCGAGCCGACCGAGATCGACGGCGCGATCTACGGCCGCGGCGCGGCCGACGACAAGTCCGGGGTCCTCTCGCACGTCGCGGCGCTCCGCGCCTTCCAGGGCCGCTTCCCGGTCGGCGTCAGGGTCGTCGTCGAGGGCCAGGAGGAGTACGCGGGCGAGCGGCTGGAGTCCTTCGTCGAGCAGAACCCCGAGCTGTTCCGCGCCGACGCGATCGTGGTCGCCGACACCGGCAACCCCAGGGTGGGCGACCCGTCGGTGACGACCTCGCTGCGCGGCATGGGCGCCTTCACGATCGAGGTGCACACCCTGCGGGAGTCGCTGCACAGCGGCTCGTTCGGCGGCGCCGCCCCGGACGCCCTGGCCGCGCTGATCCGGATGCTGGCCGCCCTGCACGACGACCACGGCGACATCCGGGTGCCGGGCCTGCCGCGCGGCAGCTTCCTCGGCGCCGGCCCGTCGGAGGAGGAGTTCCGGGCCACCGCGGGCGTGCTGGACGGCGTCTCCCTGGTCGGCTCGGGATCGCTGGCCGACCGGCTGTGGGCCTCGTACGCCATCACGGTCACTGGCCTGGACGTGCCGTCGGTCTCCGGCGCCATCAACGCGGTCCAGGCCGTCGCCAGGGCCAGGGTGACCGTGCGGGTGCCCCCCGCGGGCGACCCCAAGACGACCGTCGAGGCCGTGGTCGACTTCCTGCGGCAGGTCGCCCCCTGGGGCGTCCAGGTCGAGGTCGGCGAGTACAACATGGGCTCGGGCTACCTCGCCGACACCGGTGGCGCCGCCCGCTCCGCGCTGAACCGGGCGATGGAACGTGCCTTCGGCCGTCCCCCGCGCGACATCGGCGCCGGCGGCTCGATCCCGCTCGTCTCCACCCTCGTCCGGCAGTTCCCGGCCGCCACGGTCCTGCTCTTCGGCGCCGAGGACGACGACGCGGCGATCCACGCCCCGAACGAGCGGGTCGACATCGAGGAGTTCCGCCGCACCGCCACCGCCGAGGCGCTCTTCCTGCACGAGTACGGCTCCGCGACCGCCTGACGGCCGTCCGGCCCCGTCCGCCGGGGGCGTCGCTTCGAGCGCGCCCCCGGTGGAACCACCCTTCGGTGGACGGCCCTTCGCGGGGGGCCTCTCGACGGCTCCTCAGAGAGGACGGGCGGCCCCACGCGGGGACTGGGTGGCCCCCCGGCGGAGGGACAGGTCTCTCAGCGGACGGGCAGGTCGTAGGTCCGGCGGACGCTGGTGGGGGCGGCGCTCAGGTCGGCGCCGTAGATGTGCAGCGAGATCGCGGTCTCGTCGCCCGTGTTGTGCACCCGGTGGATGTCCCCGGGAGGGGCGAAGCCGCTGACCTCCCCGGTCAGGTTGGCCGTGCGGCCGATCTCGGTCAGGTGGTCACCGTGGTCGCGGTAGAGGGTCTCGTACTCGACCCCCTGCAGGACCCCGAACACGCACCAGGCGATGTGGTCGTGGATCACCGTCTTCTGGCCGGGCCGCCAGACCACGGCCACGACCGAGAAGGTCTCCTCGGTGTGCAGGGTGTGCGCGGCGTAGTGGTCGGGGTCGCCGAGGCGCTCGGTCTCGGTGAGGATCTCCGGGGACGGGAGTCGTTCACGCAGCAGACCGGCCACGGCGAAGGCGGTGGCCCGGGGTCCGGCGGAGGAGGCGGTGAGCTCCCGGACTCCCTCGACCAACTCGGCCAGGCCCGGGCGGGTGAGCGTCAACGTCGTCATGGATCCAGGATGCTCCGGACGACCCATAACGTCTAATGCGCATTTATCCCCTGATTCATCGATAAAGTTAATACATGCTGGATATCGTGCGTCTCCGTGTTCTCGCGGCCGTGTCCCGGCACGGGTCGGTGACCGCAGCGGCCAGGGAACTGCACTACTCGCAGCCCTCGGTCAGCCACCACCTGGCCAAGCTGGAGGCCGAGACCGGCGCCAAGCTGATCCAGCGGGCCGGGCGGGGCATCAGGCTGACCGAGGCGGGCCGCCTGCTGGCCGAGCGCGCCGTCGAGATCATCGGCCGGCTCGACTCCGCGTCCGCCGAGCTCTCGGCCCACGTGGGCCTGCGCGCCGGACGGGTCAGGCTGGCCGCCTTCCCCTCGGCGCTGGGGACGTTCGTGCCGAGGGCCGCCACCGCCCTCGCCGGGGAGCACCCCGGCCTGGAGCTCCGGCTGACCGAGACCGAGCCCCCGGACGCGCTGCGCATGCTCAGGGCGGGCTACGTGGACGTGGCCGTGATCTTCCGCTACGACGGCACCGCCCCCGAGGCCGACGGGATCCGCCTGCTCCACCTGCTGGACGACCCCAGCTACCTGGTCATCCCGGAGGCCGCGAGCGCCGCGGTCCCCGGGGCCGACGGCGGTCTCGCCTCCTACCGGGACTCCCGCTGGATCGGGGGGTGCGACCGGTGCCGTACGCACCTGCTGGAGCTGTGCGACAGGGCGGGCTTCGAACCGGAGATCGCCTTCACGACCGACGACGGCGTCGCCGTCCAGGCCCTGGTCGCCGCCGGGGTGGGGGTGACCGCCCTGCCCGGTCTGGCCCTGCGGGCCCACCGGAACCCGGACGTCACCGCGATCGAGCTGCCCGGCTCGACCCGCCACGTCTACGCGGCCACCTACGGCGAGCCCCCCGATCCCCCGGCCACCACGGCCCTGCTGACCGCGCTGACCTCGGTGACGCGCCCCTAGCGACCCGCCCGTCCCGGGCCTTCCGGGCGGGATCCGGGCGGGATCCGGGCCGGGACCGGATCGGAGCCGGGGCCGGGACCGGGACCGGGACCGGGCGGAAAATGTGAGGCGCCGGGAGAGAGGACGACCCTACGATCCGGGTATGCCGGATCCGACAGCCCTCGCGCTCTTCGTCGCCGCCACCCTCACCCTGCTGCTCGTCCCGGGGCCCGCGGTCGTCTACATCGTGACCCGCAGCGTCGCGCAGGGCCGCTCGGCCGGTCTGGTGTCGGTGCTGGGCATCCACCTCGGCTCGCTGGTCCACGTGGCCGCCGCCGCGTTCGGCATCAGCGCCCTGCTCGCCACCTCGGCGACCGGATTCATGATCGTCAAGTACCTGGGCGCGGCCTACCTGATCTGGCTGGGCGTGCGCAGGCTGACCGCGCGGCCGGACGCGGACGAGACCGTCGAGGCCCCGGTCGCCGGCAGGTCCCGGCTGTTCTGGGAGGGCTTCGTGGTCAACGTGCTCAACCCGAAGACCGCGATCTTCTTCCTGGCCTTCCTGCCGCAGTTCACCGATCCGGCCGCCGGGCCGATCGCCCCGCAGATCGTGCTGCTCGGCCTGGTCTGGACCCTGCTCGGCCTGGTCAGCGACGGCGCCTACGCCCTGCTCGCCTCGGCCATGGCCGGCCGCCTGCGCCGTTCGGCCCGCGCCCGCCGCCGCCTCGACGTCACCAGCGGCGTCGTCTACCTGGGCATGGGCGCCGTCGCGGCCCTCAGCGGCGAGAGTGCGGCTGCCAAGGCCTGACGGTGCCCCCGCCGGAGGGCCCTCGGTGCCGGAGGGACCTGACGGCCGGAACGCCCGTCCGCCCGGGAGAGTCAGGAGAACCGGTAGACGGTGGAGGAGGTGTACTCCTCCCCCGGGCGCAGCACCACCGAGGGGAAGTCCGGCCGGTTGGGCGAGTCCGGGAAGTGCTGGGTCTCCAGGCACAGTCCCGCGTACCTGTCGTAGGCGGTGGCGACGCCGTCCAGCATGTTGCCGGTGTAGAACTGCACGCCGGGCTCGGTGGTGGTGACCGTCATGACCAGCCCGCCGGTCGGCTCGCTCACCTCGATGACGGCGCCGCCGGCACCGCCGTCGCCGCTCCGCAGCACGTAGCAGTGGTCGTAGCCGTTGCCCAGTGCCGGATCGTCGATCCGCTCGCCGATCCGGTGCGGCGCGGTGAAGTCGAACGGGGTGCCCGCGACCGGGGCGAGCTCCCCGGTCGGGATGAGCGTGTCGTCCACCGGCAGGTAGTGGTCGGCGTCCATCCGGACCACGTGCCCCAGCACGTCACCGCCACCGGCGAGGTTGAAGTAGGAGTGGTTGGTGAGGTTCAGCACGGTCGGTGCGTCGGTGACCGCCCGGTAGTCCAGCCGGATCGCGTCCTCGTCCAGCGTGTAGGTGACCGAGGCGTCGAGCGTGCCTGGGTAGCCCTGCTCGCCGTCGGGGCTGACGTGGCGCAGGGTCATCGCGGTGTCCGAGGCGTCGACGACCTGCCAGACGCGCCGGTCGAAGCCGTCCGTCCCGCCGTGCAGGCTGTTGGGGCCGTTGTTGACCGGCAGCTCGTAGGTCCGGCCGTCGAGGGTGAAGCGCCCGCCAGCGATGCGGTTGCCGTACCGGCCGACCACGGCGCCGAAGTAGCGGCTGCGCGTGAAGTAGTCGGCGAGGTCGGGGTAGCCGAGGACCACGTTCGTCCCGGAGACCTCCAGGGTCTGCAGGATCGCCCCGTAGCTGAGGATCGAGGCGCGCATCCGCCCCTTCGACAGCACGTGCCGCTCGACCGGCTCGCCCGACGGGGTGGTTCCGACGTTCATTTCTGCGCCTCTCCGGTGGATTCGCGGACGACCAGGCTGGTCTCCAGGGTCGCCAGGGTGGGCGTGGCTCCGTCGCCGAAGGAGTGCAGCAGCAGATCGACGGCCATCCGCCCGGCGGCGGCCGTGGGCATGGCCACGGTGGTCAGTTTGGGGCGGTTCAGCCGGCCGGACACGATGTCGTCGACACCGACCACGCTGATCTCGCCGGGGACGCGGACGCCCCGCTCGTACAGTCCCTCGATGAGCCCGATGGCGACCAGGTCGTTGTAGGCGAGCACGCCCGTGACCCCCGAGCCGATCACCTCGGCCGCGGCGGCGAGACCGCCCCGCTCGGTGGGCGCGTTCGGGCCCATGATCACCACCTCGACCCCCTCGGCGGCGGCCGCGGCGGCGCACATCTCGCCGCTGGTCCACGAGCCGGAGGGGCCGGACAGCAGCGCGATCCTGCGGTGGCCGAGCCCGGCCAGGTGCTCGATCGCGAGCCGGGCGCCCTGGCCGATGTCCATCAGTATCGTCGGCATGCCCTTCACCCGGCGGTTGACCACCACGAACGGCACGTCGGCGTGCAGGCGTTCTATCACCCGGTTGGAGAGCCGGGGACTGCACAGCAGCACCCCGTCCACCTGCTTGGCGAGGGTGTGGATCAGCTCCTCCTCGACCAGCGGGTCCTCGTCGGTGTCGGCCACGAACACGTGGTAGTCGCGGGCCCTGGCGTGCGCCTGGGCGGCCTTGATCAGCGGGGGGAAGAAGGGGTTGGAGATGTCGGCGACGATGAGGCCGATGTTGTGGGTCCTGCCGGTGGTCAGGGCGCGCGCGGCACGGTTGGGCCGGTAGCCGAGGTCCTCGGCGACGGCCAGCACGCGGTTACGGGTCTCGCTGTTGACCAGGTGCGGCGCCGAGAACGTGCGGGACACGGTCGAGACGTGCACTCCCGACGCCCGCGCCACGTCCCTGATCGTCGCTGCCACCGTACTCCTCCGTCGCGACCCTCCTGCGGGTCCTGGAGAACATTAGTGCAAGCGGTTGTACCGCTGTCAACGACCGAATCCGACGATTCCCGGAAGGTTCCGGCATCCTATCCGGACCGCTGAAAGTTGCAAATATCGAAAAATGGGCAGATAAGCGGGCGTTTACCAAATTGGGCCCTTGACGTTGCCGGGAGATGTCCGCAATGTTTCATGCAACCGGTTGCAGTTCCTGACGCCGACTCGGAAGGAGGTTGCCGGTCATGGCAATCACCCCCACGAGTCCCCGGGCGCGCCGCCGTCCCGGTCGTGCCGCCAGGACCCCCTACGTGCTGATCGCACCCGCGGTGATCGCCATGCTGGGTTTTCTCGTCTACCCGATGGCCGGCGTCCTCTACTACAGCCTCCAGCACTACAACGTCACCAGGCCCTGGGACAACGGCTTCGCCGGACTGGAGAACTTCCGCACGCTGCTGTTCGAGGACCCCCTGTTCTGGCAGAGTCTGGGCTTCAGCCTCAAATGGGTCGGCGTCGAGGTCGCCCTGCAACTGGTCTTCGGCCTGGCCCTGGCGTTGATCGTGAACGAGACCTTCGTCGGCCGCGGGCTGGCCCGCGCGGCGGTCTTCTCCCCCTGGGCGGTCTCCGGGGTGCTGACGACCGGCATCTGGATCCTGCTCTACAACCCGACGACCGGGCTGTCCCGCTACCTCGCCGACCTGGGGCTGATGCGGTACGGGGCCGCGCCGCTGGCCGACCCCGACACGGTCTTCTGGGCGGCGGTGCTCGCCGAGCTCTGGCGCGGGGTGCCGTTCTTCGCGATCCTGCTGCTGGCCGACCTGCAAACGATCTCCAAAGAGCTCTACGAGGCGGCCTCGGTGGACGGGGCCGCGCGGCTGCGGCGCTTCGTGCACATCACGCTCCCCCACCTCAAGGACGCGATCATCCTGTCCACGCTGCTGCGCTGCGTGTGGGAGTTCAACAACGTCGACCTGCTCTACACGCTGACCGGCGGCGGCCCGGCGCACGCCACCACCACGCTGCCGTTGTACGTGGCCGCCAAGGCCGTGCAGTCCCACGACTTCGGATACGGCTCGGCGCTGACGACCGTCGCCTTCCTGATCCTGACCTTCTTCTCGATCGCCTACCTGCGGCTGAGCAGGTTCGGAGCGAAGCCATGACCCTCCAGACGGCCGAACGGCCGCGGCTGGCCCCGCCCGCGACCGCGCCGCGGCCCGGACGGCAGGACCGGGGACGGGCCCGCCGGTGGGAGATCTGGGTCCCCCTCGGGCTGTACCTGCTGTTCACGCTGGTGCCCTTCTACTGGATGCTGGTCTTCGCGTTCCGGCCCCGCGGGTCGACCTCGCTGCTGCCCTGGCCGATCACGTTCGACAACTTCGCGACGGTCTGGAACGACCTGAGCTTCGCGCTCTTCTTCAGGAACAGCCTGATGGTCGGTGTCGCCTCGCTGGTGATGACCACCGTGGTCGCCCTGGCCGGCGGCTACGCCCTGGCCAGGTACGAGTTCCGCGGCCGGACACCGTTCATGATCGGGATGCTCTGCACCCAGTTCATCCCCGGCGCGATGATGCTGATCCCGCTCTTCGAGATCTTCCGTACCCTCGGCCTGGTCAACTCGCTGTGGAGCCTGGTGATCGCCGAGACGGTCTTCCAGCTGCCGCTCTCGCTCATCCTGCTCGGCGGCTTCATCAGGAACATCCCGGTGGAGCTGGAGCAGGCCGCCTGGGTGGACGGATGCGGCCGGCTCCGCGGCTTCTTCGCGGTCGTGCTGCCGCTGCTGCGCCCGGCGCTGGTCGCGGTCGGCTCGTTCGCCTTCATCCACAGCTGGAACAACTTCCTGTTCGCGCTGATGTTCATCAGCGAGCAGGAGAAGTTCACGGTGCCGGTCGGCCTCGCGTACACCCTGGGCGAGTTCAGCGTGGACTTCGGCGCCCTGGCCGCGGGCGGCGTCGTCGCGGCGGTGCCGGTCGTCCTGGTCTTCGCGGTGATCCAGCGCTACCTGGTGCAGGGCATGTCGGCCGGGGCGGTGAAGGGATGACGTCCTCCGCGAGCTCCGCGAAGCCGTCCCCGGGCCCGGCGACGGCCCCGGGCCCGGCCACCGAGATGGGGAACCCGTGAGGCCCGGACTGCGATGGGAGGCGGCGTGATGGAACCGGTTCGCGTGGTACTGGCCGGGGCGCACGGACACGGCTGGTGGCACCTGTCGAACGTGCGGAGGCTGGCCGAGGCCGGGCTGGTGGAGCTGGTCGGGGTGTGCGACGTCCGGCCGGTCGACGGCCTGCCGGACGGGACGGAGTTCTCCGGCGACCTGGCCGCCCTGATCGGGCGTACCGGAGCCGAGGTGACGATCCTGTGCACGCCCATCCACACCCACGCGGACCTGGCGGAGAAGGCGCTGCTCGCCGGCACGCACCTGCTGCTGGAGAAGCCGCCCGCCGCCACGTACGCCGACTACCTGCGGATCGCGGGGACGGCGCGCCGGACCGGGCTCGCCTGCCAGGTCGGTTTCCAGAGCCTGGGATCGGAGGCCGTCCCCGCGGTGCGGAGGATGATCGCCGAGGGGGCGATCGGCCGGGTCACCGGGATCGGCGCGGCGGGCGCGTGGGAACGGCCCTACTCCTACTACGGCCGGGTCTCCTGGGCCGGCAGGCGTGAGGTGGACGGCGTACCGGTCGTGGACGGCGCCCTCACCAACCCGCTCGCGCACGCGACCGCGACCGCGCTGGCCGTCTCCGGGGCCGAGGTGCGGGACGTCGAGGTCGAGCTCTACCGGGCCAACGCGATCGAGGCGGACGACACCTCGTGCGTGCGGCTGCGGATGGACGACCGGACCACGGTGACGGTCGCGGTCTCGCTCTGCGCGGACCGGCGGCACGAGCCGTACCTGATCGTGCACGGCGAGCGGGGACGGATCAGGCTGACCTACACCGAGGACCGGATCGAGTTCGACGGGACCTCGGTCGTGCACCCCAGGACCGACCTGCTGGAGAACCTCGTCGCGCACCTGCGCGACGGCGCGGAGCTGCTGGTGCCGCTGGAGAGGACCGCGGGTTTCATGCGCGTCCTGGAGGCGGTACGGCTGGCGCCCCCGCCCCGGGCCATCCCGGACGTGTTCCAGGAGGTGGGCACCGAGCGCCGGGTGCTGCCCAGGATCGCCGAGGTGACGGCGGCGAGCGCGGAACGGCTGGCGCTCTACTCGGAGCTGCGGGTGCCCTGGAGCAGGCCCTTCCCCGGAGCCGAGACCGGGACCGGCGACCCGGCGGGCGTCGCGCCGGGCCCTTCCGCGAGCCCCTCGCCGGGCGTCTCCGAGGGAGCGGCGCGGCCGGGGACGGGAGCGGTCCCGCCGGGGCCGGGGGCGGTCCGGCCTGAGCCGGCGCGGCCGGTGCTGGTGGCGCACGGCCGCAAGGTCGCCGAGTACGTCGTGGCGCCCGACATGCCGCGGACGTCCTCCCCCCGGCCGTACCTGCACCCGGTGCGGACGCTGGCCGGCACGACCGTCACCGAGGTCGCGCCCGCCGACCACCCGCACCACCTGGGCGTGTGCGTCGCCATCTCCGACCTGGGCGGGGGCAACTTCTGGGGAGGCCGCACCTACGTCCGCGACGCCGGTCCGTCCTGGCTCGGCGACCACGGCGTGCAGCGGCACCTGGAGTTCACCTGGTCGGACGCGTCGGGGTTCGGGCAGGCACTGGCCTGGGAGGGCCCGGACGGCACCGAGACGGCCCGCGAGGCGCGGAGCGTGCGGGCGGTGGAGCTCATCGGCTGCTGGGCGCTGGAGGTGTCGTTCACGCTGACGAACCTCACCGGCGAGCCGCTGGTGATCCGGAGCTCGGCCACCAAGGGCCGCGCGGGCGCCGGGTACGGCGGGTTCTTCTGGCGGGCCCCCGCGTCCTCCGCAGACCGCCGGGTCTTCACCGCGGACGCCGAGGGCGAGCCGGCCGTGCACGGCTCGACGGCGCCCTGGCTGGCCATGACGGCGCGGAAGTGGACCCTGGTGTTCGTGCAGCGGGACGATCCCTGGTTCGTCCGGGTGGAGGAGTACCCGGGGGTGGGCGCGGCGCTCGCCTGGGACACCCCGCTGGTGGTCGAGAACGTCCTCCGGCGGCGGGTGGTCACCGTCGTCGCGGACGGGCGGCTGAGCCCGCGCGAGGCCGCGGCGCTCGCCGAGGAGGTCGCGTGGTGACGGGCCGGGCGCGGCGGGGTCTCCCGCCGAGGGCCGCGTACCCGTACGGTCACACCACGTCGGGGGAGACGAAAGAGAGAGGTGGAGGGCAATGATCTCACGCGCGAAGCGCCTGGCGGTCCTGGTCGTGACCGTGACCATGGGCACCGGCCTGGCCGCCTGCGGTTCGGACGAGCCGTCGGCCTCCGAAGGCGGGAAGACCACGCTGACCTTCTGGGACGACAACGGCGGCCCCGCGCGCACCCCCGTGTGGCGGCACATCATCGCCGAGTTCAACAAGGTCAACCCCGGAATCCAGGTCAGGTACGTCGGCATCCCGATCGCCCAGGCCCAGCAGAAGTACGACACCGCCATCGCCGGCGGCGGCCTGCCCGACGTGGGAGGCATGTCCACCGCGATGCTCGCCGGCCTGGTCGCGCAGAAGGCGCTGGAACCGCTGGACGACCGGCTCTCGGGCGGCGCGCTGAACGGCAGGCTGAACGAGCAGGTGCTGTCCACGGTCAAGAACACCGTGCCGGACGGCAGGACCTACATGGTCCCCCTGTCCACCAACATGGGCGTCTTCTGGTACCGGACCGACTGGTTCAAGGAGGCCGGCCTCCGGCCGCCCAGGACCTGGGACGACTTCTTCACCGCCACCGAGAGGCTCACCGACACCGCGCGGAACCGCTACGGCTTCACCCTCCGCGGCGGCGCCGGCTCGATCGCGCAGATGCTGGAGGTCGTGTACGGGCAGTCCGGCATCACCGAGATCTTCGACGCCTCCGGCAGGTCGACCGTCAACGACCCGAGGAACGTGGAGGCCCTCACCCGGCTGGCCGGGCTGTACAAGAAGGTCACGCCCGAGGCCGACATCGGCAACGACTACACGAAGATGGTCGCCCAGTTCGACGGAGGCAACATCGGGATCATGCAGCACAACCTGGGCTCGTACCAGGACCACGCCAAGACGCTCGGCGCGGGCAAGGTGGCCGCGATGGCCGTGCCCGCGTCCTCGTCCGGCGCCCGCTCGATCCTGTCCAACCCGGTCTCGGGCATCGGCGTGTTCGCCTCCGGCGGGAACAAGGACGCGGCGTACCGGTTCGCCGAGTTCGTCGCCTCCAAGGAGATGAACAGTTACTGGTCGGAGAAGACCGGTGTGCTCCCGGCCAACACCGACGTCGCCGACGAGCCCTGGGTCGCCGGGCTGCAGCACGTCTCCACCGCGCTCAAGGTCCTCAACGACCCGGCGACGAAGGTCGTGCAGATGCCCTACCACCTGCCGGAGTTCAACGCGATCACCAAGACCGACATGGAGCCCGAGTTCCAGAAGGTCCTTCAGGGCTCCCTGCCCGCCAAGGACTTCCTGGACGCGTTCGCGGCCAAGCTGACCGAGGCGCAGACGTCGTACAGACAGCGCAACGGCGGCTGAGCCCCCACAGACCGGAGGTGGGTGCGTCTCTCCTGACCGGGGCGCGCCCGCCTCCCACCACCCGGAAGGCTCTCGGGGACCGTACGGAGCCTCCTTCCGCCTGACCCGTGAAGGAACCACCATGAAACGAGCCGTCGCGCTCACCGCCCTGCTCTCCCTGGCGGTCCTGGCCGCCCCGGCCGCCTCCGCCACCGCCGTCTCCCCGTCCTCCGGCTCCGCCTCGTTCCAGGGCCCACGGCCGGACCTGGGACGCCAGACCCTGCCTGCGGGTGACGGCTGGGCCTCCGAGGGCACCGGCACCACCGGGGGCGCCGCCGCGCCCGCCTCGAACGTGCACGTCGTCTCCACCCGCACCGAGCTGGCCACCGCGCTCGCCGCCCCCTCACCGTCGATCGTCTACGTGAAGGGGACGATCGCCCCCGAGAGCACCTGCGCCGACTACGTCACCGGCGGCTACACGCTGGAGGGCTACCTCGCCGCGTACGACCCGGCGGTGTGGGGCAGGACGGCCAAGCCGTCGGGCCCGCTGGAGGCCGCCCGCGTCGCCTCGGCCGCCCGGCAGACCTCCGACATCAAGCTCAAGGTCCGCTCCGGCACCACCGTCGTCGGCCTGGGCAGGGACGCCCGCATCCGCGGCCTCAACCTGCACGTCGACAAGGCCGACAGCGTCATCATCCGCAACATCACCTTCGAGGACACCGCCGACTGCTTCCCGCAGTGGGACCCGACCGACGGCGCCGAGGGCAACTGGAACTCCCTCTACGACAACATCACGGTGACCGGCTCCACGCACGTGTGGGTCGACCACAACACCTTCACCGACGGCGACAACCCCGACTCCGCCCAGCCGCGCCACTTCGGCAGGCCGTACCAGGTCCACGACGGCCAGCTCGACATCACCAACGCCTCCAACTTCGTCACCGCGTCCTGGAACCGGTTCTCCGGCCACGACAAGACGATGCTGATCGGCTCGACCAACAACCCGGCGAACGACGCGGGCAAGCTGAACGTCACCATCCACCACAACCACTTCGAGAACGTGCTCCAGCGGCTCCCGCGCGTGCGCTTCGGCCAGGTGCACGTCTACAACAACTACTACGAGATCCCCGACGCCGAGACCTTCTCCTACGCCCTGGGCGTGGGCGTGCAGTCGCAGATCTTCTCCGAGAACAACTTCTTCCGCCTGGGCCGCGCGGTGGACCCGGCCTCGATCGTCCGCAACTGGGGCGGCACCGCCATGACCTCCCGCGGCGACGTGCTCCGCGTCGGGGGCCGGGTCGTCCCGATCGACCTCGTCGCGGTCCACAACGCGGTCAACGACCCCGACCTGGGCGCGGACGCGGGCTGGACGCCGGTCCTGCACACCGGGATCGACCCGGCCGAGTCGGTGCGCCGCTCGGTCTCCCGCCACGCGGGCGCGGGCGAGCTCCGCTAGGAGTTGTCCGGAGTTCGGATCATGTGGTTGAGGTGAGGAGCTTCGGCCACATGACCGAGCCTCGGAGGTAGAGCCCGGCCTCGTAGCTTTCCGGGGCTTTGCCGTAGCGGGTGGCCAGACCGCGCCAGGTCCTGAGCTTCTGGAAACAGCGTTCGACGGTGTTGCGCCGCCGGTAGCGCTGCGCATCGAAGCCGGCGGGCCGCCCGCCCGCTGAACCTCTCTTCTTCCGATCGGCCCGCTGATCACTCTTCTCCGGGATGACCACGGTGATCTTGCGGCGGCGCGGGTAGGAGCGGTTGGCCTTGGAGGAGCAGGCCTCGTCCGCGGCCACCGCGACCACCGCGGCAGGGCGGGTCCGAGGCCGGCCGACCCGGCCGGCTCCTGACGCGCCCGCACGATCGTGGAGTCACACTGACCACCTCCAGCCCGACCTGCCCACGCAAAGCGGCCTCGACGAGCAGCGCGTCCACCAACCCCTGAAACACCCCGGCCTTGGCCCAGCCACTGAACCGGGAATAGAACGTGGACCAAGACCCACACCGCTCCGGCACATCACGCCGGCCAGATCCCGTACGAAACCGCCACAAGATCCCGTCGAACCGATCACGCACCCGCCGAGGAAGCGGCCCGATGACCGCCACCGACAGATACGGCTCGATCAACGCCCCTCGGCACCCTTCACATCAAAACGCGCCACGTCCGAGTTCTACCAGCCACAGCCAGCCCGTCACCGGGCCTATCCAGGTCCGGACGCCGAACAGCTCTCCTAGGCGGGCCGGGCGGCGAGGAACTGGGTGGCGGCGAGCTCGCGGTACAGGTCGTCGGTGCCGAGCAGGTCGGCGTGGGTACCGGTGGCCCTGACCCGGCCGCCCTCCATCACCACGATCTGGTCGGCACCGGTCACCGTGGACAGCCGGTGGGCGATCACCAGCACGGTGGTCTCCGAGGACACCTCGGCGATCACCTCCCGCAACAGCAGCTCGTTGACCGCGTCGAGCTGGGAGGTGGCCTCGTCCAGCAGGAGCAGGCGGGGGCGGCGCAGCAGCGCCCGCGCGATGGCCACCCGCTGGCGCTCGCCTCCGGAGAGCATGACGCCGCGATGACCCACCTCGCTGTCCAGCCCCGCGGGGAGGCGGGCGACCAGCTCCTCCAGCCGTGTCAGCCGGAGCACCCGCCCGATGGCCTCGTCCGAGGCGTGCGGCGCCGCCAGGACCAGGTTCTGCCGGAGCGTGCCGTCCAGCACCGGCGCGTCCTGCTCCACGTAGCCGAGGGCGGCGCGCAGCTCGGCCGGCCGCCACTGCCGGATGTCGCGCCCGTCGACGCTGATCTCGCCGCCCTGGCGTTCGTAGAACCGCTCCAGCAGGGCGAAGACCGTGGACTTGCCCGCCCCCGAGGGGCCGACCAGCGCCGTCACGCCACCTGCCGGGACGGCGAAGGACACCTCGTGGTGCGCCGGCGGGCGGCCGCCGCCGTAGCCGAAGGCCACGTTCTCGAACCGCACGCCGGCCGGCGCCTGCAACCGGTCCGTGCCGACCGGGCCCGGCGGCGAGGTCTCCTCCGCCGGGAGGTCCTCGATCTCCCGGATCCGGCTGAGCGCCGCCAGGCCGCCCTGCACCCGGGTGACCCCCTGCAGCAGCTGGGCGATCGGCGCGACCAGGTAGAACAGGTAGAGCAGGAAGGCCACCAGCGACGACACCTGCAGGGCCCCGGAGGCGACCCGGGCCCCGCCGACGCCGAGCACCGCCACGAAGGTGAGCTGGGCGGCGCCCCAGGAGGCGGTGCCCGCGACGGAGGTCCACCAGGCGACGGCGACACCGCGGTCGCGGGCCCGGCGGGCCGCGCCGGCCACCGCGTCGATCTCCTGCTGCTCGGCGCCGGCGGCCTTGACCGTACGGAAGGCCTGCAGCACCCGGTCCAGCGCCGCGCCCATCTCCCCCACCGACTCCTGCGCCTGGACCGAGGCCCGCCGGATCCGCGGCATGACCAGGCCCACCAGCCCGCCGACCAGGACGAGCACGCCCACGGTGACCAGCAGCAGCGGCCCGTCCATGAGCGCCATCATCACCACCGCGCCCACCAGCATGAACACCGCGGTGACCGACTCGACGATCCCGTCGGTGAACACCGCGCGCAGCAAGGTGGTGTCGGAGGTGACGCGAGACAGCAGGTCGCCGGGCTTGAGCCGGTCCACCTCGCAGACGGGCAGCCGCAGCATCCGGTCCACCAGGTCGCGCCGGGCGCGGTAGACGATGCCCTCCCCCATCCGCTCCAGCACGTACCTGCCCAGCGCGCCGGCGAGCGCGCCTGCCGCGAGCACGACCACGGTCAGGCCCAGCAGCGGCCCGGCCGGTGAGCGCTGCGCGCCGAACGCCTCGACCGCCGTCTTGGCCAGCAGCGGCATCGCCAGCCCGGCCAGCGAGCCGGCCAGGGTGAGCGCCCCGCCGAGCGCCAGCAGGCCGCGGTGGGGCCGCAGGTGGTCCAGCAGCGACCGCCAGGAACCGTGCGCGCGGCTCATGCCGGGGCGGGAGCGAGGTAGGCCGGGCGAAGGGCTATGCGGCGGCGGACCTCCTCGGATCCGAAGTGGTGGTCCAGGCGCCGGGTCGCCTCGGCCCAGTCGCGCATCGAGCGGATCGAGGACAGGGTCTCCACCACGAAGGGGTCGCGCCAGCGTTCGATCGAGCGCTGCCACAGGGTGAGGGGATCGTCGGCCAGCAGGCTTCCCACGGTCCCTTCGTAGATGGGCATCGCCCGGACCTGCCCGTCGGGCTCCACCTGCATCATCGGGAAGCCGTAGCGCGCGATCATGTCGGGGTTCATCTGCAGCAGGAAGTTGTCGGTCGTCATCACCTGCACCGAGGGCGGCGCCAGGGATTGCAGGTGCGTGACGCGCTCAGGGCTCGCCAGCGTGCTCAGTTCCTGTTCGGTGAGCAGCTCGCCCTCGAAGCCGGGCCTGCTGGCCAGCCCGGACGGCAGCACGGCGCCGAAGATGAGGAACGCCATGTTCGCGAAGCGGGGGGCGACGGCGGTGCAGAACTCCTCCATCTGGTGGAAGTTGCCGCGGGTGACCACGCAGTCGATGCCGAACCTGACCTCGTGGTGCGGGGCGACCTCGTCGAGGATGGCCAGCGCCCGCATCGCCCGCTCGAACGAGCCGGCCCGCCCGCGGATCCCGTCGTGGACCTCGGCGCTGGCCCCGTCGACGCTCACGGTGATCCGGGAGAAGACCCGGACGGCGTCCCGGGCCGCCCGCGGGGTGAAGGTCCAGCCGCCGGTGTAGAGGTTGACGGCGATGCCGGCCTGCCTGATGCGCTCGGCGACGTCGAAGATCCCCCGCACCAGCAACGGTTCGCCGCCGGCGAACTCCACCGACTCCGGGCCCAGGGCGACGATCGCGTCGGCGACCCGGAGCATCTCGTCGTGGCCCAGCTGGCGAGAGGGCCGCCTGCCCGATTCGGAGTAGCAGTGCGTGCATCGCAGGGGGCAGGCATAGGTGACGTCCCAGGTGACGGTACCGGGCCCTTTGAGGCTGCTCATGGCATTCCCTTCAACGCCTGACGGTCGGTGGGCGCCAGCATGCGCGGCACCGCTTGTGCCGCACTTGGAAGCGGCTGCAGCGTGTCCTCGGGCGCGCAGGGCACTCGCTCCCGCCTGCCGCGAACCACCTGGAAACACTGTGACCTGCGCAGACAATGGTGGCGACGCTCGCTGTGACGGCGGGCGCCGTCCTCGCCACCCGCACCTGCAGTCGCTTCCAAGTGCGGCGCAAGTAGCGCCTTGCATGCTCTGAACCGCGGTCAGCCGGACACGGTCCGACGTCACGTCCGGACGTCGTGTCCGGCCCGGGGATCGCGGACGTCCGTTCCGACGACGGGGAGACGCAACCATGCACGACGAACGCGTACCGGCCGCGCACGCGGCCCTTGTCCCGGGAGCCGGCGATGGCGGTGCGTGAGCGGCTGACGCTGGAGCCGGTACCGCTGGAGCAGGTGCCCGAGGTCACCCGCTTCCTCACCGAGCTCGGCCTGGGAGCGCTGCGGCAGGACGCGATCACCGCGTTCTTCGGCCGCAACGACAGCTGGGCGGGGGTGACCGACGCCGGCGTCCCGGTCTTCGTCAAGAAGACCCTCGGCGAGGCGGACCTGGTCCGGCTCAGGGTGGAGCGGACCAGGGCGATGAGCGCGCTGCTCGACGGACACCAGGTGATCAACGCGCCCCGATTCCTGGGCGGCGACGCCGAATCCGGCCTGGTGGCCTTCACCCTGCTGCAGGACGCCCGCAGTGGAGCCGACCTCGCCTCCGACGATGACTTCACCTGGGAGCTGGCCCGCTCGGCCGGTCTGCAGATCGGAACGCTCCACACCCTCCAGGCGCCGCCGGTGGTGGCCCAGGACACCTCTCCGCCGCCGGTCCCGCCGCTCGGCCGCCTGTCGGCTCTCCCGCTGAGCGTCTACGCGGCCGCGAGCGGCGCCGAGCTGGAAGCGTGGGCGATCCTGCACAACGACCCCGCGATCGTCGAGGCGATCGGCGACCTGGCGCGGTGGGAGCGCAGCGCCCCCCGTGTCCCGGTGCACTGCGACATCCGGCTCGACCAGTTCCTGCACCACGACGACACCCTCTACCTGACCGACTGGGAGGAGGCCAGGGCGGCCGACGCCGCGCGCGACGTGGGCGCCTTCGCCGGCGAATGGCTTTACCGGGGCGTGCTCGGCATGGCCGGCGGCGACGACACCCCGAACGAGCGCGAGGTCGTCGCCAACGGCACCCGCCGCTTCGAGGCCCTGCGGCCCTGCGTCGAGTCCTTCTGGTCGGGCTACCTGCAGGCCAGGCCCGCGGCGCGCTCGGATCGCGAGCTGGCGGCCAGGGCGGCGGGTTTCGCCGGCTGGCATCTGATCGACCGGCTCATCGTGGCCGGCCACCGGCGCGGGCGGCTGTCACCCCTGGAGCGCGCCGCGGCCGGCGTCGGGCGCAGGCTCCTGCTCGACCCCGCAGCCTTCCCCACCATCCTGGGCCTTGGAGACGAACGATGACGCGGGCACTGATGCGGGCACTGGAGCGGGTACGCGTCGGCGCGGACCTGACCTCGGCCACCGTGGACGGCCGGGAGATCACCGCCGGCGGTCCCAAGGCCCTGCGCAAGGTGCTCGCCGACGCGCTGTACGAGGCCTTCCACACCGGCCGCGACCCGCACAGGGAGCAGCCGCGCAGGCCACCGCACGACCCCGGCTTCGAGCAGGAGCTTCGCGCGATGGTCCCGCACGACAGCACTCGCGTCCTGGCCACGGTGGAGCCCGGCTCGCCGGCGGTGGTCCGGCTGAACGGCGTGCGCGTGCTGATCCCGCAGGACCGGATCGGCGCCGAGGCTCGCACCGAGACCGGCGGCGAGACCCCCGGCCGGACCCGGACCGGGACCGGCACCGGCACCGGCACCGGCACCGGCACCGGCACCGGCGGCGAGGCCGGCGGGGGGCTGTCGCGCTGGGTCACCCTGCCGGCGGTGTTGCCGGCACTGTCGCCCGGCTTCCTGCTCGTCAACGGATCGCAGGGCCACGGCATGCAGGAGGGCGCCTGCGTGCGGGTGTACGCCGGAGCCCGGACGCCCGACGCGGCCCCCGGGCTGTGGGGGGCGATGCTGGCGCGGCTGGAGGAACTGCGGCTGCCCTACCGGGCCAAGGTGCTCTCGGCCCGAGACCACTACCCCCGCCGCGACAGCGTCGTCGTCTATCTGGGGCGGCGCTCCTGGCACGCCGCCCCGGACGTCGCCGCGGCCGCGGCCGCCGCCGGCGGGCTGCGCGAGGACCTGTCCCTCTATGTCGCCGCGCTCGGCCGCGGCGTCGGCTGGGCCTGGGAGCCGCACGACCTCCGGCCGGGGATGCGTGGGCTGAGCTTCGGCGAGCACCGCTCCCAGGCCGTCGCCGCCGGGCTGGTGGCCTGCGCCGGGCAGGGCGGCGACCGGGAGCAGGCGGTGACCGAGGCGCTGCGGGCCGCCGGGGCGATGCCCGGCGCGGTGCACCGCAACCTCGCCTCGCCACCGCTCCCCTTCGAGACCACCGGACCCGAACCCGGGTCCGGAACCCGCGAGATCCAGGAAAGGAGGTGAACACCATGTCCACCGAGATCCTGATGGAGGGCGCCGACGCCTACACCTCGCTCGCCGAGGTCGCGACGGTCCCCGGCGGCGACAACCTCGAGGCCTTCCCGCCCAACAGCTGGCTCACCAGCCCGCTGTGCAGCATCGCCTACACCATCCAGTCCGGCTGCTGACGAAACCGCGTGGCGGCCTCGCGACACGTGCGGCCACGCCACGACCCCACATTCACCTGAGAGCAACAAGGAGAACACCATGTCCACTGAAATCCTGATGGAGGGCGCCGACGCCTACACCTCGCTCGCCGAGGTCGCGACGGTCCCCGGCGGCGACAACCTCGAGGCCTTCCCGCCCAACAGCTG
>NZ_JBITFY010000004.1:412398-412749 GCF_044456585.1 Streptosporangium sp. NPDC050855
GGCTCACCAGCCCGCTGTGCGGCATCGCCTACACCATCCAGTCCGGCTGCTGAACCGGCGCTTCGAGCCTGAGCCGCAAAGGGGGTGAACACATGTCCGCGGAGATTCTGATGGAGGGCGCCGACGCCTACACCTCGCTCGCCGAGGTCGCGGCGGTCCCGGGGGTCGACACCCTTGAGGCCCTCCCGACGACGACCGACTGGATCTACAGCATCTGCACGCTGACCATCGAGGGCGGCTGCTGACGTGATTGACGTGGCGGGGCCGGGGGGGGGGGGCGGCGCCCCCGGGGGGGGGGGGGCCCACACCAAGGGGGGGTTGTTTGTCCCCCCCCGCGGTTTCCCCTCCACC